>JAFSDX010000103.1 GCA_017436025.1 Thermoguttaceae bacterium
CATCGTTTAACGGTTAGGACACGGCCCTTTCAAGGCCGCGATACGGGTTCGATTCCCGTTGGGGTCATTCGACGTTTTCCGATTTTTTCGTTGCGAACAACCTTTGGTATTGGCGATTGATTCGCGAAGCCTTGGTTCCGACGCCGCGAAAGTGAAAAACGCCGACTTATTAAAAACTCCTAAGGCCCCATCGTTTAACGGTTAGGACACGGCCCTTTCAAGGCCGCGATACGGGTTCGATTCCCGTTGGGGTCATTTAACCGCTCTTAGGAGCGGTTTTTTTGTGTTCGCGTCGAACGTTCTTCCTCGGCGTCGTCGATTTCGAGCGTCCGTTCGCCCTCTTATTTTACGCGTCTTTCGCATTTTAACGCTTCCGACGCGTCCTCCTTCCCTCTTTCCCGTTCGCGAGTCGAAAAATGGCCCCGGAAAAAAAAGATTTTAATCAAACGGTTTACAACGAAGATTTGAGCCGCGATATGGAGGCGTTGATCGCGATCGCGATTCGCGAAGACTCGCAAACGGACGGCGACCTAACGAGTCTCGCGTTGATTCCGGACGACGTTCCGGGTCGCGCCGCGGTCGTCGCTCGGGAAACGGGCGTCGTCGCCGGTCTCGTTTTCGCCGAACGCCTTATTAAAATGGTCGACGAGCGGTTAAATTGGGAAGGTTGCGTCGACGACGGAACTTCCGTCGAGCGCGGCGACCGTCTCGGCGTCATTTCCGGCCCGACTCTTTCGATGTTGACGGCGGAGCGTCTCCTTCTCAACCTCGTCGGTCGACTTTCCGGCGTCGCGACCGCGGCCCGTCGTTACGTCGACGCGATCGCCGGTTTGAACGCGAACGTTTACGACACCCGCAAAACGACGCTCGGTTGGCGCCGTCTCGAAAAATACGCCGTTCGCTGCGGCGGCGCGCGCAACCACCGCAGCGGTCTTTACGACGCTATCCTCATCAAAGACAATCACTTAGCGTTTGGCGGCATTACCGACTTCGGCCCGGGCGAAGCGGTTCGTCGCGCCCGCCAGTACCTCGAAACGCGCTTCGGAACGGAAAACACGCCGATGCTCGAGATCGAAGTCGACTCGCTCGAACAACTCGCGCTGGTCTTGCCGGAAAATCCGGACGTCGTTCTTCTCGACAATATGTCGCCGGAAACGATGCGCGAAGCGGTCGCGATGCGCGACGCGTCCGGTTCGACGGCGGAACTCGAAGCGTCGGGCGGCGTCAACCTCGAAACGGTTCGCGCCAAGGCGGAATCGGGCGTCGAGCGAATCAGCGTCGGCGCGATCACTCACTCGGCGCGCGTCCTCGATATCGGTCTCGACTGGATTTAACGGTAAAATCGAATTTAACGCTCGTTTAGCCGTCAAATTCCCCTCGTTTTCGCTTAAAAAACGTCCCGTTTCCTTTTCGAAACGGGACGCTTTACATCTGTTCGCTTTTACTAATTTTCACTAAAATTCAATTTTTATTCCCTTTTTCTTAGACTTCTCCCCTTAAAACCGTCCTATTTTCGCGAAATCGCCCGATTTATCCCAACGCGCCAAATCGTCGGGCGTTTTCCAGCGATAATCGACGCCCGTCGCCTCCCAAAACGCTCGCCGAACCAACGAAACGCAATTTTCCGCCGTCGCGTCGTTCCGCAACATCGGCGCCAACGACGCGCTCCAAGAATAACGCGGCCCCCTTTGTTCGCCCCCCTTTTTCGCCCAAACTTCCCCAACTTCCCGTTTTTCCTCCCCTCTCTTCGAAGACGAAGGCCAAGACGGCGTTAAAATCGTTTCAACCGCGACAACCGCAACCCTTTTTTCGGCAAAGCTCGCCGCTTGGCGCGCCGTTTTTGCGTCGAAAAACCGAAAAACAACGATTTCGGAATATCGAGCTAAAAAATCGTTTATCGACGCCGTTACGACGCCGTCCGCCGATTTTTGCGCTTCGACGACGCAAGTTCCGTCCGCTCCGACGATCGCAAGATGATTCCAAAAACCGGGCGTTCCGTTCCGCTCCTCGTCTTCCCAACGCGCCGCCAAAATATCGCCGGGCCGCAACTCGCGAACGCTCGACCGCGTTTCCGCCGCCGGAATCGTTAAAATCTTCGCGCTTTTCTCCAACCAAGCGTTCGTCCGTTCGCCGGTCTCCTTTTTTTCGTTCCTTCCTCTTTCCTTCTTCTTCTCTATTTTAACTTTTGCCGCCAAAATATCGCCGGGTCGCAACTCGCGAACGCTCGACCGCGTTTCCGCCGCCGGAATCGTTAGAATCTTCGCGCTTTTCTCCAACCAAGCGTTCGTCCGTTCGCCGGTCTCCTTTTTCTCAATCTCTTCTCTTTTACCCAGCTCCTCTATTTTAACTTTTGCCGCCAAAATATCGCCGAACGTTCCCGACAAAAAAACGCCGCACAGAGCCGCCGTCCCACCCCAAACGCCCGCTCGCCTCTTCCCTATTCCCCGCATTTCGCTTATTCTCCTTATCTTGACGTCAAAGAATTTAAACGCCCAAAATCAAGACGTTTTTCACTTTACGTTTCGGTATACGCCTTTCAAGACGACGCGTCGACTCGAACGGCGCCAAAAAGCAACTTTTACCCCTCAAAATTTTTCGTCAAGAAATAAAAAAACGCCGAGCGCTTTACACGCCGACGTTTATCGCAACGGCAACCTAAATTTCAATGTTTTATTGAAAGACAGCCGATTATTTATTCCCCCTTTTAAGCGCGCCGTCTTCAATTTTACCGTTATCTTCGTCAAACTCCCCGCCGTCGATTACCGCAACAGCAACTTTAATATCAACGCTTTATTAAAAAACAACCAATTATTTATTCCCCATTTTAAGCGCGCTGGATTCAGCCTTATCGTTATAATCGTCAAACTCCCCGCCGTCGCTCCTTTTTTCAATCCCCGCGACCTCGAAACGCGTCCAAAAAAAGAAACGCGGAATCCGGCAAGCGAGCCGCGCCCGGCCTTGCGCGACCGCCTTGCGAAGCGCCGCGTCGTTCGGAAAATCAAGTTCAAAAAGCGCGCCGTTCGCCGAACGTTCGCAAACGCGCAATCGAATCGCCGCCCAACGCCCCCCTCCCGCTTCTCCCGTTTCGCCCGTTTCGCCCGTTTCGCCCGTTTCGCCCGTTTCGCCCGTTTCGCCCGTTTCGCCCGTTTCGCCCGTTTCGCCCGTTTCGCCCGTTTCGCCTGTTTCGCCTGTTTCGCCTGTTTCGCCTGTTTCGCCTGTTTCGCCTGTTTCGCCTGTTTCGCCTGTTTCGCCCGTTTCGCCCGTTTCGCCTTCTTCGCCTTCGCTCGCTTTCTTTCGCGGCGCGTTGATTTCTTCCCCAAGACCTAGAACGGAATCAAAATTCGATTTTTCGTTTTTTACGTCGATTACCAGCGCAAAATCGTCTTTATCGCACCAAACTCGATGCGAATCGAACGCGTCGAACGCCTCCGCAAAGTCGAAACGAACGCGCGCCGTCGTCTCGCCGTTCTCTTTAATCGTCGTTTCGCCGACGGTCGCGACCGCGTCCCCGCTTTGAAAAACACTCGGAAAATCAACGTCGACGTCCGCCGCCGCGTTGCGCCTTTCTCGTTCCCGTTCGTCTTCCCTTTCTCGCCAACCCCGTCCATCCTGCGCTGTTTCTCCTACTTGCGCATCTTGCTTATTTTCGTTATCCGTCGCATTTTCAATCGCAACTCGCCCGAGCGGCAACGTCCAAACGCGAAAATCGCCGCCGATCAATCCTTCCCAAACGCCGACAATGCGCGCTTCGCCTCCGCGATTTCCCCCGTCTTCCTTATTTTCGCCATTTTCTCTTTCCGGCGCCGTTCCTTTCGCCTCTTCGACGCGTTCCCAAGTCGTTTCGAGCGTCAACTCCGACGCGTCGAACTCCGGCGCAAGTTCCGGCGCCGAAAAACGCCCGCTTGGTCGCCAACGATTCCCGTCGAAGTCGCGCCGCTCGAACGCGCTCCAATCGGGCGTCAGGTAAACGATTCGCAACGGCTTCTTCCAACGCAAGCGGACGCGCCCCCGCAAAACTTCGCCATTTCCCCCAACTTCGCCGGTTCCGCCGTCTTTACCGTCTTCGCCAATTTCGCTATCCGCTTCCTTTCCCCCTTTTCTCTCAGTTCGCTCGTCGTTTTTTTCCTCGGCGTCCCGTTTTTGTCCTTCTTCCGGCTCCGGCGCGAACGTTTCCCAGGTCGTTTCAAACGTTTCGACGCATTCCTCGAACGCTTTTTCGCGATACCGCGCTTCGGCGAGTTCAAAACGTTGCCGCGCCTCCGCTCCAACCTCTCCGTTCGTCAAAAACCGCCGATCTTGCCAAATCGACTCAAAACCCGCAAAACGCTCAAAGAGCGCGTCTTCCGCCTCGTTCCGTTCGACCAAAAGGGGCGATTCGCAACGGTCGAGCGTCTCGAAAAACGCTTCCTCCAACGCCGCGCTCCCATCGCCCCCCGCAAAGTTTGCCCAATCTTCCGCATTTACGGTCGACGTCGCCGACGCCAAACTCGCCGACGCCAAACTCGCCAACGCCGCGACGCGCCAACGTCGAACCGCGCTCGCGCCGCCGTCTCGCCGCCTTAAAAGTCCCGTTTGTTTGCCCTTCTTCGCCATTTTACGTTCGCCGCTCGACTCGCCTTTCCGTTAATCGCCGAAACGCTTCGGCGTCAACGACGCGACCGCGTCCGTCCCGACGATTTTTTCAAACGCCGCCCGCGTCGACTCGCGACACGTCAGCAAAATAACTTGCCTATCTTCCGCAAATTCCGCCAAGACTCGCAACGCTTCTTCGGAACGCGCGTCGTCGAAATTGACGAACGCGTCGTCCGTTAAGAGCGGCAACGACTCCGCGTTTTCGCAATATTTGCGGATATGCGCCAACCGCAACGCTAAATACAGTTGTTCGCGCGTCCCGGAACTCAATTCTCGGGGCGTTTTCGCGACGCCGTCCCGTTGAACCGCCTTGAACGAACCGTCTCCGACGTTCGCGACGATTCGAGTATACCGTCCCGCCGTCAGCCGCCCAAAAATTTCCTCCGCGTCGGACAAGATTTGCGGACGTTTTTCTTCTTCGCAACGCCGGAGCGAGTTTTCCAACGCTTGAAACGCCAAAAGCCGCGGCGCGTAAAGTTCGACCGCCTCGCGCAACTCGCTCAACGCCGACTCGCGTTCGACGGAAAATCGCGACGCGCCCTCTTTTTCCTCGGCGGCCCGGATTTTCGCGCGAATTTCCACTTCTTGCGCTTCCAACCGTTTAACGTCCGCTTCGAGCGTCGCTTCTTCCGCTTCGAGTTCGGCCAACCGCGTCTCCGGCTCGTCGCTTTCGGCGTCGCGCAACGCTTCGAGCCGGCGTTCGAACTCGTCGTCGTCGCATTCCTCAAAGACGGCTCGCAAGAGTTCGACCGCTCCGTCGCGACGTTCGTTCAAACGCCGCGCTTCTTCCGCCGCTTCCGCGACGCGCAAAAATTCGGCGTCGCTCGTCGCCCCCGCCGCTTCGAGCAACTTTCGTTTTCGCTCGTCGTTCGCGGCGATCGCTTTCGTTTTCGCGCCGATACGAGCGGTCGCTTCGTCCCGATTTCGCGTTTCGTTCCGCCAATCTTTCTCGGCGCCCAACGCGTCTTGAAGTCGGTCGGCCCAAAGGACGACCGCGTCTTCGGTTCGCGTTCGACCGTCCGCCGCCGTTTCGACGCCGAGCGACGCCGCCAACGCTTCGCACTCCGCGTCGAACTCCGCCAACCGCGCCTTTCGTTCGTCCAACGCTCGCCGCGCCTCGACGATTCGCCCCGCTTCGACGCGCAACGCCGCCCGCTTTTCCAACGTTTCGGCCAACTCGGCGAAGGAACGCGCCGCGACGGCCGGCAAATTCTCGCCGTCCTTCGCCTTTTCCCCATTTTTCGCCGCCGCGTCCTCCGCATTCGACGCAGTCCCCCCGACCGTTAAATCGCCCCGATTCGTCGCAAACGCCGCGTTTCCCCTTGCTTCGCTCGCCGCTTCGACGCAAAGCGCCCGACGACGCGCCGCCAACTCGGCTTCCGCTTCCGCCGCCGCCCGTTCGTTAAGTTCGAAACGTCTAATTTTCGTCTCCGCCTCCGCCCGTCGACGCGCTCGTTCCTCCGCGGCTCGTTCGTCGTCGAGCCAACGTTCGATCCGCCCCCGCGCTCGCTCTAACAGCCGTTCGACGCGCCGCGCCGCCGACGCCGTCCGCTCGGCGTTCCTTTCAAACGCTCTCTTCGCCCCTTCGCCGCAACCGCTCAATCCTTCCCAATCTCTCCAAACACCCAAACCGTCCCAATTCTCCCAATCGCTCGTTTCAACGTCGTTTTCCGCGCCGTTTGCCGCGTTTCCGCCGTTAAATTCGCCGTTTTCGCCGATTTGGGCCAATCCTCCGCCCCCCTTAATCCCCTTAAAACCGTTTAATTCTTCCCATTCGATCGTTTCTCCGTTCCCGTCGAGCCAACGCGCCGCCGTCTCGAACGTTTCTCGCAACGCGTTCCTCAAACGCCGCGCCTCGGAACGCCAATCGTCCGCCCGTCGCGCCGTCTCCCGACGCGCCGCTCGCCAATCGTTCCAAAGGCCCCGCCATTCTCGCCCTTCGGCCAACGAAAAATCGCTCCGCGCCGGAATCCCCGCGCGCCGCCAAAGCTCGACCGCCCGGCGCCGCGCTTCCTCCGCCGCCGTTTCGGCGCGACGCGTCCGCTCGGCGACCGCCTCCGCCGCCTCCGCTTTGCGCGCTCGCTCGGCCCGCGCCGCCTCCCATTCGGCCAACGATTTCGCGTTTTCGCAACGGTAATCGGCGACCGCGTCGGCGGCGGTCAAAATCCGCTCAAACGCGGCGACCGCGTCGCCTTCCCCATTCTCGCCGTCTTCTCCGCTTTCTCCGTTCTCCGCAATCTCCGTCTTTTTCCCCAACCAGCGCGATTTCAACGCCCGCCAGCGTTCGTCCCGTTCGCGACGCAAGCGCGCCAACTCTTCCGCCGACGCTTCCCAATCGTTCGACGCGTTCAACCGCTCGTCGAGCCGCGCCAACTCCTCGGCAAGTCGGCGACTTTCGCCTCGCGCCGCGTCGATTTCCTTCTCCGCCGCGGCGTTCGTCCGTTCCAATTCCTCCAACGTCGCTTCGAGCGGCGCGTCGGCGGTCGTTAAAATCGCTAAATTCGCCGCAAAATCGCCGAACTCGCCGATTATCGTCGGGCCGGTCGTTGTTTCCGCCGTTTCCGTCGTTTCTTCCGACGTTCTTTCAAACGCCGCCGCGATCAGCCGCCGCGCCGTTTCCGTCTCTTCGCGACAAGCGGCGTCGAGCGTCGGCGCCTCTTTCGCCCAACGGTCGAGCGCGCCCCGCAACGCGCCGAACGCCCCCTCGACCCGACGATAATCGGCGACGTCGGCGCTCCGGTTTCGTTCGCCGAACTCCTCGACGCGACGCGCAACGGCCGCCTCCGCTTCCCGATCGATCTCGTCGAGTTCGTCGAGTCGGTCGCGCCGCATTTTCGCCGCGGTTCGCGTTTCTTCGGCGATCTTGCGCTCCTCTTCGGCGCCCCGTCGCGCTCGTTCGAGCGTCTTTTCCAACGCGACGTCGGCGCCCGTCGCGACGTCCCAAAGTCGGCTCGGCTCGACGCCCGCCTCCCAAGCGCGACGCTCCAACGCCTCCGCTTCGCGCCGAAGTCGCGCCTCTTCGAGCGGCGCCGCGTCCCGCTCCCGCGCGATCTCCTCGACTCGCCGGAACGCTCGTTGAATCCGCGCCTTTTCGGCGACGAACGCCGGTCGCAACTCGATTCGCCCCAATCGGGTTCGCGTCGCGTCCAAGCGTTCGTTCAACTCCGCCAACTCCGCTTGCAAACGTTCGTTCGTCTCGTCGAGCGCGCTCCACTCGGACGCGCCGCCGCTCGGAAACGCCGCCAAACGCTCCGGAGTAAAAAGAGACGCCGCGAGAAACGCCGCCGCGTCGCGTTCCGCCGCCTCCGCCTCCTCGAATCGTTTTCGAGCGTTTTTCAACCGTTCCCAATACCGCCGCCGTTCGTCGTTGGCGCGCCGACGTTCCCGAATCGTCTCCAACTCTTGCGCGAGTTTCGCCCGTTCCTTCGTCGCCTCGACGTACTCCCGCGTCGACGGCGCCGCCTTTTTGCGCTCTTTGTCGAGTTCGGTCAAGCGCCGAACCGCCGCGTTGATTTTCGGTTTCGACGCTCGCGAATCGGCGTTGAAAAACGCGTCGAGTTCCTTTTTTAACGATTTTTTCGTTTCGTTGAAGAGGTTCGCGCCGCCGAGTCCGATCCCGTAAATCAGCTCCGAAAGCCCGCTTTCCGCCAGCAACTTTTCCCCTTGCGCCAAATCTTCGTAAGAAAACCCGAAATACGACGCGAAAAACCGCCGATTCGCGCCGTTCAAAAGGGAATAAAACGCCGGCTCGTCGAGCGGAGCGTCGACGCCGGTCGCCGAATCGCGCAACGTCGCCGCAAAAGTCGACCGTCGCCGCGTCTCGCCGAGTTTCCAACTCCGCTCAAGTCGTCCGAGCCGTCCGTCGTCGAGCCGAAAAGTCGCCGCGCCGCTCAACGTCGTCGCGCCGACTCCGGAAAAGAAACGCTCCCCGCCGCCGGGCGGAACGTCGAAAAGAAGATTGCGAACAAATTCCAAAAAAGTCGATTTTCCGGCCTCGTTCGGGCCGAACGCCAACCAAAAATTGCGCCCGGCAAAGTCGAAATAGCGTTTCGTCGACTCGCCGTAAGAACCGATTTCCGCCTCGTCAATCCGCATATTTCCTCCAATCCGCTTATTTCCTCATTGCCGGCGCCGACGTCGCGCCTCGACGCCGTTCGAATTTCGCGCTCAACCGTCAATTTTGACTCAAAAACGTTTTTTCGGCGCCAACTCGATTTTTGCGCCGGAAACAAAATCAAATTTTAATCGACTCCGCCGCCTTTTTCAACAACCGCGCCAATTTTCATTTTCCGACGCGTCGCGGCGTTTCACAACCGACGTTCGCCGTTGTTCGCCGTTGTTCGCCGTTGTTCGCCGTTGTTCGCCGTTGTTCGCCGTTAATATTATACGCCGTTCCGAACGCGTCGCCCTTATTATTAATGACGGAAAGCGCGTCGCCCGTTCCCGAACGCCGCGCTCTCTCGTTCTTTTCGCTCATTTTTTCGCGCCGAACGACTCCGCGTCCCCCGGAAAACGCCCTTCTTTCACGTCGGCGACGTATTCGCGGAACCCTTCGCCGATCAAGCCGCCCAAATCGCGGTAAACCCGCGCGTGTTTCGGCGTCGCGCTCGGGTCTTTTTCCGAAAAATTAAACAGGTCGTGAAAAACCAGCACCTGTCCGTCGCACCCGACGCCGGAGCCGATCCCGATCGTCGGAATCGTCAGCCGCTTCGACAGCTCCGCCGCGTGTTCCCGCTCGACGCACTCCAAAACGACCGCGAACGCCCCGGCTTCCTGAATCGCCGTCGTATCTTCGAGGAGTTGATCCCAATCGCGCTGCACCTTGTATCCGCCGAGCGCCTTGACGCTTTGCGGAACGAGCCCGCAATGCCCGACGACCGGAATCCCGGCGTCGACGACCGCGCGCACCGTCGCCGCTCGCGACGCGCCGCCTTCGATCTTGACCGCCGTCGCCTCCGTCTCCTTCAAAATCCGAGCGCAAGCCCGAACCGCTTCGTCCGGCCCGAGTTGGCAATAAGGAAACGGAACGTCGACGACGACCAACGCCCGCTCCGCCGCCCGCGCGACCGCCTCCGCGTGATAGATCATTTGGTCGAGCGTCGCCCCCAACGTCGTCGGTCGCCCTTGGACGACGGTCGCCAACGAATCGCCGACGAGAAGCATATCGAGTCCCGCCGCGTCGGCAATTCGCGCCGTCGGGTAGTCGTAAGCGGTAACGACGGCGATCTTCTCGCCGCGTTTTTTCATCTCCAAAATCTTCAAAACGGAATTCGCGCCCGCTTTATTCGCCATCGTTCTCCTCGTCCTCGTTTCGCTTTCGTTTTTATCGATTTTACCGATTTTGTCAACCCTGTTAACTTATTCAATTTTATCTAATTTATTAAATTTACCGAATTCATCAACTTTCGATTCTCGTCGACCTTCTCGTCGACTTTTACCGTTTTCCTTAACGACGTTTCCGGTCGCCCCTTTAATATTAACGAACGCCGGGCGCCGGGCGCCGTCCATTAATATCAATGAACGACGGACGCCGTCCGTATTCCCGACGCCGTTTAACGCGCCTTTGTTAATTTTCTCTACCGCGACGCGTTATTCAGCGTCGGAAATCAAACTTTCAACATATTTCGACGTTACGCGCTCAAAAGTAATTTGCGGTTGATTATAATTAAAGTTTTCCGGACGAATCGTCGCGTCGTTCCGCACCACCGACGAATACTCGACGGTAAAAACGTCGTTGCGCGTCTTTTCCTCGTTCTCCGCGAGCGAAAAATAGACGATCTTGTACGGAAAAGGCCAATCGGCGCCCAAATAAATTTCGACGTTTCCCGGCAAATTTTCGCTCAAATAAGGTTCGAGCTTGTCGACGCCTAAACTCCGTTTCGACGCGTCCCAAAAGGCTCGGCGCGCCCGCCCCGTTATCTTGACGACCTCCGTCCCCTTGAACGGCGGCGCCTTTTCGACGCGAGGTTCGAAACGATAAACCGCCGACAACCGCCGCAACGTCCCGGCCAAACCGCCGAGCCCCGGCAGCCCGTTCATCGCGCAGGGCCCCTCGACGCCGACCGCCGCCAACTCCCCCGGACTCAAACTCGCCAAACCGTTCGACAGCTCCGCGACGTCGATTCGAGTCAACGTTTTCGTCCCCTCCACCGACGAATACGTCCAAAGCGCCTGCCGGTCGCAGTCGCAAACGATCTCCAACACGTTCTCCTCGCCGTCGTCGCGCGCCTCCTTCGCGCTCCCTCGAGCGATCGACGCTCGCAATCGATACCGAACGTTCTCCAACGCCGAACGCCGCGACGCGTCCGCCGCCGAACTCGCTTCGCTCGTCTCCTCGTACCGTCCGCGCCCAAAATACCGCTCGCCAAAAAGTCGCGCCTCAAAATCTAAGTCCGCCGACGCCGAACGCAACCCCTCGAGCCGAACGATCGCCTCGCGCAAAAGACGCTCCGACGGCGACGGCGACGCGCCGCGAACGTCCGCCTCGACGCCCGCCTCCCTCGCGCCCGCGACCTCGCTCAACGTTCGCTCGAACGAAAACGTCGCGACGCAAGCCGACGCCGCCGCGCCGAAAATCCAAAGTCCGAGCTTCGCCGCGTTCCTCCTCCAACTTCCGCCGCTCATCGCCGCCTTCCCCCCGTCGTTCCTTTTTTTCCTTAAAATTCGTTCGACGCGTTTTTGCGCAAAATATCGACTCGAACCGTCGCGCGGTTCGCAAGAATCGCGCGCAATTTAACGTTCGTATGTTTAATGAGCGTCGAACGTATTTTAGCGACGGACGTTCGCGGTTCTTGCCGAGAAACGCAAGGTTTTTCCTTGAAAAATTTCAACTGTCGAATTATAATAAAAATTATTCGGTGTAAACTTGCGCCGCGCGAAGCCGTCGCAGCGCATTGTACCAAATATAACGATTTTGCGCTACCGTTTTTTTCGCAAAATCTCAGTTTTCCTTAAAAATACCGTCGAAGACCCGCGCGGTCTTCCGATAAACCAAAAGAAATTCGTTAAAAATTTTACCGATGCGTCGATTTTTAACGTCCGCCCGTCGTCGATCGGAGACTTTTCCGGCGTCGAGCGCCGTTTTCGTCGGACTTTGTTCCGCTCGAAACGCGGCGCGTCGTTAGTCGTTCGTCTCGTCGCCGCCGCTTTTCGTTTCGCCTCCGGCGAGCGTTCTCCGCTCTCCGCTCCGTTTCGAAACGCGACGCGATTCGTCGAACGACGCGAACTTTAACCAAGGGCGTCGGGCAAAATCTTCGACCCTCAGACCTCACATTGGAGACAAAACAGATGCGTTGCAAAGTACTGTTATTGGCGCTTACCGTCGTCGTCGCTTGCGGAGCCGGCCCGTTCCGCGGCGGTTTTATCGGTCGTTCCGCGGCGCCCGCCCCGGCTCCGGTCGCGCCGTTGCAAACCGCCGTCGTCGCGCAACCGCGTCAAGCGGAAATCGCCCAAATTCTCTTCAAGGGCGCCGACGGGATGAACATTAATTGGGACGTCGTCTCCATCGGCGATTTCGCTTCCGCGCCGCTCGTCAGCCCGGGTCTGCAAAACTTCGCGACGGCTCGCAGCTACCGCTTGAAGTTGTCGAACATCCCGAACCGCCCGAATTTGACCCTTTATCCGACGCTGACGATCAACGCCGTTACGCCGCGCACGAAGGCTTATCTCGATCACAACGCGATTCCGGTGAAGTTCACCGACGCCGACTTCGACCAAGTTCAAAGCGGCAACTTCGTTACGAAGGTGATCTTCCTCCCGTCGGCGCAATTCCAAAACCTCGCGCTCGTCGGCGGCGTCGACACGATCGTCAACACCCAACTTCCGGCCGGAACCGACCCGATCGCCGAAGCGCAAAACCGCGGCGCGATTCTCGCCGTCGTTCAAATCGGGAACAAAGACCTCTCGCTCCAAGGCTCGACCTTCAATCCGTCGACTCTTTCCGCGATTCCGTCGCAACAAATCCCGATTTCCGGCGTTAACGCTCCGGCTTTCGGAACCCCGGCCAACGGCCCCGTCCCGGCCGAACTCCCGACCGTTCCGGTTCCGGAACAACCGAAAACGCTGATCGAACCGGCCAGCCCGAATCCGTCGACCGGCATTCCGTCCGTCGAAAACTGGGGCGGCAGCAACTTCAACTAAGTCGTTTCGCCTCCTTTTTCAACTTCGCGCCGAAAACGTTTAACCGCGTTTTCGGCGTTTTGTCGACGCGTTGTTAAACGCCGCGCCGACTTTTTTACGCGACCGTTAGAACCGGCAAACTCGGGCTCCCCTTTCGCTCGTCCTTTCGGCTTGCGGAACCTTCGAGCGTCGAGCGCGTTCGCGTTTCGACCGGCGACGTCGCGCGGCGACGCGGCGTTTTTGTTTCTTGGAAGTCTTTTGAAGACGGAACCCTCAAAATAGAAAATCCAAAATGAGCCGCCAACGTCTTTTCCAACGCGCCGCGTCGACTTTTTCGACGTTTGTTCGTCGTTCGTCGTTCGCGATCGTCGCGTTCGCCGTCCTCGTTAACGCCGGTTTCGCCGTCGCGCAAACCGCCGGTTCGCATTATCTTCATCGCCCGTCCTTGCCGACCGGCGAACTCGCGAGTTTTTACCGTTTGAGCGGCGCCGATCTTACGCAAGCTCAACCGGTCGCTTGGCGTCTTCCCCAAGGCGTTCGCGCCGGAATCGCCGCGCCCGGCGGTTACGTCTTCAACGCCAAAATCGACGAAACGGAAGCGCGTTTTCCTTGGTTGGCCAACGCGTTCGCGCTCCAACCGGGCCGCGTTTACCGCTTCCAACTGACCGATATTCCGTTCAACCCCGACCGCGCCCTTTATCCGACGCTCGAACTGATCGGGCGCCTGAATCCGCCGGCCGGTCGCGAATGGGAATTCCCGATCGAAATCGACTTGCCGCAAGCCGATCTCGAACTCGCGCTCCAAGGCAACTTAGTAACGCGCGTCGTTTTCCTTGAAAACTCCGAAAACGCCCGTCCGACCGACGCCGATCGCTCGACCGCCGACTTGACGGTCGAAGTTCCAAACAATTACGACCCGGTCGCCGTCGCCGCGTCGAAGGGACACGTTCTCGCGATTCTTCGCGTCGGGAGTCGGGCGCCGGTCGACCTGCCGAACGCCGAAAATTCCTTCTATTTCGGCCTGCCGCCGTTCGCGCTCGCGCCGTCGAGTTTGCAACCGCTCGCGTCGACGCCGGAAACGTTCGACGTCGTCGAAGGCCCGGAAACGAGCGATACCGCCGAAACGCCGGAATCGACCGACGTCGTCGAAGCGCCCGAAACGCTTGAAGCGGCGGAACCGACCGAACCGGAAACCGCCTCCGACGCGGAACCGGACGCCGAATAATCGCGCGCCCGACGACCTTCAAAGCAACTCTCCAACGGCGAACAGGTTTTCCTTTTCGCCGTTAATTTTTTAACCCAAAAATCAATATGTCCGTCGATTTCGATCTCTTTCAAGGCGCGGCGCGCTCGTCCGACGCCGACGTTTCGCTCCCGTTCCGACTCGTTTTGGGAAGTCGTTCTCCGCGCCGTCGTTCCCTTTTGACCTCCGCCGGATACCGCTTCGCCGTTCTTCCCGCGGACGACGCCGTCGAGGAACGCGAACCGCTCGACGGTCTTTCGCCGTCGGAACTCGTCGACCGCTTGGCGTTCGTCAAAGCGCGCGACGTCGTCCGCCGCCTCCGCCCGCTCGTCGAAACGCCGAGTTCGCCCGCGCTTCCCGCTTCCCCCGTTTTTCCCAACTCTCCCAATCCCCTCAAATCCCCCAATTCCCCCAATCCTTCCGAATCGAGCGAAACGGCGGCGCTCCGTCAAGAAATCGACGCGATTTTCGGCCCGTCGAACGCGCCGTTCGTCGTTATTTCTTGCGATTCGATCGCGGTTTGCGACGGCGAAATTTTAGGGAAGCCCGCCGACCGCGCCGACGCCGAGCGAATGCTCCGCCTGTTGAGCGGCGCCGAACACGAAGTGCGCACCGGCCTTTGCCTTTGGACGACGCCGGGCGACCGCGTTTTGCGCCGCGTCGAAATTTCGCGACTTTGGATGGCGCCTCTTTCGGAAGAACGGCTCGCGGCCTATCTCGAAAGCGGCCTTTGGGAAGGAAAAGCCGGCGCGTTCGGTTACCAAGACGGAAACGATTGGTTGCGCTTAACTTACGGCTCCGAGTCAAACATCGTCGGGCTCCCGCTCGCCGCGCTCGCCGACTCGTTGCGAACATTGGCCGCGGAACTCGCGCCGTCTCAACCGCGTTAAACGTTAAACTCAACCCAAACGCAACGCCTCCGACTCGTCGCGAACGTTGACCGCAAAACTCGCGCAGCCGTTAAAGCCGCGCCAACCGTCAATTTTTCGCCAAACCGCCAACCGACGTTCGCAACAACGCCGGTAAAGCCGCGCTAACCGTCAAATTTTCGCCAAACCGCCAACCGACGTTCGCAACAACGCCGGTAAAGCCGCGCAAGAAATAAAAAAACGCCGACAAGTTTCCCCGTCGACGTTTTCTCGGCGCGCCCGCCGTCGAAACCTCGTACTTTTTCGACGTCGAACGCGACCGCTCGACGCGTCCCTTTCGTTTCGTCGCGGCAACCCGTTCCGCGACGCGACGTCCAAACGTTCCCTCAAAACGCTCGGAAAACGCGACGTTCGCTCGTTAAATTTAACGTTAAATCCTTACTTCAACGTTTTTCGGCGACTTTTTCAAACGCCGACGTATTTTCGCGACAATCTTCGATTTTCAGCTCGTCGGATGAATTTCGCTGATCGAACGACCGAGTTTGCGCTGACCGGACGCGCTCGACGAGACGCGGCGTTTGCTCGTCGTCGACGTTTCCGCCGGCGCTTCGCTTTGCAGGAACGCCATAATCTTGTCGCGAGCGGCTTCCGGTTCGTGCGGCGCGCCCATTTGCTCGACGGCGTCCGAAACGCCCATCAACACCGACCGTTTAACGCCTTCGCGAATCCATTCGAAAAAATTAAAATCCATCGTTTTCCCCTCCTTGGTATCGTCGCTTCCCGTTCGGCTCGGCGCGCTCCGTCGCGCTTTTTTTCGGCGAACAGGGTCGAAAATTTCCTTAATTTATTCGTTCGACGCGCCGTTTTCTCCGCTTATTTACGTTCGGATGCCGAACTTTTTTCCTCAGCGCCGGATTATCCCAATTATCTAGTCTATTCCGTTTATTTTATCTAAACCGTTTATTCGATTCATTTCGCCTAATCGATTTATTTCACTTCGGCTTATTCGGCGTTCGCCGCGCGTCTTTTCGGCGACGTTCGCCCGAGTTTTCCCTTGCGAACGTCGCGTTGTTTCAATTTTTAAATTTCGTTTTTTTAGTTAACGACGCTTTTCGCTCGCGTCGCCGAAATTTCTTTCGCCGTCGACCGTTTTACGTCGTCGAGAGGAAAGATAACAAAAAAAAGGCGCGACGTCCAGCCCTTTTTTCCAAACGCGCGCTCCGTTTTTAACTTTTTTAACGATTATCCGGCTTTTTCTAAACTTTCCGGCGTCGATCGCCGATACCAACATTGTCGGAGGTTCGCGCGGTTCCCCTCGAACGTCGCGCCTTTCTTTCCGACTTTGCCTTGTCGCTTTTTTCGCCGCGTTTTGCGCTTTTCTCGCGTTTTACCCGGCTTGCCTTTTCCTTGTCGTTTATTTCCCCTTTCCTTTTCACCTTGTTGTTTCAACCGTTAAATTCGCCGCGATTCGTTCGCCTTCCTTCCGTTTACTTTTCGTTTCCTTCGCCATTTTAACTGTTTTTCGCATTTTAAAGGAGCCGTTATGTCGTCGCAACTCCAAGACGCGCCGCAAACCGAGCCGCTCGAAACGTCCGTCGTTACGCACGAACAATTTATCGCGTTGGAACAAGCTCGTTTGGAGAAATGGGCGCGTTCGCTTCGAGAGCGCGAAGAGGCGCTCGACCGTCGTTCCGGCGTTTTGAACGCTCGCGTCGCCGGGCTCGAAGCGGCGGCTCGACGTTGCGCCGAGGAAGCGCTCGAAGTTCAAGAACGCGAACGCCAATTAAACGCGCAAACGAACGAACTGACGCGAACGGCTTGCGAACTCGACGGTCGAGCGGCCGAACTCGAACGTTTGGAACTTGAAAACGCCGAAACGCAACGTCGCGTCGCCGCTCGGCGAACCGAACTCGACGCGAAAGAACGAGAAATCGCCGAGAAAGAGCGAACGCTCGACCGTCAAGCTCGCGAACTCGAAATCGCCGAACGCGAACGCGCCGCCAAGCTCGACGAACGCGAACGGTCGCTCGGGCTGAAAATCGTCGAACGCGAACGCGCGCTTGAAACCCGCGAACTCGAAATCGCCGAACGCGAGCAAACGCTCGACGCAAAAGAGCGAACCTTCGCGCAAAAAGATCGAACGTTCAACGTCAAAGCGCGCGAATTCGACGTCCGCGAACAAGAACGAGAAGAAGCGCTCGACGAAAAGGAACGCGCCGCCGCTCAAAAAGAAAGAACGCTCAACATTTTCGAACGCGAACTGGAAGCGAAAGCGCTCGAACTCGACGAAAAAGAACGAACCGTCGCGCAAAAAGAGCGAACGTTGACCGCTCGCGAACGCGAAATCGACGAAAAAGAACGCAAATGCGGCGCTCGCGAAATTGAAATCGACGCGAAAGAACTCGAACTCGACGAAAAAGAACGCCTCGTCGACGAACGCGAACGCGCCCTTAAAGTTAAAGAACGCGAACTCGACGCCAAAACGCTCGAAATCGACTCGAAAACCCGCGAAGTCGGCGACAAAGAGCGAACGCTCGGCGAACGCGCTCGCGAAATCGGCAAAAAGGAACGCGAATTCAGCGTCCGCGTCCTCGAGTTCGACGCGAAAGCGCTCGAAATCGACGAACGCGAACGAACGTTCGGCGCCAAAGAGCGCGCGTTCGGCAAAAAAGAACGCGAAATCAACGAAAAAGAACGCGAAATCGACGCCAAAACGCTCGAAATCGACGAAAAAGAACGCAAATTCGACGAAAAGGAACGCGCGTTCGGCCTCAAAGAACGCGAATTCGGCGAAAAAGAGCGAGAATTCGACGCGAAAGAGCGCGAGTTCGGCGAAAAGGAACGCGAATTCGGCGAACGCACCCGACGCGCCTTCGAAACGCTCCGCAACCAACGCGCGATTTTGCTCCAACTCCGTCAAGAAATCGAACGCGAAGCCGCCGCTTGATCGCCGAGTCGCGCCGGTTTTCCCCAACTTCCGACGTTCGCCCGTTCGATTGTCCCCGAACGGGCGCGACGTCCGCCGAAACGCCGATTGTCCCCGACGTTTCGCCGACCGCGCCGTCTCGTCTTCCCGACGAGCGCGGCGCGTTTTCTTTCCCCGTTCTTCTTTCCTTTTTTTGCTCCTCCTTACCCGTTCTCTCTTCGTTTCCGGTCGATTTTGCGTCCGATTCTTCCGATCGTTCGCAAAATAACGGCCCGAACGGCGCGTCTTCCGAAAACCGCTCCCCCTCGCCCGCTCCGCCTTCTTGTCAAGCGCGCCGACCCGGGTAAAATAAAAGTCGGGCTCGACCGACGCCCGCTCTCGGCGCGTTCGCGTTCGCCAAACGCCGCGACCGTTCGCTCCGAGCGCCGCCGTTCCGACCGCTTTTCGGGCGCCGCTCAAAGCCGGTTCGCCGACGCCGTTTTTCCCCTTTATTAATTAATAAACGACAAAAAGCCGAACGCGTTTCCCCGCGGCGCGTTCGAACGTTTATCGCGACGTCAACTATTTCCAAAACGCCAACGTTTTTTCGCAACGCCGGAGAATTCCAATGTCGACATTCCGCTTAACGCGCGCCGTCGTCGTTTTCGCGACGTTTTTCTTTATTTGGGGAAGCGGAACCTTCCTCCCGAACGCCGTTCTTCTCGACCGCGCCGCCGGATTCGCGCAAGACGCCGCCGTCGAAACGCTCGACGCGAACGCGAACGCTTCCGCCGCGCCGTCCGGCGATTCCCCGTTCGTCGCGCCGTCGTTGCTCGATCCATTCGCCAACGATCCCTTCGCTTCCAACCCGTTCGGCGGCGACGCGAACGCCGACGCGAACGCGCCCCTTTCGGTCGCCGCGCAAATCGCTCCGCTTCCCGCTTCGGTCGCCGACGACGCGTCCCCGACGTCGGAAATCGCCGCGCTCGACGCCGAACTCGCCGCGTCGGGTCGCAAGCTCGTCGGCTTTTTGACGTTGCAAACGACCGCCGCGACCGGTTGGCATATTTACTCCCCGACGCAAGGGGACGGCGGTTCCCCGACGAAAATCTCGGTCGACGCCGCGCCGACCTTCGAAGTCGGCCCGTTCCGCCTCGCGACGCCCTTTAAAGTCGTCGAGTCGACCGGCTTTAAGCTCGAAGAGTTGACCGGAACCGCCGACTGGATCGCGCCGATTTCGGTCGCCGCCGACGCCGCGCCCGCCGACGTCGCCGCGTTCCTCGCCGACCTTAAGGCGACCGGCAAAGTTTCCGCGCTCGCTTGCTCCGACGGCGAAGGCGGTTCCTGCTTCCCGCAAAACGTCGAGTTCTCCGCCGCTTTCGACGCGACTCGCGCCGTCGCGCCGATTTGGGCCGCCGCCGAAAAACTCGTCTCCGCTTCCGCCGCCGTCGACGCGTCGAAAACGGAAGTCGTCGCCGACGCGACCGTCGCGACCGGCGTTAAATCCGCTCAAACCGGCAAAACCGTCAAAACCGACGCAGGCGCGCCCGCCGAAAAAACGAGTTTCGCGTCGCGCCGTTTCGCCCTTTTGCTCCTTTACGCGTTCTTGGGCGGCTTGATTTTGAACGCGACGCCTTGCGTTTTGCCGGTGATCGGGCTGAAGATTATGTCCTTTTTCGACCAAGCCGGTCAAAAGCGTTCGAAGGCGTTTATGTTGAACGTTTGGTATACGCTCGGCGTTTCGGTCGTTTTTTTCGCGCTCGCGTTCGCCAGCGTCGGGCTGAGTTTCCTCTTCACCCGAGCCCTCTTCCAAATCTTGATGAGCGTTATCGTTTTCGCGTTGGCGCTGAGCTTAATGGGGCTTTGGGAACTGCAAGCGCCGGCGTTTTTAGGCGGTCAAAAGTCGAACGAGCTGACGTCGAAGGAGGGCTCCGTCGGCGCGTTCTTTAAGGGGCTCATTACGACGCTTCTCGCGATCCCCTGCGGCGCGCCGCTTTTGAGTCCGACGCTCGACTGGGCGGCGGAAACGGCGCGCGGCGGCGAAACCGCTTTGGTCGTCGTCGTTTACTTGGTTATCGGGCTCGGGATGTCGTCGCCGTTTTTGCTCGCGGGCGCGTTCCCGGAACTGCTGAAATTTTTCCCGAAACCGGGCGCTTGGATGGAGACGTTCCGCAAGACGATGGGTTATTTCCTCCTGATCGCGGTCGCTTGGATTCTTTACTCGGCGCCGCTCGACTATCAGCTCCCGACGGTCGCGCTCCTCTTCGCGATTTGGTTCGCCTGTTGGAACGTCGGGCGCAACCAATTCGAATACGGCCCGGACGCGTTCAAGAAAAAGGCGGTCGGTTGGAGCGTTTCGGCGCTCGTCGTCGCCGCCGTCGTCCTTTGCTCGTTCGACTTCCCCGGCAACCCGCTGAAAACGACGCTCCGCCCGGCGGTCGAAAAGAAGATGCTTCGTTGGGCCGAGCGCGCCGAAAAAGCCGGTCTTTTGGCCGCCGAAAAAGAGAAGCCTTGGCGACTCTTCGACCGCGCGACGCTCGACGCCGAACTCGCGGCGGGCCGAGTCGTCGTCGTCGACTTCACCGCCGACTGGTGCGTCAATTGCAAGTTCCTTGAAAAGACGATTCTGCATACTCCGGAGGCGCTCGACGCGCTCTCCGCTCGCGGCGTCGTTACGATGACCGCCGACTGGACGAATCAAGACGCGCAAACGCCCGACGTCTTGGCGATCAACGAACTTCTCGACGCGACCGGCGCCCGGCAAGTTCCGAAACTGATGTTTTTCTCCCCCGCCGACCCGGAAAATCCGGTCGTGTTGAGCGGCCTTTACTCCGCCGACAAGTTTTTCGAAACGCTTAACCAATTCGCGCCGGAAGCCGAAAAAACGTCCTCAAAACCGGAAACGCCGGAAAAATAACGCCGCCGCTTCCCCAATTTGCCTATTTTAACCATTTCAACCAAACGGCGACGCTCCGTTTTAACGAAACGACGCCGCTTGCCCAATTCACCCGTTTCAACCAAACGGCGACGCAAACGCCGCCGTTTACCCAATTCGCCCGTTTCAACCAAACGGCGACGCTCCGTTTTTTAGCGAAACGACGCCGCTTGCCCAATTACCGCAAACGCGCCCCTCGCTCCATTTTCTCCATTTCCCCTATTTCAACCCCTTACTCCCGGAAAGGCCCCCGATGTCGTCGAACCGCGCCGCGCTTGAAGAACTCCGTTGGCAAAAATTTCCCGTTTTGAACGACGGCTTCGTCGCGCTCGTCGACGCGATGGGCGACGACGCCGCGATCGCCCAAGCGGCCCGCGTCAGTTACGGCGCCGGCACCCGCTCCGTTTCGGACGACCGCCAACTCATCCGCTACTTGGCGCGACACCGACACACGACGCCGTTCGAAATGGCGGAAATTAAGATTTTAGTTCGCGTTCCGATGGACGTTTGGCGCCAATGGATTCGGCACCGCAGCGCGTCCGTTAACGAATATTCGACCCGTTATTCCGTCGCTATCGACTCCGCGAACGCGACCGCCCCGGACGCTTGGCGCCGTCAAGCGACGTCGAACCGTCAAGGGAGCGAAGGCGGTTTCGACGCGGAAATCGGCGCCGAGTTGACCGCCTCCGAGGCCGCGTTCCAACGCTCCGCTCGCGAACTTTACGAACGCCGCGTCGAACTCGGCGTCGCTCGCGAACAAGCGCGCAAAGACTTGCCCCTTTCGACGTACACGGAGGCCTATTGGAAGATCGACCTGCACAACCTCTTCCATTTCCTTAGTTTGCGAATGGAGAAACACGCGCAGCTCGAAATTCGCGAATACGCGACGACGATCGGCGAAAAGATCGTTCGTCCCCTTTTTCCGATCGCTTACGACGCTTTCGTCGACTATAACCTTAGCGCCCAAACCCTTTCGCGCCTCGAACAGGAGACGATCGCTCGCTTAGCCGCGACGAAACCGCTCCCGGCGAGCGTCGCCGACTTCCTCGAATGCGGCGATCCGAGTTGGCAAGGGCTCGAACGTTGCCGCGAACGGGACGAAGCGCTCGAAAAGCTGACGCGTTTAGGTCTCGTCCGCTAACCAAACGTTTCGTTTTTTCAAACGTTATTCCCAACGTCGATTTTCGCGACGCCAACGCGTTAAAACGTCCGTTTTCTCCGCTTTTCTTCGACTCGAACGCGGCGCCGTCTTCGTTTTTCGAAACGCGCGCCGCCTAAGGAGCGCATTATGAAACGCCGTTTCCGCCTCCCCGTTTCCCCTATTTTACTTGCTTTGCCAATTTTAACGTCGTTCGACGCGTTCGAAACGCCCTTCGCCGCCGTCGCGTTGGGAAAAATCGCCGCGCAAGAACCGCCGTCCGCCGCCGAAGAAGAGGAAATCGACTTTGAACTCGACGCGCCCGGCGAATTCGCTCTCGCCCCGAACGACGCGCCGCAAGCGCCGACGCCCGAAAACGACGCCGCCGCAAACGCCGACCGCCCGACGACTCCCTTCGCGCCCGCCGACGCGCTCGATTCCGACGCCCCGAACGTTTTGGCGACGGAAACGGTCGACGACGCCGAAATGAAGCGATTGTCGCAAGACCCGTTGTTTCAAGAGTTTTCCGCCGCGTTCGACGAGGCCGCGCCCCTTCCGACGCTCCCGAATCTCGACGCGTTCGGCGCCGCCCAAGACGCCGACGCGCTTCTTCAAAACGGCGACGCTCGCCCGACGCCGTCCTTGCTCATTTCCCCCGTTTCGCCCAACTTAACGCCAAACGCCGCCGGAAAACTCGCTTCGTCGACCGCCGCGCTCGACGAAATTTTGACGATCGCCGCCGTCGATCTCGACTCGCTCCCCCTTTCCGAGACGGAACGGGCGATTTTAACGCGACTCGACGCCGAAATCGCCCGTCTTTGTCCCCTTTGGCTCGACGCCGAGCTGAACCGGAACGTCGTCGGTCGCCGCGAACGCGTTTGGGAACGCGCCGAAACGCCCTTTTCCCCCAACCCCGCCAATCCTTCCGAAGCGCCCAACCTCCCCCAAACGCCCGTTTTTACCAACCCCGCTAATCCTTCCGAAGCGCCCAACCTCCCCCAAACGCCCGTTTTTACCAACCCCGCTAATCCTTCCGAAGCGCCCAACCTCCCCCAAACGCCCGTTTCGTCCGACTCC
>JAFSDX010000104.1 GCA_017436025.1 Thermoguttaceae bacterium
ACGTCGGGACGTTCGCCGGAAAAACGGCGGCGGAAACGGGAATTTCGCCGATTTTCCCCTTATTATTAATACATTATATCCGAACGGAACGCGCGGCGCAAGCGGGCGAATGAAAATTTCGTCGTTGAAACGCAATTTAACGTCGACGCGTCGGGCGAATTTCTCGCCGTCCGAACTTTCTCGCCGTTCGACCGGACGTTTGCCGGGCCGGTTCGCCGCGTCCGGTTGGGCGCCGCGCTTAGCGCAACGCGTCGAGCGAAACTTTGCCGCGTCCGGCCGGTCGCCGCTTAGCGCAACACGTCGAGCGAAACTTCGATTCGACCGAGCGGCGCGCTGACTTGAACGCCTTGAACGGCGGAACGAATCGTCGCGAGCGATTCCCGGGCGATTTCGATTCCGGTCGCGAGTTGGTCTTCTTTCGAGCGAGTCGCGGCGGCCTCCATTCGCGACATAATCTCGTCCGGAACGACGACGCCGGGCACCTCCTTGCGCATAAAGAGGGCGTTTCGGTAACTGACGAACGGCCAAACGCCGGCGATCACCGGGATCGAAAGCGCGTCGCCGCATTCGTCGAGGAACGAAAGGAGGACGTTCGGGTCGAAAACCGGCTGGGTAACGGCGAAAAGGGCGCCCGCGTCGATTTTGCGTTTGAGCCGGTCGATTTCGCGCTTGCGGTCGAGCGCGGACGGGTCGAAGCCGACGCCGAAAAAGGCGTTCGTCGCCGGAGGAAGCGCGAGGCCGCCGAGGTCGACGCCGCGATTGAGACGGCGTTGCAAGGCGCAAAGGCCGATCGAGTCGCAGTCGAAAACGCCGGTCGCGGCGGCGTAATTCCCGAGTTTCGGCGGGTCGCCGGTGATGAAGAGGATGTTGCGGATTCCGAGCGCGGCGCACCCGACCAAATCGGCTTGAATCCCGATGAGGTTTTTGTCGCGGCAACACATATGCAAGACCGGCTCGATTCCGGCTTCGTCGAGGATTTTCGACGCGGCGACGATCGACGAAATGCGAGCGGAAGCGCGCGGCCCGTCCGGGAGGTTGACCGCGTCGACGCCCGCTTCTTTGAGTCGGCGGCCTTTGTCGATGAAGTCGGCGAGGTCGTACCCGCGCGGCGGAATCGTTTCGACCGTCGAGACCCATTCGCCCCGAGCGAGCTTGGCGGCCAAACGACTGCGCGACTCGACCGGCGATTCCGGGAGTTCGACAACGTCCGGCGCCGCGTCGATCAAGTTAATTTGAGCGCGTCGACTCCGAGCCGTCGGCTTGACCGCCTTAACGACTTCCGCCAAATCTTCCGGCGTCGTTCCGCAGCACCCGCCGACCGCCGCCGCGCCGAGATCGGCGTACCGCGTCGCGTAAGTCGCGAGGTACTCCGGCGAGTTGTAATAAAGTTGACGGCCCTCGAACGACTCCGGCGCGCCCGCGTTCGGTTGGACGATCAACGGCTTGTCGAGCGTTTTGACAATTTCGAGCGTCGCGTTCAACATTTCGGCGGGCCCGAAACCGCAGTTGAGCCCCCAAGCGAGCGGTTGCGGACGCGTCGCGGCGTCGAGTTGGCAACAAGGGCAAGCGGCGGCGTTCGCGCCGGTTTTAGCGGTTTCGCCGGCTTTGGAGGCTTTGACGGCGACGCCGGTTTGGACGGTCGCGTCGGTCGATTCGAACGGCGCAAAGAGTTCGGCGAACCGTTTGGCGCGGGTTTCGAGCGTGTTCGGCGCCCGGAAAAGCTCGCCGGTAAGCGCGTAAGAAACGACGAACGGGAAGTCGGGCGCGGCGGCTTGCATCGCGTCGACGGCGATTTCGGCGGTTTCGCGGGAGGGTTGCGTTTCGAAGATAACGACGTCGACGCCCGCCTTGACGAGCGCGTCGACCTGCGCCGCGAACGCCTCGACGATTTCGGTTCGCGAACGTTTTTCAAGCGTTTCGGCGTTCGGGAAGCCGACCGAACCCGCGACGAAGACGGGCCGCTCCTCCGTCGACGTTTCGGAGGCGACTCGGCGCGCCAACGCGACGCCCGCCGCGTTGATCGCCGCGACCTGCGTTTCGAGCCCGTATTTTTCGAGCGCAAAACGGTTCGCGCCGTAGGTGTTCGTCGTTAAAACGTCGACTCCGGCGTCGCGGTAGGCGGCGGCGATCTCCTCGATCATTCGCGGATTGCGGAGGTTCAGCTCGTCGTAACATTGGTTGGTGAAGACGCGACGGCGATAGATTTCCGTACCGGTTGCGCCGTCGAAAACGAGGGTCGAGGAGGCGAGGGCTTTTGAAAAAGTTAAGGGCATTTTCGCAACTTTCGCGCGCCGAAGGGGCGGCGGCGCTTGACAATTTTGGAAATTTTGGGAAATTAAACGGTATTGGGGCGCTTAACGCGACCGCTCGACCGCAAAGGAACGGCGACGGCGGAACTCGGAAGCGTCGGACTTCCAACTAACTTGCTTGCCGATTGCGCCGATCTTGACGGTTTCGCCGATTTTGCCGGGCGATTTTGCCGTCGAGGAAGCGCGAAGGGCGCGAGAATCGTTCGAACCTAAGGAGCGCGGCGATGTTGACCGTTTGTTACCCGCATTACTTGATCGAAAGCGTCGTCGAGCTTTCTCCGGAGCGACTGCGGGCGCTCGGCGTCGAAAATCTTCTTCTCGACGTCGATTGTACCCTAAAACGGTATGGAATGCAAGAACTCGAGCCGGAAATAACGGCCTGGTTGGAAAAAATTAAGGGCGAAGGGTTCCGAATTTGCCTTTTATCGAACGGAATGGCGCCGCGCATCGGTCGTTTCGCGGAAAAAGTCGGACTTCCGTTCGTCGCCGAGGCTTGGAAACCGCTCCCGAGGGGCTGTTTTCGCGCGATGAAAGAGTTCGGCTTCGAGCGCGACAAGACCGTTATCGTCGGCGACCAAATCTTTGCGGACGTGATGGCCGGGCGCTTTGCGGGGATTAGGACGTTTTTAACGACGGCGATTTTCCCCGACGAGGAACCTTGGTACACCCGAATGAAGCGCCCGTTCGAAAAGGTCGTGATGCGTTTTTATCGCCGCAAGTTCCCGGACGGCGTTTGGGTCGACCCGAAATCAAGGAAGAAACGGGGCGTTTGACCGCTCGACGGGGCGCGTTGAAACACCGAAAAGACGTTAAAGTCGACGCGGTTTACCTTGTTTGACGCTCTCGGGGGCGTCGGGAGCGGACGACGAGGCGCGGCGTTCTAAAAGTCGGCGAAATTTTTTTAAAATTTTTTGGCGGGCGGCGTTAAAGTCGCTAAAAACGATGCAAACGATAAAATCGGTTAAAACCTTGGACGCGGCGGCGGCGACCGTCAACTTAGCGTCGCTCGATTTCGACGGCAACTTGAACGCGATCGCGGCGGTTTTGGCGCAACTCGACGCGCAAGCGGAAGAACGCGGCCCGGTCGATTTGCGCGTCGTCGTTTTTCCGGAACTCTGCTCGACCGGCCCCGGCGCCGAGGACGCGTTTTTGCGTCCCGCCGTTTTGAAACGGGCGTTGGCGGCGACGTTGGCGGCGGCGAAGTCGGTCGGGCCGGACGTCGTCGCGACCGTCGGCTTGCCGTTGGCGTTCGAAGGCGCCGTTTATAAAGCGACCGCCGTTTTGCGCGACGGGGCGGTGCGCGGGTTCGTTTGCGCGTCGACGTTGGCGAAACCGAGCGAAGCGCGGCAATTCGCGACTTGGCCGGCGGGGAAGGTTGCGGAACTAAATATCGAAGGCCGAGCCGTTCCCGTCGGCGATTTAGCGTTTGTCGAAGCGGGAACGTCGTTCGCCGTTCGAACGCTCGCCGAGTTGGCGACCGAAGCCGGAGAGCGGCTCGACCCGTTCGCGGCGCCGGAAACGCTCGACGAAAAAACGTTGTATTCGGCGTTTACCGAACGCGAAATCAGCGAAGACGAGGAAGACGCGGCTTTCTGGGAAAGTTTGGCGGTTGAAAGCGGCGACGAAAAAGCGCCGATTGCGGAGGACGCGGAAGACGGCGGATTTGCGCAAGATTTGCGGGACGGCGAAAATAGCGGGTTTGCGCAAGATTTGGCGACTGGCGAGGGCGGAGCGTCCGCGCAAGATTTGCGGGACGGCGAAAACGGCGAGTTCGCGCAAAATTTAGCGATTGACAAAAGCGGCGAATTTACGCAAGATTTGCAGAATGATGAAAATAGCAAGTTCGCGCAAGATTTGGCGGCCGGTGAAAACGGCGAAGTCGAGGAAGATTTAGCGGACGCGGAAGACGAAGGAAACGCCGAAGTCGCGGACGGCGAAACGTTGCGACCGCTCGACCGTCCGACTTCGACCGCTCGCCTTGTCGTCGAAGGCGTTTTGATCGACGCGACGCTCGGTTCGGGGCGCGTCGACGCCGTTCTTTGCCCGAGCGCGACCGCCTTTGCGATCGGACGGCGCGAACGGATCGAGCGGGTTTTAACGAAAATATCGCGTCGCGACCGCAATTTGGTCGTTTACTCGACTCCGGTCGGCGTCGAATCCGGCGCGGCGATTTTTGACGGCGGTTCCGCGCTCGCGCTCGACGGCGACGTTCGAACGGCGGCTCGTTTTCCTTTTGTCGCGGCGACTTTTGCGGTTAATCGCGTCGAATTAGCGAAAACGTTCCGATTTTTGGCGGCGAAAACAAATGAAAGAGCCCAAATTGCGCAAAATCCCCAAGACGCTCAAAGCGTTCAATCGGCAAAATCGAAAGAGGTTGGACGCGACGAGTCGGAAAACCAAAACGCGGAGTTAGCCGAAATTGTCGAGATTGCGCAAATGATGCAAGACGCGGAAATTGCGCAAACGTTAAATTTTGACGTTCTCGACCTTTTCGAGCTTGCGCGACTTGCCGAAATTAACGCCGACGCCGAAGTCGCGTTGGCGGAAGGGGACGTTTTAACGTTAACCTCGGAGGTTTGCGTCGACTGGGGCGACGAGGCGTTTTGCGAACTTGAAGAAGGCTTGGAAGGTTGGGAGCTTGACGCCGACGCGCCGTTCGAAGAATTCGCTCGGGCGACCGCTCTTGGGCTCTTCGACTATATGCGGAAAAGTCGGTCGCGAGGGTTCGCGTTGTCGTTGAGCGGCGGCGCCGACTCCGCGACGATCGCCGCATTGATTCGTTTCGGCGTTAAGTTGGGACGGCGACAACTTGGAACGCGCCTCTTTTTGCGTTGGTTGACGCGTTATTTTTCGGCGAACGGTTCGCTCGACGCGTTTCCGGCGCTCGCCGCGATCGACGCGGAGTTGGGCGAAATTGCCGACGCGTTCGAAAACGGCGACGCGAGCCGACTCGCCGTCTTCCTTGCGCATTCGGACGACGCGTTCGAACCGGCTCTGCATTCGGCGCTTGAATCCGTCCTCCATTCGTCGGTCGAGGAAGCGTTGCAAAGGGCGGGAGAACCGGCGCAAGAGGTATATTTTGGCGATTCGCCGCTTCCGTCGGATTTTAGCCAAAGCGCCGAGAACCCCCAAACGCGCCAAAACGCCGAAGCGGAAGAGGCGGAGGAAGAGGTCGTCGCGTTCGAGAAGGTCGAGGGGGACGAAAGAACGCAAAATGAAGAAGATGGGCAAGACGCGGGAAATACAACGTCTCAAAACGACGCGATTTGCCCAAAAAACGAAAATGAAAACGACGTTTTAGGCGAATTGGAAGAGTCGGACGTCGCCGAAAAATTGGGGAAACTTGACGGAACGGATAAAATAGGAGAGTTGGGCGGTTTGGCGAAAGAGAGCGACGGCGGCGACTGCGAGCCGTCGGAGGTCGGCGAGAGCGACCTGGAACTCGACGCGCTCTTTGAAACGCTTCTATCGGGCGGCGAACCGTCGGCGTCGGCGACTTCCTGCGAACTTTGGGCGGCGCTTGAAGACGCGCTCGAACGCCGAATCGTCGAACCGCTTTTGACGACCGTTTATCAAGCGACGCGCAACAGCGGCGACGTTACCCGAACCGCCGCTCGCGAAGTCGCCGAATTTTGCGGGGCGACGCATCTCGAGTTCGACGTCGACGGAATTGTCGAAGCGTATAAAACGCTCGTCGCCGACGCGACCGGGGCGCCGCTGACTTGGGCGACCGACGACTTGGCGTTGCAAAATATTCAAGCGCGGAGCCGCGGGCCGAGCGTTTGGCTCCTCGCGAACCGCTCCGGACGGCTCTTGCTGTCGACCGGGAACCGCTCCGAAGTCGCCTGCGGATACGCGACGATGGACGGCGACACCTGCGGCGGTTTGTCTCCGATCGCCGGAATCGACAAGGCGTTTGTGCGAAAATGGCTAATTTGGGCGGAAAAAACGGGCGTTTTGCTCGATTTCGACGACCAAGGGAACGAAATTCGCTTCAAGGCGCCCGCGCTAAGTTTCATCAACGACCAACAGCCGACCGCCGAACTGCGTCCCGTCGAGGCGAAGCAAACGGACGAAGCCGACTTGATGCCGTATACCGTCCTGAATCTGTTCGAACGCGCGCTGATTCGCGACCGACTCGAGCTCGACGCGGCGATTTCTCGCGTTCGAACGGAGGCGGCGGAGGCGGGAATCGTCGTCGACGACGAGACGCTGACCGGTTGGGGCGTCCGTTTTGCTCGACTTTGGGCGCGAACGCAATGGAAGCGCCAACGGTACGCGCCGGGGTTCCCGATCGACGATTACGACCTTTCGCCGAACTCTTGGACGCGTTATCCGATTCTTTCCGAAGGGTTCGAACGCGAAATCGCCGACTTGCGGAGACGTTGACGCGGACGCTAAAATCAATAAAAACGTTGCGTTTTGTCTAAATTAATGTTAAGATAGGAAGACGCGGCGTTTTTTAACGAGCGACGCTTTAAATAAACGCGGCGCTTATTCGCGTTAACGGCGCTAAAAAGGCGCGGAGTCGCCGAAAGTCGATTTTCGTCGCAGCATATGGTGGTAATGTTGCGCGAATCGGTGCGACTCGTCGCGAACCGACTGCAACAGCCGCAACGCGAACGACCGGCGGCTGAGTCTGAGCGGCTCGTCTTGGTCGGGAACGTAAATTTCCTCGTCCCGTTTCGCGAGCGAAATCACCAAGCCGGGGCGGCAAGCGGCGCGCTCCAAAGCGGCGAGCGCGGCGTGAAGTTGGCCCTTGCCGCCGTCGATTAAGAGGACGTCCGG
>JAFSDX010000105.1 GCA_017436025.1 Thermoguttaceae bacterium
CGTTTCAGTTTTCGTCAAGAGCTTTTTTGAAAATTTTTTATTTTCGGTTTCGACTCTCGCCGCTCGACGGCTTTTCAAACTCGACTCGTTTAACTTAGAGTCTCGTTTGTCGTCGTCAGGCTCATCACCAGCGACAGGTAAGAATATACCCCAAGAACCCAAAAGCGCAAGGGGTAATTTCGAAAAATTTCCGAAAAAGTTTTCGCCGCGCTCAAAATTCGCCGCGACGCGCCACCGTTGCGGCGTTTTATCTCATTAAATCGCAACCTTTTGTAAAAACGGCGGTCGTCTCGAAGAAAAGCGGAAAAATTTCTCGTTTCTTCCGCGACGCGCCGCCATTCCTTCGTTTTACATCAACGCGGGGATAAAATCGCCCTTCCCCGCTTCTTTGCGAGCTTTACCGCTTTTTCTTCCCAGCGCCTCGCTAAGCAGGCGCCATTTTTGCGCCATTTCAATGTCCTCCGCGCTTTTCGCTTTCCTCGTTAAGCCGCTCGCGTCCGCCGTTTCCACAAAAGCGCCCCTCGTTTCCGCAGGATTAACCGGCGTCCCCATTCCCCCGCCCAATTTGGGATTCAACATCCAAGCCTTCGCCAAGATCGCGTTTTTATACGCCGCCCTTTGCGCCGGGTCGAGCGAGTCGAGCCAAGCGCCCAAACGCCGCAACGCGGCCTCTTCTTCCTCGTTCATTTCCGCGCTATAATATTCGAGCAACAAACGAGTTAACGTCATTTCATCGCGCACGGTCGACGGCGAAAACTCCGCTTCGAGCTTGCGCCAACCGTCGAGCGTCGTCGGATTGTTCGGGTCGGACGGCTTGCGATTGCCGAAACGCACAAAATTCCAAATATCGAACGTTTGCGCGAAACCGTCGAGTTCGACGCCGCTCCGCCCGCTCGCTCTTATTTTACGTCCCCCGACCTCTTGCCCGTAAACGTTTCTCGCTCGCGTAAATTCCGGCGGAAACTTAAACGTCGCCTCGCCGTTCATTTTCTCTCGCACCGGCCAAAGTTCGTCGGACGTCGACGCGAACCATTCCTCGAACCGCTTCGTTTCCGTTTCCGGGCGACGCGTCAGGACGATTTTCTTCTCAAAAACGCCCTTCGTATCCGTCCAATCGGTCTCCGAATGCGGCGGTTCGCCAAACGGAGTCGCTTCGCCGCCCAAACCGATTCGGCGCGTAAAAGGAATCCGCATCCGCAACTCGACGCGCCCCTCGGTCGCCAACAACTCTCGAACGCCGCGCCAAAACGGCTCGTTCCAATCTTCAAGAGGCGGAAACTCTACCCCCAAGGTTCCGTATTCGTATTCCTCGCCCGGCGCAACCGCGACCTGCCCGCAATACCCCATAAATCCGGCGCACTCGCCTTCGAATTCCGGAACAAAAACATATTCTCCTGCAATTTTCGGCGTTTCGAACGTAATTTTGCCCAGCGTCAAATAAAGAAAATACGCGCTTTCGCCTAGCTCGGAGTAAACCGGAGCGTTATGGTTCATCAGCATAATCGGCGTCCCGTCTTGCGCGACGTTCCGCTCGACAAAGCGGCAGTAAACGGCGTCCCCGAGCGGAATTTCGGTCGCCGACGTCTCCAACCGCGCTTCGCAACGACCGTCGAGCGCCGGAATCGCGTCGTTTTCCGCGATCGGCAAATCTCGCGCGACCGCTAAAATCGGCGTCTTTGCCGCCTCTTCCGCAACTTGCGCCGTCTCCGCCGCTAAATCGCCTTGCCCGCTTTGCGCGCCTTGCCGGTACCCCAAGCCCCAAAGAGCCGCGCCGAGGACGGAGAGCCCCGCGACCGCCGCCGCTTTTTTCGTTCCGTTGCGCATCGTTTTTCTCCTTTTATTCGTTGGGCGCCGAAGAACGCGTCAACCGACCGATTCGCCGACGCGTTCGCTGCCCCTATTCTATCAAAAACGACGAGCGAAGTCAAAGAAACGTTTTTCCAAACGCACCCTTTTGGCCCAAAACTTGAAAAAAAGCGAAAAAATCGCCGCCGAGCGAAAAAAACGCCGACTCCGCCGCCAAGAAACGACAAAAAGCCCCACCGCGACGCGTCGACGTCGCAAACGGAGCTTTCCTTATTAATATATTAGCGTCAAATTTTCGCGATCGCGTCGAAAACGCCGCTCGTTCGAGCGTTCGCCAAGAGCGGCGTTTTCAAACGCGATTCAAGTTTTCAACGCTAATCAAGTTTCAACCGCGTTTTCATTCGGCGGCGGGAGCGTTCGGCGCCGGAGCGTCGGTTCGGACGGCGACGACGCGGAAGCCGACGCGCGGGTCGCCCTTCGTCGGGTCGACCGTTTCGCCGCGCCAGGTCGTCGCGCATTCTTCGGCGGTCGAGTACCAAGAGCCGCCGCGAACGACGTTTTTACCGCCGACGACGGTCGAGGTCATTTCCGCCGCGTTCCCGGCCGCGCCGATCATCCCGTACGGGCTTTCGGCGCCGTATTTGTTGACCGGAACGAGGAAGCGGCCGTTCGCCGAGTTTTTCGCGAACGTTTCCGAATAGGTGAAGCCGGTCTTCGTCTTCGCGTCGCGCCAACCTTCCTTCGAAACGACGCCGCGAACGCTCAGCTTCGCCAAATCGCCCGCTTTACCCGTTTTAGCGCCGACGGTAATCTCGGCGTCGGCAAAGTCGGCGACGACCGCGCCGTTATATTGGCAGTTCGTCGTCAATTCGCCCTTCGAGTAAGCGAAATCGCCCTTCGCGCCCCAAGGATAGAGGAGCTTTTTCGGCCCGGCGGCGGCGTTTTCAAACTCCGCTTCAGTCGGGAGGCGGAACGTCCAACCTTCGTGTTGCGTCGCGAGCCAAGCGCAGTAATCTTCGACGTCCTTCAAGGTAACGCCGACGACCGGGCAGTTCTTCGTTCCGGCCGGATACGTCCCGTCGGCCCAACCCTTGGGAAGCTCCTTGCGACCGGTCGCGTCGACAAATTCCTTATATTCGCGATTTCTTACCTCGTATACGCCGATCGCGTAAGGCGCCTCGATCGCCTCTTTTTCCCCGGCGCCGGTATTTTTCGCGCCTTTGCCAAATTTAAACGTCGGGTTGGCCGCGACGGCGACGAAAGAATCGTCCGGCGTCGGAATTCCCCAAGTTTGCATTCGCGGGTCGTCTTCCGGACGGCGATTTTCGGCGCCGCGCGCGTTCGAGCGCCCGGCTTCGCGACCGTTCGCGTTTCCGCCGCGCGAACCGCGTTCGTTCGCTCCGGCGTTCGGGCGTTCGCCGCGTTGATTCGGAGCCCCCGCGCCCGGACGCCCCGGCGCTCCCGGGAAACCGCCCGCCCCGGCGTTCGGGCCGCCTTGACCGCGACGTCCGAACGGCGAGCGCCCGAACGCTTCCTCTTGTTCGAGCGCGTCGAGGAGCCCGTCGTCTTCGTTGTCGCAGTCGGCGAGACGTTTCGCGAGTTCGGCGTCAAACTTCGCCAAGTCGAGCGCGCCTTTGTCGTCGATCGTTTCGTTCACCGCTTTTTGAACGGCGTTCGACATAGCGCGGCGCATTCCGCCAAAACCGCCCGGAAAACCGCCGCCGAAACCGCCGCCCATTCCCGGGAAACCGCCGCGACCGCCCATTCCGGGCCCGCCTTGACCCGGAGCGCCCGGGAAACCGCCCGGCATACCGCCGCGACCGGGGCCGCGTTCGGCGTTTTCTTCGCCGTCGGCGCCGCGACGTTCGCGAGCGCCCGGGCGACCGCTTTCGCCGTCTTGCCCATTTTGTCCAAATTGTCCGCGACGACCGCCCGTTCCGGCGCCCGGCCCTCGACCTTCGCCGTCTTGCCCGGCGCGTTGTTGGAAGCGTTCGCGCATTTGCGCTTGCATCGCTTCGCGCATCGCGGCGCTTTCGTCGGCGTCGAGTTTGCCGTCGCCGTTTTTATCGGCTTCTTTCATCGTCGCGCGCATTTCTTCCGGCATTTGTTCCGGCAGGTCGGCCAAAACGATTTCGCCGTTTTCGTTCGGGCCGAACATCCCGCGCCCGAAACCGCCGCGACCGCCCGCGCCGGGGCCGCCTTGACCGTTCGGGCCGCCCGGGAAGCCGCCGCGACCGCCCATTCCGAGGCCGCCGGGGCCGCCCGCTTCGCCGTTCGCGCGCATTTCTTCGAAGCGTTTGCGCATTTCTTCCGCTTCTTTTTCTTGCATTTTTTGCGCTTCGTCGTTCGAAAGTTTCCCGTCGCCGTCCGCGTCGCCCGCTTTCAAGAGCGATTTAAATTCGGAACGGAACTTCGCGATTTCGACCGCGCCGTCGGCGTTCGTCGCCGTTTCGACCGCCTTGCGTCGCGGCGATTCGACCGCCATACGGGTCGCCATACCGGCCGGCGGAGCGAAATTCCCGCCGCCAAAACCGCCAAAACCGTTAAATTCGCGCGATTCGGCGTCGTCGAGGAAACCGTCCGAGTCGGCGTCGGCGGCCTTAACGGCTTTCGAAACTTCGGCGTTCAACTTCGCCAACTCGACGGAACCGTCTTCGGCGGTCGCGGCGGCGAGCGCTTTATCCCAACCCGATTCGCGCGGAGCTTGCGGCGCGCCCGGGAAACCGCCCGGCCCGCCTTGCCCCGGAGCCCCCGGGAAACCGCCGGGGCCGCCTTGACCGTTCGGGCCGCCCGGGAAACCGCCTTGACCGTTCGGCCCGCGTTGACCTTGCGCCCCTTGCGCCCCTTGCGGACGTTCGCGACGAGCGTTCGGCGCGCCGCCTTCCTCCGCTCCCGCTCGACCGGGTCGACGACGTTCGGCGTTCGGGCCGCCTTCGCCCGGAGCCGCGGGGCCGCCCGGACGACCTTGCGGGCCGTTGAATTGCGGCGCGAGTTCCTCGGTCGACAAAACGCCGTCGGAGTCGCCGTCGAGCGCCTTCGCGCCCTTGGCAAATTCCGTTTCGAATTTCTTGACGTCGATCTTATTGTCTTCGCCGCGCGCCGCTTGAATCGCCTCCATTCGAACGCGAGTCAGCGCAAAAGCGCCCGGGCGCGCCCCGCCGAATCCCGGCCCTCCCGTTCTTCCCGGAGCCGCGTTCGGCCCGTTCGGAGCGCCTTCCGGACGAGCGGTCGAACGTTCGGGAGCCGCGGAAGCGCTCGACGCGGCGGCGGAAGCCGGAGCGGTCGTCGGAGTCGCGGCGGTCGCCGACGCCGTCGCTTGCGGACGACGGCGATTTTGCGCGGCGCGTTGTTGAGCGTCGACCGGAGCCGTCGTCGCGACGCCGAGCGCTAAAATCAAAAACGTCAAAAATTCTTTTTTCATCGCAAATTCCTCGAAGTGTTCCTAAAAGTCGTTTACGCGACGCCGACGCCTTGCAAGCGTCGTTTTCAACCGCTTTTCGACAAAAACGCCGACCGTTCGCCGACGCGTAATCGCCGCTCGAAAATAAATTAAAACGTCGACTCGCCGCCTCCGCCGCGCCGCTAACCAGTATTAAACTCCAAATCGCCGCCGAGGTTGCGTTTATTTTTTGATTTTTCCCCAATATTTTTTTAACGGCGACCGCCGCGCCGTTATAATCGTTAAATTCGCTAAATTCAGCCCGACGCCGCTTAGCGTCGCGACCGTCAAACTCGTCTTCGCCCTCCCGGTTAACGTCGACGCAAAACTTTTCAGCCGAAAAACTCGAAAAAACGTCAAAAAACGACGAAAAATTCGCCGAAAAATAAAAACTAAGGGAAGATTTTAAAAAATTCCGCCCCTCCCGCCTTGTTAAAAGTCGCGTTTCGTTTAGGATAGTGAGAAGCGTTGTTCCGCGCCGGCGGAACTCCGAAAAAGTCGTTCGCTCGGCCCGCCGTCGCGCTTCCTTCGAACGCCCTATGAGCGGTTATCCGTCCCCCTATTTTACCCAAACTCCCTAATTATGAGCAAAAAAGAAGTCGTCGTTACCGGTTTTGGCGTTTTAAGTCCTCTTGGAGTCGACCGCGACTCTCTTTGGAGCGCGCTCGTCGAAGGCAAAAGCGGCGTTCGGCGTCTCGAATCTCTTAAAACCGCTTCCGACAAACGCCCGATCGGCGCGGCGGTTCCCGACTTCCGCCCGAAAGATTACGTCAAGCCGAAGAAGAATATTAAAGTAATGAGCCGCGACGTTCAAATGGGCGTCGTCGCGGTCGCGCGCGCCTGCCAAAGCGCGAACCTCGTCGTCGAGGGGGACGACCGTTCGGTTGCGCCGGAGCGTCTCGGTTGCACGATCGGTTGCGACCTTATCGGTCTCGAACTCGATTTCCTTCTCGACGCGTTCCGCGCCGGAGTCGCCGACGGCAAACACGACTTTTCCACTTGGGGCCCCGCCTCGATGGAAAAGATTATGCCTCTTTGGATGTTAAAATATCTTCCGAATATGATCGCCAGTCACGCCGCGATCGCGTTGGACGCTCGGGGCCCGAACAACACGCCGACGCTCGACCGCGGCTCCAGCTTGGCCGCCTTAATGGAAGCCTGCCGAATCATCGAACGAGGCGACGCCGACGTTATGATCTGCGGCGGCGTCGGGAACAAAATCAACCCGACGATTTACGCCCGCGGCGGCGCTTACGACTTGGCGCCTTGGACGGAAACGCCGGAAGATTTGCCGCGTCCTTTCGACAAAAATCGCGTCGGAACCGTTCTCGGCGAAGGGGGCGCCGCCTTCGTTTTGGAAAGTAAAGAGTTCGCGCTCGCTCGCGGCGCCAAGCCGTTGGCGACGATTCTCGGGTTCGCCGAAGCGTTGGAGCCGACCGGCAAATTCGGAATCCAACAAGGCGCCGTCGAACGCGCTTGCCGCCTCGCTCTCGAACGCGCCGGGCGAACCGCCGCCGACCTCGGACACGTCAACGCCGACGGTCTCGGCGTTAAAGACGACGCGGTCGAAGCCGCCGCGCTTGCGAACGTCGTCGGCGACGTTCCGGTTTTTTCGGCCAAAGGCGCTTTCGGAAACCTCGGGAGCGGAACCGGCGCCGTCGAGTTGGCCGCGTCGATCTTGGCCGTCGAAAACGGAATCCTGCCCGCGACGCGCAACTGCGACGAAATCGCCGCCGACTGCCCGATCAACGTCGCTCGCGGCGCCGCGCAACCGCTCGAAAAAACGACCTTCCTGAAAATCAACAACACGAACGGCGGTCGTTCCTTCGCGGTCGTCCTCGAAAAATAATCGCGTCGCGTCGTTTTTTCCCGAAAAATCGTTTCGACCGATAAAAACGACGCCGCGACCTTAGAAGCCGATTTTGCCGCTTAAATTCGTTTTAACGGCGAAATCGGCGTTTTCCGTAAAAACGGAACCCCTATTTCAACGTCGTCCTCCTCCGACTTTACCGTTTTTGTCGTTTTTAACGACCGAAGCCTTATTTCGCTTCGGAGTCGCAACGACGCGTTTCCGCTTGCATCGAATCGGAACGTCGCGCCGTCGACGCCGACGCTTGAAAGACGTTATTATTAATGGGCGTTGCAAAAGTTGCCATCATCGGCCGACCGAACGTCGGCAAATCGAGTATTTTTAACTGGCTGATCGGCGAACGCGTTTCGATCGTCGACTCGGTCGCCGGCGTTACTCGCGACCGCGTTTCGTTCCTCCTCGACATTGGGCTCGACGGCGTCGACGAAAAGTACCTCGCTCCGGCGCTCGAAGAGCAAGAAGACGAATCGGACGACGTCGTTTTCCTCGACCCGATCGCGCAAACGGACGGCGAAACCGACGAAGAAAACGGCGCGCTTCTCGATTTTGAAGACGAAGACGCGCCGTTCGAACCGGGCGCCGACGTCGACGACGCGGAAGAAGCCGGCGAAGACGAAGAGTTCGACGAAGCGGACGAATACGAGTTTAACGAAGAAATCGACGAAGCGGAAGATTCGGAATTCGACGAAGAAATCGGCGAAGCGGACGAAGCGGAATTTGACGAAGAAATCGACGAGGCGGAGCCGGAAACGCCCCGCATTTCGGCGCGTCTGATCGAGCTGACCGACTCCGGCGGGATCGGAATCGTCGACAAAGACGACCTTTCCGCCGACGTCGAGCAACAAATTCAAATGGCGATCGACGCCGCCGACCTGATTCTCTTCGTCGTCGACGCTCGCGACGGGATCGCCCCGCTCGACCAATACGTCGCGGAGCGGTTGCGCAAGTTGAACGTTCCGATTTTGCTCGTCGCGAACAAATGCGACGGCGACGCGCAAGAACTCGACTCGCGCGAATTTCACCGCTTCGGTTGGGGCGTCGTTTCGGTCAGCGCGAAGCAAAAGCGCGGTCGCGTCCGCTTGATGGAGGAAATCGAAAAGGCGCTCCCGATTTCGGCTTTTTTCGACGGGCGCGGCGACAATTACGAAGACCCGGCGATGAAAATGGCGATCGTCGGCCGCCGCAACGTCGGGAAAAGCACCTTCGTCAACACGTTGGCGCAAGAGGAACGCGTCATCGCCAGCCCGGTTCCCGGCACGACCCGCGACTGCGTCGACGTTCGTTTCGAGATGAACGGCCAAACGTTCGTCGCGATCGACACGCCCGGCTTTATGCGCCGCCGCCAACTCTCGACCGACCTCGACTTTTACGCGCTGACTCGCGCCGAGCGGAGCATTCGGATGGCCGACGTCGTCCTGATGTTCTTCGACTGCTCGCAACGCATCAGCAAAATGGACAAACAACTTGTTTCATTAATCGAAGAACACAACAAACCTTGCATTTTCGTCGTCAATAAATGGGACAAAATGCAGGAACATATGCCGACCGAGCGTTGGGGCGAGTACCTCCGCGAGACGTTCGCGACGATGTGGCACGTTCCGATCGCCTTCATTACCGGCATGACCGGCAAAAACGTTAGCAAACTCCTGCAACACGCGCAGATGTTGAAGCGTCAGAGCCGAATGCGCATTTCGACGAATCGCTTGAACAAGCTGGTCGTCGCCGCGATGAACCACACGCCGCCGCCGCTCTTCCACTATCGAAAGCCGAAAATTTATTACGCGACGCAAGTCGCGGTCGCGCCGCCGACGATCGTGTTGTTCTGCAATATGCCGGACGCGTTCACGCCGAGTTACCGCCGCTTCCTTTTGAACGTTCTCCGCGACGAGCTGCCGATCGGCGAAGTTCCGATTCGTCTCCTCTTCCGGAAACGGGAAAGCGACGACTCGACCGACGAAATCGACCGCAAGCGTCTCACCTGACGCGAATTCGGTCGACATTGCCAACTCGCTTGGTCGACTTTAACGTCGCCTTTTGAAAAGTCGTCGACTTTATCCAGTCGGCGACTTTTTTCGTTTTTCTTCTCGTTTTTCCATCGTTTTTTTCTTCCTATTTCCGCCATTTTATCAACGCTTGCCAATTTTTAGTTTGTTTTTTCCGAAAAATTTGCAATTTTGGAACTTTGCGTTTCTCGCCTCCGTCAAAACGGCGTTATCGCGGTTGTTTGGGCCGCGCCGTTTGTTTTCTTTTGCATTTACCAATTAACGCTCGCTTAAGCGTTTGTCGCGCCGTTCCCGTTTTTTTGCCGCAAGGAGCCGAGAATATGTCGACCGCCGTTCACTCGATTTCGCCCAATCTCGACGACGCGCTCGTTTTCAACGCGCCTTTAGTCAAAGCGCCTAAATCTCGCGTTAAAGTCGTCGAATCGCCGCGCAAAACTCGCGTCGCTTCCCCGGCTTCGGCCTCCTCGTCCAATTCGGAACGCCGTCCGCCCAAAAAATCGACGCGACCGCTTCATTTTATCGCGTCGACGCTCCGCAAACAAAACGCGACGCTCGCCGGTTGCGCTCGTCGGCTCGGCTTGTCCCTTTCGGAAGCGGCGGCGCAAATTCGCCCGGACGCCGACTTAACGCTTTCGCAACTTTACGCTTGGCGCGCCGTCCTCGACGTCCCGACGTCCGAACTCATTCCGTTCGACGACGTCGTTCCCGACCCGATTCGCAACCGCGCGCTTCTCCTCCGAACGATGAAAACGGCGCGGCAACTCCAAGATTTGAGTCGCGGAACGCGTTTGGAACCGGCGGTCGCGTCGTTGGTCGACCAATTAATCGAACTGATGCCGGAATTGGCGGAGACGCCCGCTTGGCCGACGGTCGGGCAAAGTCGAGCGCCGCGCGAACCCGGAAGCGCAACGCGACGAGTCGACGCCGATTTTTCCCGTTTTATCGAAGAACGCTCCTAAAACGAACGGTCGACGGTTTCGCGTCGACCGTTTTTTTGATAAAATTTTAAGATAATGCGGAAAATGCCGGGAATCGTATTAAATCAACCCCGCAAATCGCGCCGATTCCTCCGATTAGAACGAACAAATGGACGCAAATTTTTAAAAGACAGGCCTTTTTAGGTCGCGGCGTCTTGCTAAAGTGAAAAAATTCGGCACAATATAAGAAAGTCGACGTAAATCGTTGCTTTTGGCGTCGTTTCCGCTCGATTTCGAATCGTCGAATCGGTCGGCGACCCTTCGCGGTCTCCCATTTTTCGCCGTTCCCCTATTTTACCGTCGTCGTTTCGCGCAATGTTGCTAGCTAAAGAAGAATACGTCGAACAAACGTTTTTTTTCCGAACGTTTCGCGAACGGTTGGACGCCGGCTTTTCGTCCCAAGAAATTCTTTACGGGATGAAAAACGAAATCCTCGCCGCGACGAACCTTCCGACGGCGATTTCGATCGTGTTGACGGAGGTGAAACTTTCCGGCAAAATGTTTCTGGCGACGCGACGGCTTCCGCACTACTTCACGCCGTTCCAAACGTTCGTTTTCGAAGAAGCGGAGCGAGAGGACGGACGGTTCGATTTTCGCGTCGCGCTCAAGATTTTGGAACGCGAAGCCGATTATCGCTCCAAAGAACCGACGCCGCAAGGGACGTTTTTTTACCAATTTGAAACGCTCAGCCGCAACCGACTCGGTTTCGACCGCGGTTTGGAGGCGATCGCGAACGACCCGATTTTCAACGACGATTGGCGACGTTGGATTAACGTCGTTTTGCGGCGGCAAATCGGGTTCGTCGACGTCGCCGACCTTATTTACGTTCGGAGCGCGCATTACCAAAAGCGCGAAGGCGAAGAAACGGAGGCGACGCTCTTCGGCGAGCGCGAAGGCCGAATCGCTCGGGCGTCGCGGGGACGCGATCCCTTATTTCTGTTCTCGGCCTTAGCGAGACACCTCGGGTATCCGTCCGTACCGCGCATACGTCGCGTTCAGGAGCGCGAAGAATTGACGTTGCACGACTTGCGCCGTCAAGTCGAGCAGCTGGAACATCGCGTTCAACTGTTGCAAGAAGAGCTAAAAGGCGGCATTAATATCGAACGTTTTTACGTTAAAAAGAATTAGCCGCCGCCGTCGAACGCGCCCCAGTTTTACAAAACGCGACGTTTTTTATCGACGCCAAACGTTTTTCGAACGCGTTCGTTTTTTACTTAAACCGACAACTCGTTTTGAGAAAATAACTTAGAATACGACGAAAAAACAAAAAAAACGACGAAAACCGCTTGACAAACCGGACGTTCGTTTTAAAATGTTTTGCATACTAAACTTAAAAACAACGGCTCGCCCGACCTTTTGAGTCGGCAAGTTTTAACGACGCATTTTGTCGCCGCGTATTAAGAAAGGAATATTATGACCAAAAAGGAAGTCGTTCGTTTGGTCTCCGATAAAACCGGACTTTCGCAACAAGAAGCTAAAGAAGTCGTTCAAACGACGTTCGATTCGATTATCGAAGTTTTGGTGAAAACGGGTCGCCTTGAACTCCGCAACTTCGGCGTTTTCGCCGTCAAACGTCGCGCCGCTCGCAACGCTCGCAACCCCCGCACCGGCGTTGAAGTTTGGGTGGACGAACACGAAACCGTCGCCTTCAAACCGGGCAAAATGATGGTCGCGCAAGTTCAAACCGAACGCAAAAAGCGCGCCGCCAAAGCGACGAAAAAAGCCGCTAAATCGACGAAAACCGCCAAGACCGCGAAAAAAGCGCGCTAGTCGAAGCGTTTAACTCGGTCGCGTCCGCGACGGCGTTAAGGTTATTCTTCCTCGAACGTCGTTAAGGACGCGTTGATTTTTCTTGACGGCGCGACCTTCCGTTTTTTTCGATAAAATTTAAGAAAAAACCAAAATCAGCGCTTGTCAAAAAAGAAAAATCGAGTATACTAGTTTTATCAGTTTTGGAGAGGTGGCAGAGTGGTCGAATGCGCGGGTTTGCTAAACCCGTGAGCCCGTAAGGGCTCCGCAGGTTCAAATCCTGTCCTCTCCGCTCCGAAGAGTCTCGCTTTTAACGGCGAGACTTTTTTCGTTTCTTGCGCTCTCCTAACCGCGAAACGCCGAGTTTCAAACCGCGAAGCGCCGGGGTTCAAACCGCAAAACGCCGGGGTTCAAACCGCGAAACGCC
>JAFSDX010000106.1 GCA_017436025.1 Thermoguttaceae bacterium
GCGCCGTGCGTCGCGGTATTTTCGGCAAGCGTTCCACCGTTGAAGGCGATCTCGCCCGACGCCGCGACGCGGAGGCCGCCGCCGTAACCGGTCGCCTTGTTTTCGGAAACCGTCGCGTCGTTGAAAGTCGCGACGCCGCCGAAAACATACGCCCCGGCGCCGTTTGCCGCGATGTTTTGGGCAAGCGTTCCTTCGTTGAAGGTTGCCTCGCCGGATTGGGCGACGTAAAGCGCGCCGCCGTTGCCCGCCGTTTCGTTCGCCGAAAATTCAACGGCGTCAAAGGTCGCGTTGGCGTCGACGTAACCGCCGGCGCCGCCCCATTCGGCTTTATTGCCGGTAATTTGGACGTCGGCGACGTTCAAGGTTCCCGACGCGGCGAGATAGAAACCGCCGCCGCAACGTTCCGCTTCGTTTTGGGCGATCGTCGCGCCGTCTTTAAAGGTCGCGGTTCCGCCGTAAATATACGTTCCGGCGGCATATTGCGCCGTATTGCCGACGAGGGTTCCGCCGACGAAGAGCGCCTCGCCGGAGGCCGCGACGCGGAGGCCGCCGCCGTAACCGGTCGCCTTGTTTTCGGAAACCGTCGCGTCGTTGAAAGTCGCGACGCCGTCGGGGCCGACGTTGACGCCGCCTCCGGCGTTCGCCTCGTTGTTGGCAATCGTTCCGCCGTTGAAGATCGCGGTTCCAAGGACGTAAGCGCCGCCGCCGTAACCGTTAAGCGCTTTATTTTCGGAAAGCGCGACATTATTAAGCGTCGCTTCGCCGCGCGCGGCAACATAAAGTCCGCCGCCGTTATAGTCTACCGTGTTGCCGACGATTGAAATATTGGTAAAAATCGCCGAACCTTTGCGGAGGTAAACGCCGCCGCCTAAATTCGCGGAGCCGCCGGTAAGCGTTAAGCCGACAAGTGTTACCGGCGAGTTAACAGTTCCGGCGCCAATGTTGAAGACTCGGCTCTTGTCGTTGGCGTCGATCGTAACGCCGGTTTCGCCGCCGTTGATTGCGATAGCTTTATCGATCTTTAATTCTTCTCCGGCGAGTTTGATCGTCGCGCCTTTAAGGTTTGGGGCAAACGAAACGGTTTGCCCCGCTTTGGCGTATTGAATCGCTTCACGGAGCGAAATCAAGCCGTCGTAAGCGTCGACGACGTCCGCGCTTGTCGTAACGAGCGTTGCCGCGTCTTCCGGCGCCTCGTAAGCGCCAAGGTCGACCGTTCCGTTGAGGACGCGCGTATGACCGGCTAAGTCGGTCGTAACGAACGGGGTTCCGTCTTCAACGTTCAACCAAGCGTTATCGCCTCTATTAAGCGCTTGCGAACCGTCGGCGAGGGCGTAATTACCGTTCGCCGCGTCTTTGAAAAGCGGTTTCGTCGCGTCGATTTCGTAGTTGACGACGCCTTCTTCGTTCGCGTTCGCCCAATCGGAGTAACTCGAAAGCGTGTTGTAGGCGTTCGCGGCGTATTCTTCGCCTTGGACGTCGCCGTCGACGATCGAGTTGTAGAACGTCGCGACGCCGTTCGTAAGGTAAACGTCCCCGGAGGCGCCTTCTTGCGTTCCGACGTTGTCGGCGAGCGTTACGTTGCGCAGCGACAGTTCTTCGACGTCGAACTCGTCGGCGTAGAAACCGAAGCCTTTATACGCTTGGTTGCCGGTAATTTCGACGTTCGTCAGCTTCGTCGAGATCAGGAGCAACGGGTAGCCGGTCAAGTTGGAAATAAAAGTATGGTCGGGGGCGTTGGCGTAGAAAGCGCCGCCGTTCCCTTGGGCGATGTTGTCGGTAATCTTGACGTTCGTCAAGGTCGACGTAATGTCGTTAAGGAAGACGCCGCCGCCGTCGGCCCGCGCTTGGTTGCCGGAGATCTCGACGTTCGTCATTTCGATCTCGCCGCCCATAAAGCCGCCGGTCGCGTACAGACCGCCGCCTAAGCCCGACGATTCGCCGTTGTCGGAAACGTTGTCGGAAACGTTGTCGGAAACGTTGTCGAGAATGCGAACGTTCGTCAACGTCGATTTGCCTTGGCCCGGAGCTTCGACGTTGCACCCGATGTAAATGCCGCCGCCGTAAACGTCGGCGTGGCAGCCGATCACGTCGACATTCGTAAAGGTCGCGTTAGCGTTGCCGACGCTGAAACCGCCGCCGACGGCGCCGCCGCCGTATTTGGCGTAGCTCGCGTAACCGTTGACGACCGACAAGCCGAAGAACGAAGCGCGCGTATTGGCGACGACGAAGATCATGTCCTTATGGTCGCCGTCGATCGTAAGTTCCGGCGCGCCGGTTTCGTCGACGAAACCGTTAACCGAAATTTCTTTCTCCATAATGCTCAACGGGCCGCCGGTAAGCGTGATCGTTCCGCCGCGGAGGTCTTCGGCGAACGTAATCGTCGCGCCGTCTTGAGCGAAGCGGAGCGCTTCGCGGAGCGTGGTAACGTCGTCGAGGAGGTTAAGTTCGCCGTCTTCGAGCGACGTAACGACCGTCGGTTCGTCTTGAATCGTAAACGAAACGGCGTCCGACGCGACGGAGGAACCGTAGGCGTTCTTCGCGACGACGCGGAAAGCGTGCGACGTTCCGAAGTCGAACGCGCCGCTTTCCCAAGTCGTTTCGGTCGTTTCGGGATTGCCGACCGGAGGCGCGACGGGCGTCCATTCGCCGTCGGCGCCAAGTTGTTCGACGACGTAGGCGTCCGCGCCTTCGACGGCGGTCCAGGTCAGAATCACGTTCTTCGCGTCGTGGTTGAACTCGTATTCCAAGCCGGTCGGTTGCGCCGGAATGTTTTCGACGACGACTTCGACCGTTTCGGACGCGGTTTCGCCGTAAGCGTTCCAAGCGACGACGCGGTAGCGATAAGTCGTGTCGACGGCGACGTCGGTCGACCAAGTTTTGACGTCGGCGTCGAGATTGTCGACGGTTTCCCAAACGGTTTCGCCGTCGGCGTTTTGGGTTTGGAGTTCGACGCGATAACCGGTTTCGTTGAAGGCGTTATCGGCCCAGAACAGCGTCGCGGTCAGAGCGACTTCGTCGAGATCGGCGGTCAAGCCGGTCGGAGCGGTCGGGACGTTTTCGACGACGACTTCGACCGTTTCGGACGCGGTTTCGCCGTAAGCGTTCCAAGCGACGACGCGATAGCGATAAGTCGTGTCGACGGCGACGTTGGTCGCCCAAGATTCGACGGCGGCGTCGAGATTGTCGACGGTTTCCCAAACGATTTCGCCGTCGGCGTTTTGGGTTTGGAGTTCGACGCGATAACCGGTTTCGGCGGAGGCGTTATCGACCCAAGTCAGCGTCGCGGTCAGGGCGACTTCGTCGAGATCGGCGGTCAAGTCGGTCGGTTGCGCCGGGACGTTTCCGACGGTAAAGTTGTCGGATTTCGCGACTTCGGATTTGCCGTAGGCGTTGACGGCGGCGACTTCGAAGTAGTAGGTTCCGCCGAAGTCGAGCGTTTCCGTCGTATAAGTCGCGTCCGTAACGGTTTGCGGTTCGAACGCGACGACGGTTCCGTCGGCTTCGATTTGGTAAAGCGTAACTTCGTAACCGGCGACGGTTTCGGCGATTGCGTCGGAGACGACGGCGTTCCATTTCAGCGTCGCGGTCGGAGCGGTCGAGGGGTTGACGGTCGCGGTCAAGCCGGTCGGAGCGGTCGTCGCGACGCCTTGGAACTCGTAGGCGCCGAGGTCGACTCGACCGGAAAGGCGCGGGTTCCCGGCCAAGTCGGTCGTAAGCGTTTCGGGGACGTAGGCGTTATCGCCCTTGTTGAGCGCTTGCGAACCGTCGGCGAGGGTGTAATCGCCTTCCGGCGCGTCCGTAAAGAGCGGTTGCGTCGCGTCGTAGACGTAGTTGACGACGCCTTCTTCGTCCGCGTTCGCCCAATTGGAATAACTCGAAAGCGTGTTGTAAGCGTTCGCGCCTCCAGTCGTGTTGACATAGACGTCGTTGCCGGTTGTGCCCTTATTGAGTACGACAAGCGTGTTTTGAAGCGTCGATAACGTTGAGGAATTAACATAAAGACCGCCTCCCGATTCCGACGCGTTATTGCTAATAACGCTATTGGTAACCGTTGTCGAGCCGGAACCAACGTAAATACCGCCGCCTAAAATAGTCGACGTATTATTTGAAATAACGCTATTTACAAATGTTGTTGTTCCGCTGTCGGCAACGGCGTAACCACCGCCGTACCGTTTCGCAAGATTATTGGTAATAGTGCATTTGATGAACGACGTCGTTAGACCGTCGGCGTAAACGCCGCCGCCGTCGTATTCCGCCGTATTGCCGCTGATCAACGTATTGGCGAATGTTGCGATTCCATAGGAGGCGTACACGCCGCCGCCATTGGCTCCACATATATTCTCGGCGATAACACAGTCGGTAAAATTCGTCGTTGTGTCGTAATAAACGCCGCCGCCGTAGGATTCCGCTGTATTGGCGCGAATTAAACAGTTGGCGAACGTTACGCCAGTGCTTGCGTACACGCCGCCGCCGTTACCGGAGGCGGAGGTGTTATAGATACTCGCGTAACCGCCGGTAATTTCCAAGCCAATTAACGTGACCATAGTGTTTTCCGGCGTGTTTACGTTAACGTAAAGAACGCGGCTTTCTTTGTTCGCGTCGAGCGTCAGGCCCGGCGCGTCGTTTTCGGCGTCGTACAGCGCGGACGCGTCGACCGTAAGACCCTTCGTAATTTCGAGTTGCGTTCCGGCGAGCGTAATCGTTCCGCCCTTCAGCGTTTCGTCGAACGTAATCGTCGCGCCCGTTTCGGCGTAGGAAATCGCTTCGCGGAGGCTGATTTCGCCGTCGCTCGGGTCGACTTCGTCGGCGAGCGTCGTAACGACCGTCGACACGGCGTCGGGGGTGAATGCGACCGCTTCCGACGGGACGCCGGAGCCGTAGGCGTTCGCGGCGACGACGCGGTAAGAGTAGGCCGCGTTCGCTTCGACGGCGGTCGTCCATTCGGTTTCGCCGTTTTCGAGCGTTTGAACCGCCGTCCAGGTCGCCGTTTCGCCGTCGACGACGAGTTGTTCGACGACGTATCGGGTCGCGGTTTCGACGGCGCCCCATTTCAGCGTCGCGGTCGGGGCGGTCGTCGACGGAGCGACCGTCGCGGTCAAAACGGGTTGGACGGTCGGGACGTTTTCGGTCGTGAAGGAGAAGAGTTCGCTCGTCGCGTCGCCGGCGTTGTTGATCGCGGTAACTTGGAATTGGTAGGTCGTTCCGAGCGCGAGCGCGGGCGTCGTCCAGGTCGTCGTATCGGCGGCGAGGCGGTCGGATTGCGCGACGACGGCGCCGTCGGCGTCGAGGAGGTCGACGACGTAGCCGAGTTCGTTGGCGAGGTCGTCCCAAGTCAGCGTAACCGTTCGGTTTTCGGCGTCGAGAACCGACGCTTTCAAGCCGGTCGGCGGTTCCGGCGCGTCGACCGTCGTGAATTTGACTTCGGTCCAAGCGGATTCGCCGAATTGGTTGACGGCGCGGATTTGGAATTTGTACGCGGTTCCGTAAGCGAGCGCGCCCGTGTCGAACGTCGTAACGTCGGCGGCGAACGCTTGAGTTTCGCTCCAATCGGTTTCGTCGTCGGTCGCGTCGACGTCGGTCGCGTAGCGGAGCTCGTAGCCGGTTTCGCCGTAAACGTTGTCCCAAACGAGCGTCGTTTCGTTTTTGACGAGGAGCGACGCGTCGTCCGCCGATTCGTTGGCGTTCGTTTTGAAGTTCGTCGGCGCGGCGGGGGCGACGCTCGGCGCTTCGATTTGGAGCGAGTAGGCGATCGCCGCGTTCGCTTCCGTGTCGACGTTGCAGACGCGGACGTAGTAGTCGCCCGCCGGCAAATAATCGCCGTTCGCGTTTTTAAGCGCGATTTTTTTCGTCGTCGCAATTTCCGCGTAGTTCGCGATAACGTTGCCTTGGGCGTCCAAGAGCGCCAGCGTAAGGTTCGCGTGGGCGGCTTGCGCGTACGACATTTCGACGAAGTGGGTTTCGTCGGCGGTTCCCGCGGTCGTGAATTTGAAATAGTCGTATTCTTGGTTCAGACCGGTTAACGCGTCGAGCGTCGTCGAGCCGAGAACGCCGAGATCGTAAGCGTCTACGAGCTTGTCGTTTTCTTCGTAATCGTCTTGCGGAATCGCCGGCGGGGTAATCGTCAGGGTGTAGTTCCCCTCGCCGTCGTGATCGAAAGTGGCGCCGGAACCGGCTTGCGCGACGTGAATATAATACGTTCCCGCCTTAACGCCGTTGAGTGAAATCGATTCTTGCGCGACGTTGCCGTACGTCGAGCTTGCAATTGGCTCGCCGTTTTCGTCGAGCAGGAAGAGATTCAGATTGATCGCCGTTTTGTCGGTCGGTTTAATCCACGCGGGGGCGAGAACGATCGAGTGTTCCTGGGCGCCGTCGACTTCGAAGGTTACTTTATAATAGTCGCTGTTAAGACGCGTGTTGGCGACCGCTTCGACCGTCGTCGTTTGGGTCAGCAAGCCGAGGTCTTGCGCGGTTTCGAGCGTGTCGTTCGACTCGGTTTCGACGACGTTTTCGAGCGTCGCGTTCGAGACGGCGAGCGCGGAGAGGTCGACGGTCGGCGTTTCGACGGTTTGCGCCGGGGCGATTTCGGCGCTCGCGACCGCCGCTTGAAGCTCGTCGAGCGGCGTAACGCTCAAAAGCGCGCGATTTTCCAAGGTTTCAAAGCGCAGGCTGCGCGGCGCGTTCTCTTTTTTAGCGAGGGCTTTACGCAACGGGGAAGCGTAACGGGAAGCGTCGAAAAATTTCATCCTAAGGTCTCCGGAAAATTGGTTTTGAGGAGATGCGCGAACCGCTCGACTCAAACGGCGTCGACCGGGGCGAACGACGAACCGCGACCGTTCGCGGCGGCGTCGACGGCGTTCGCTAGGAGAGCGAAAAACGCGTCGACGGCGTCGTCATATAGCGCGACGCTTTAAGTCTACCCGTTTGGTTCGCCAATTGCAAGATAAAAAATAGAATTTTAGACGATTTTTAATAAAATAAGAGGAAAAAATGGATAAAATGGGTTGTAGGGGAAGACGGCGCGCTTTTGTCGGCGAGAAAATTGCGGCGCGTTGCGGTAAGCAAAAAGCGAACGTTAAATGCGAGCGTTGCGAACGGGCGGAACCGCGCGGCGCACGCGACAAACGGCGAAAGCGTCGACGCGCGAATTTCGCGTTGAACGATTGAACGCTCGGCGTAACCGGTCGCCCGCTCGCGTCGGCGAAATTCGCTCCCGCTTTTTCGGTCGTTAGCGATGAAACGTCGAGCGTTTCGAACGGGCGGCGGGCGGCGCGAAAGGTCAGTACGCGAATTTCGCCTGGAACGATTGAACGCTCGGCGTAACCGGTCGCCCGCTCGAGTCGGCGAAATTCGCGCCCGCTTTTTCGGTCGTTAGCGATGAAACGTCGAGCGTTTCGAACAGGCGTCCGGCGGCGAATGCGTCAATACGCGAATTTCGCGTTGAACGATTGAACGCTCGGCGTAACCGGTCGCCCGCTCGAGTCGGCGAAATTCGCGCCCGCTTTTTCGGTCGTAACGCCCATAAACATCGAGCTTTCCATTCCGTCGATTTTAAGCGTTCCGTCCGCGCTCATCGTAACGACCGCGTGAACCGGGTCGTTGAAGAGAACCGTGTGGTTCATATTGTCCGCTTGGTCGCAAAGCTCTTTCGGGAAGAGGTTGTGCCGGACGTTCAGCCATTCGTGCGTCGTCGAGTTGACGTCGAAGTAAACGACGCCGTTCAAAATGCGGACGAAGTCGCGGTGGTGGTGCCCGTTGCAGCAGAGGCGGACGCGACCCGGGTTCTTCGCGTTGACGCCGTCGATGATTTCGCGGATTTCGCGCCAGTTGGCGACGCCGCCGCGTTCGCGCTCGAAACTTTGGTGAATGAACGTCGCGCAGGGGAACGGCGACGTCGCGAGCGTTTCGGCGAACCAAGCGAGCTGTTCCGGCGGGATAATCGAAATCGCGGAACCCTTGTATTTGAAGTAGTTGCCGTTCGCGTAGTGCGTGAAAGTAGCGTCGTCGTTGCGGAAATAATTGCCGTCCAAGACGACGAAGCGGAAGCCGTCGCGGTCGAAGTAATAGTAGCCTTTGTCGAGCTTGTACGCGGCGAACGTTTCCGCGTCGGAACAGCCGTCGAAGTCGTGGTTGCCGCAGGTATGGTAGCTCGGAATTTCGAAGTTTTGGTAACTTTCGACGAACTCGCGCTCTTTTTTCGGGTTGTGGCAGAAGTCGCCGCAGTGGATGATGAACGAGCATTTTTCGCGAACGGCGCGCTCTTGGATTTCCTTTAAGCGGCGCGGCGCCTCCGAGTAAAACGAACCCGGGCAGTGGTGCAAGTCGGCGAAAAGACTGAATTTAACGGTCGCGTTCGACGGCGTTTCCGGCGCGGTTGCGGCTTGCGACGTTTGCGGAGCGCCGAGCGTCGCGGCGAGAGCGGTTCCGGCGCCGACCGTCAAAAAACGACGGCGGTTTAAGTCGAGTTGGCGTTGCATATTAATAACGTCTCCTTAATGTAAAGCGCTAACGGGGCGAATGCGTGCAAAGCGGAAAAAACGACGCGCCGCCAAGGTTTGCCTTGAACGGCGCGTCGAGCTTAGGTAGCGCGTCAGTCTTCGATGATCAGACGAATGCCGACGTTGTGCGCTTTTTGCCAAGGCAGGTAGCCTTGACGGAACGAAGAGCCCGCGACTTTCGGACGGTCGGCCCAAGAGCCGCCGCGCGCCGTCTTGCGGTTTTTCGCGTCGAGAGCGTTGCGTCCGTCGCCGTCGACGTAAGGATAGGCGGCGTAGTCGGAGCGCGTCCACTCGGCGACGTTCCCGATCATATCGCTAAGGCCCCAAGCGTTCGGCGCGTATTGGGCGACGTAATCGACCGTGAACCATTTGTCGGCGAAGCGGTCGTCGCGGAGCGGGAAGACGCTGTCGGCCGGATAATCGCGGCGAAGGTGAATCGTCGCGCCGCTTTCCCAAGTCGTGTAGAGCTTGCGACGCTCGGCGCCCGCGAGGTTCGCGAACTTCGAGAAATCGGCGTCGAAGGTTCCGAAGTAGAACTTCGAGGCGTTCCCGGCGCGCGCGGCCCATTCCCATTGCGCTTCGGTCGGAAGAGCGGCTTTGACGCCCTTTTCTTCGTTCAGCCATTCGACGAACTTTTGCGCTTCGTTCCAAGAGACGCGGGCGACCGGTTGGTTCGCGTGGTTGGCGATGTAACCCGGGACGATGTGGTCTTTCCCGTGTTCTTCGATGTAGCGCGTGTCGTGTTCCGGGTCGAAAGCGCCGTATTGCGCGTTCGTGATTTCCGTTTTGCTCATCCAGAACGGCTTTTTGATTTCGACGACGGCGCGCGGGTTTTCGTCGGCGTAACCGTCGAGCGAACCCATAACGAATTTACCGGCCGGAACGCGGACGAATTCGATCTTAACGCCGTCGGCGAGTTCGACCGTTTTGACCGGGGCGCCGCCGGCGAGCGCGGCTTCTTGCATCGCTTTCGCTTTCGCTTCGTCGAACGCCCAATCGTCGCCGAGTTTGTCGGTCGGCGCTTCGTATTTCGGCGGTTGGACGAATTCCGGCGCCGGTTTGGCTTGCATTTCTTTCAGCAAGCGGTCGTATTCGTTTTCGACGTCGACCGCGGCGGAGTCGGCGTAAAGCGCGGAGAGTTCGAGGCGGCGTTTCGCTTCCGGCTCGTTCCCCCACTTGCCGCGCCAAGGCGCGTTGAAGTCGATCCAGTTGACGAGGAGGCGATGGGCTTCGTCGTCGAGTTTGACGTTGTAGTGGCCCTTTTCGAGCATTTGGATCAGTTCGCTCGTCGACGCGTGATATTCGTACGGCGGGAGAACGTCCATGTCGGTTTCCGGACCCGGGCGGCGAACGAACGGGTGAATAGCGTGGTAAGCCTTCGACGCGTCGGCGAAGCTCGGGCGGTCGTCTTTCGAACCGTCGTGGCAACCGACGCAGAACTTTTTAACGACGCGGTGGTAAAGGTCGAGTTCGAACGTCAACGACCGCGCCGGGCCGAAGTATTCTTGGATTTCGCTCGGTTCGCGGCGCGACGCTTCGGTCAAGACGGACGGGGTCGCGTCGAGTTGCGACTCGTGGCAGCCGTTGCAACTGACGTTTTCGCCCGGCATCCCGACGAACCAGCTGCGGAAGAGCTGAATCGCGGCGCCGTCTTTGTCGACCGGAAGAATCGCCAGCGGCGTGTTCGCCGGAATTTTGAAGAACGCGCTGCCGTCCTTTTCGACCGGAACGTAACCGAGGAGGCGCTTAATGTCCCAACTGCTTTGGACGCCGACCGATTCGTGACCGCCGGTGCGCAGGTAGGCGAAGTGATAGGCGAAAATTTTCAGTCCGGCGATTTCGCCGCGCGGAACGTCTTTCGTGCCGAAACCGTTGTAAACGTCGGTGATGAAGACGGTCGCTTCTTTTTCGCCTTCGACGACGCGGTTCGGAAGGGTCGGCGGGAGGTCGCGTTCGACGAGCGGCGTCGGGAAGAAGAAGCCTTCTTTTTCGACGACGGAGATCGGCGTCATGTTGTCGAACGTGTCGACGAGGTAAAGGCCGTAAGTTCCGGGCGCGCCGGCGATTTCGCAGTTGACGAGAATGTAGTTCTCGCAAAGCGGATACGGGAAGACGAAGTTGTATTTCAAGCCGGTCGACTGCATGTCGAGGACGTTCCCTTCGACGTCGCGACCGTAGCCCGGGATTTCGCAAACGAAGCCGGTTTCTTCGGTCGGGAAGATTCGCGGGTGAACGTCGAGCTGGGTGTTTTCCGGGCCCCATTCCTTCGACGGCGGGTCGAAGCGGAACGGATATTTGCGGGCGATCGTCGGGTCGATGATGAGAAGACGCCCGACGTCGCCGCGACCGTGGTGGCCGGAGCCGCCGCCGACGATTTTCGACGAATCGGGGAATTCGCGAGCGTGTTTGAACGCGGTCGGGAAGAGCGAGCCGGAGCCGTAAAGTTCCGCTTGGTTCGTGCCGTCCGGGTTCATGTGGAACAAGATGCGGCTGTAATAGTGCATAATGTCGCTATATTCCCAACGCAAATACATAATGCGTCCGTTTTTCAACGGCGTCGGGTGCCAGTCGGAGTCTTGTTCGAAGGTGAGTTGGCGCGTTTTCTTCGTTTCCGGGTCGATGGAGTAGATGTTCGCCATCGGGTCGGAGCCGTTGATGCAGGGGAGCCCTTGCTTGCCGGCGTTCGAGCAGGCGATCACTTGCCCTTCCGGCGTGTAGCAGGAGTCGAAGAAGTCGACGTCCGGCTGGTCGGTCGGCGAGAGCGTTTTCAGGTTCTTTCCTTCGACGTCGACTTCGAAGACGGCCCAACGTTTGTTGTCGTCGGAAACGGCGGTGAACATAACGCGGTTCCCGTCCCAGTGGAGTTCCGGTTCGAGAATCGGCGAGCCGTTCGTCGGTTTGTAAATCGGCGTGAACGTCGGCTTTTCGGAGCGCAAATCGGAGAGAACGCCGAGTTCGCAGTTCCAGCCGCCCTTCGGGACTTTGTCGATCGTCATGAAGTTGTCGCCGACCGCCGGGAGACGGTTCGAACGGACGACGAGAAGTTCGAGGTCGTCGAGCGCCGGATTTTCGAGGAGCGCTTTGCGACGGAACGCGGCGAACTTCGCTTCCCAAGCGGCGTCTTTCACTTCCGCTTTTTCGAGTTCGGCGAGTTCCGCGAGGTATTTTTCGCCGTTCGGGTAATCGTCGGCAAACTGCGAGATCATATCGTCGATCGCGCGGCGAACCGATTCGATCGTGTTGACGGGGCGGTCGTTGTTGTTCCCCGGGAACTGTTGCGCCGAGACGGGCGCGACCGAACCGAGAGACAAGAGAACCGCGAGCGCAAACGCGCCGAGGGAGCGTTTCATCGGAATTGTCCTTATTAATATATAGGGTAACGTTGGGCGGGAAAGCGAAGGCGGGCGTCGTGGCGCCGACGACGTTAAAATAGGGGAAATGGGTAAGTTGGTGGGAATACGCGAACTTTATTGTCGTCGGCGTCCGTAAACCGCGCGCTTCCGTAGCGTTAAGTATAACACAGAACGCGGCGAAAGTAAAGAATTGTTTTCGAAACGAAGCGTTTTTTTGAGAAAACGGACGGAAATCGGGGCGCGCCGCCTTGCGCGCCGCCGGAGTCGGCGTATAATATGGGAAAGGCGGGACGTCTGGGCGCTTTTGTTTGGTTTTGACGTCTCTTGAGTTTGAGGGAACGTTTCGGACGGTTAGGTAGAATAGCGGGATTGTCGCGATTAAGAGAGGCGCGCGGCGAAAACTTGTCGGAAAACGCTAATTTTTTCAAAAATATCCTTGTAAAATCGACGTTTTCCGGTTAATCTATTAAAATAGCCGGGAGAAGGAGCGTCCGAGCCGTTCCGTCGCGTCCCGGCGGCGAACCCTAAACGCCGACGCGCGCTTTCGAACGCGCCGAGCCGTCGCCAACGCGGCGGGCCTGTCGGCGCGCAACGCGATAGGAAGAACTTGACAGAGGAAAAAAAATGAAAGTAACTAGCGTCTCGCTGCTTCGCTCGTCCAATTCGGCGCTCGCCGTCGCGCTGAAAACGCTTATGTGCGCGCTCTTGTTTGTCGGTTTCGTCGCGACGACGACCCCGACGGCGTGGAATCCGGTTTCCTGCGCGTTCGCCGACGACGATGACGATAACGATAACGATAATAACAACAACACCGACGACGATGACGACGATGACGAAGACAGCGAAACTATTCGCGAACTTCGTTGGGGTTATCGCGAAGCGGTCGGCGGTTTTATGGTCGACGCGAACCGCGTTCTCCGCAACGCGAACGTTCAAGAGCTGAGCGCCGACGTCGCCGCGAAGATGGCCGAAATCCCGAGCGATCTTCAAGCTCCGGCGAAAGAACGCAAAATCTCGCTCAAACGTCTGAACGCGTTGGTCGCCGAATGCGAAGCGAAGAACGTCGAAATCCCGGAAGCGGCGCGCTGCCTCGGCGGTTTGACGGCGATCGAATACGTCGTCGCGGTTCCGGAAGAAAACGATATTTACCTCGTCGGCCCGGCGGAACCGTGGACGGTTTCCGATTGCGGAACGCTCGTCGGTAAGAAAAGCGGCAAACCGGTTCTTCGCCTCGAAGACCTGATGGCCGTTTCGAGCGCTTGGAACGGCGGCAAAGTTTCGCCGATCTCCTGCTCGATCGACCCGACCCGCGAAGCGATCGCCCGCTTGACCGCGCTTCAAATGCCGGCGCCGGCGGAAGAACTCGCCGCCGCGATGGGCCAAATGAACGTTACCCTCCAAGGCGTCCCGAGCGACAGCCGCGTCGCGAACGTCTTGGCCGCCGCCGACTACCGTATGAAGCGCCTCAGCCTCGGTTTCGACGAAGCGGAAATCAAAAACTTCGCGAGCTATTTCTCGATGGTCAAACGCGGGAGCGCCGCTTACGGGCAACGCTTCTGGATGGAACCGCAATACGAAACGGTCTATCGCGACGCCGATTCGCTCGTGTGGAAGGTTTCCGATTCCTCCGTCGCCGTTCTGACCGAACGCGAAGCGATCGCGAAAGACGGTTCCCGCAAAGCGACCGGCAAAACCGACGCCGCCGCGAACCGTTGGGCGAAAAATATGACCCGTCGTTATAACGAACTCGCCAAGGCCGAGCCGATCTTCGCCGAAGCGAAAAACTGCATGGACGTCGCGCTCGTCGCCGCGTTGATCGTTCGCGAAAACCTCGCGAAGAAAGCCGACTGCAACCTCGACGCGATTCTCGGCGGCGCGGTCGCGACTCCGGAATACGTCGTTCCGGCTTCGGTTCAAGGCGACTCGCTGGTTCGCGTTTCGAACAGCGCCGTCGCGTCGGTCGCCGGCGGTATTCTCGTCAACCCGTGGGCGACGCTCGAAAACGACGTCGAACTTTCCGCCGAGTTGAACGATTACAACGTTACTTTCGCCGGTTCGAACTGGTACGCCGACTGATAAACGGCGTTTGAACGGTTCTTCCCGTCGAACAAACGGAGAGCGATTTTGCGTCGCTCTCCGTTTTTTAGTTTCTTGCGACAAGCGGCGAAGTTAAGGGAAAGAAGGCGTTTGGGAAAAATCGCGAAGAAGTTAAGAAGAACGGGGAGTCGCAAAGAAGTTGGGAAAATGGCGCGTTGGGGCTAAGTTGCGAAGATTGAGGGAATAGCGAAGTTGCGAACGGGGATTGGGACGAGGGAATAGCGAAGTTGCGAAAGTTAGAGGGAATAAGGCGTTTGAGCGAAGTCGCGAACGGGAATCGGACGCAAAAACAAAAAAACGCCGAACTTCGGCGCGAAAAAAGCCCGGTCGACGCGGAGTCGGCGGGCTTTTCGGCGTTTGGCGCGAGCGGTTTTTCCGAAGCGGGAAAGGGCGGCGGCGTTTAATTTTCCGACGCGGTTTTCGCGGCGTCGCGTTTTTCGAGCGCGGCGAAGAAAGTTCGACGGCGCAAATCGTCTTCCGGGAGCGATTCGGCGTATTGCCGCGCCGTCAAACGTCGCGCCGAACCCCAGCGATGAGGCTCGGCGCCGTCGGCTTCCCGATGGTCGACGAGCGGGCGGTCGACGTCGGCTCCGGCGAGAACGACCGCTTCGAGAATTTGCGTTGCGTTGCGCGCTTTCGGCGAATCGGCGCGGGCGTCGAATGTTCGAAACGCGTAAAAGAGCGAGGTTTCGCCGTATTCGTTCGTAATTTCCGTCGACGCGCCGCGGTCGAGCAGGAGGCGGCAAATTTCGGCGTCGCCGTCCGCAAGCGCTTCGCTTAAAAGCGTTTGCGAGTATTTGTCTTGGCGGTCGACGTCGACTCCGGCGTCGAGAAGCGCCGACATTAACTCGAGATACGCCGCCCTGAGCGCGCCGGTTTCATCGTTCGCGTAATCGATAACCAGCTTGAAAAAAGCGCGACCGTTTTCGCCGTAAATCGTTTTTGGGCCGATATTTAGTCGACGCAAAACGTCGAGCGCTTCGTCGACTTGCCCCCGTTTAAGAAACGGTTTCATTTGCTCGAACGCTTCCCAAGCGAGATTTTTCGTTATTTTCTTGGCGTATTCCGGCGACACTTGAGCGGCTCCTTGTCGGTAAACGGGAAAATTTAACGGGTTAAAGCGTTAACGTGCGAAGGGAAAACGGCGTTCGAACGCTCCGGAACCGTTCGCCGCGCAACGTCGGCGAACGACGCGGCGGACGCTCCGAAGCCGTTCGGCGCGCGGCGGGACGGACGTTATTCGTCGCCGAGAATTTCGTTGTAAAATTCGACGAACTCGTCCGGGAGCGCGCCGTCGTTCGCTTGGCGGTTGAACTCGAGGTTTTCCGCCGAGTAGTCGCATTCTTCGTACTCGTCGACGATGAGAACCGGAACGTCCGGCCCAAACTTGGCGGCGAACGCGTCGGACGCTCGAAGTCGGCGAATCGCGTCGACGAGAAGTTCTTTCATCGCGCGTTCGGCTTTTTCGGAGAGCGCGTCCCAAGCGTCTTCGTCGGCGTCGTCCGCGTCGGTCAAGCCGAGCGTTTCGACGACTTCCTCGAAGAAATCGGGCCCGAACTCGCAAAACCCCTTTTGACGTTCGGCGAGGAGACAACCGCCGAACCAACGCGCTTCCGCTTCGTCGCCGACGTCGCGAAGCGTCCGTTTGACCTCCGCTTCGGTGTTGAACCCGAGCGTTACCGTCGGCGCGGCGAGGTCGGCGTCTTCGAAGTCGAGCGCGAAAAAGACGACGTAAATATCGTCGCGAGACCAGTTCGGGATAACTTGTTGCGCTCGATTGCAAATCGCGGCGGCGAGGGCGGGGAATTGGGCGTTCATCGGGCTCTCCTTCGTAAAGAGAAAAACAACGGGAAAGCGACGCGTCCGGCGTCGACGGCGTTAGCTCGTCGACCTTTTTAGCGTCGACGTCTTTTAGCGTCGACGTCTTTAGTATAACGCGCGGCGTCGAGAAAATCAAGCGGCGACGGCGCGTCGTTGAAGTTTTTTGCAAAAAAAAGCCGCTCGGCAACCCGAACGGCTTGATTTTTAAGCGGTTAGAATGGAACGCTCCCGAGAACGACCGAGCGACGGCGCGTCGCGGGAGCGCGTTCAACCGGCGGCGTTAGCGGCGAACCGCTTCCAAACCGCTCGCGTTGTCGATCGCAACGTCGTATCCGGCGGGCGTTTCGAGCGTATACGACAGCTTGCCGTCTTTCTTTTCCCAACGAATCTTGATCGAGCCGCCCGGAACCGGTTGCGTCGCGCTCGCCCAAGCGAGACGGTCGATTTTCGGCAGGCGAATCGCGATCTTTTTCCCAACCGCGTCGACGGCGTAAATCCCGGCGACGTCGCGGTGGAAGAGGCGAACGACGTGCGACGCGAAGCCGTGGTCGCAGCTGGCGTGCGGCGAGTCGTTTTCCCAAAGGGTGCCGGTGCGCTCCGCCATATAGAGGTTGTACGCGACCGATTCTTCGAGGAGTTGGTCGCCGCGGTTCGCCGTCGCAAGGAGTTCGAGTCGCAACACGTTGCCGACAAAGGAGTTGGCTTTGTGAATCTCCGGATGGCCGCCCTCTTTGACGCGGTTCGGGCCGAACTCGTCGAGGAGCGTCGCCCAAAGTTTCGGGTGCGATTCCGGCGTCGCGGTCTTGAAGAAGAACGCGAAATATTGGCAAACTTCGGTGCGGTCGCGCAAAATTTCGAGCGTTCCGTCTTCCTTGCGGACGGCGCGGTCGACGAAGAACTCGCCGTCGAACGATTGCTCGACGATTTTCGCGCGGATTTTCGCCGCCTTCGAGCGCCAAGCGTCGACGCCGTAAATGCGTCCCGCCGCGTCGAGCGCCGCCGCGTAAAGCATATTGCTCGGGTAGTTTACGTCTTGAACGAAATTGTTCGCCGCCGACCATTCGACGAAGACCCAACTTTCGAGCTTTTCGAGGAGCCCGTCCGAGTTCTCGTATTTCTCGAAGAACTTGAAGAGTTTTTCGACGCGGCGTCGCAGGCCGTTAATCGTCGAGCGGTCGGGGGAGCGGAGCGCGTATTCCTCCAACTCCGCGACGAACCAAAGCGACCAGTTCGGGATGTAAATCCCGTCGTTGTGGTCGGCCGGGTAGCACATCGGGAGCATGCCGTCCGGGAGGAACTCGAATTTTTCCGGAAGTTGATAGTTTTCAAAGAACGCTTGCTCGACGTCGGTTTTGCCGGTCAGGTCGAACGCGGTTCGGGCGGTGAAGAAGCTGTCGCAGAGCCAACCGGCGCGTTCGCGGTGCGGGCAGTCGGTGAAGGCGTCGACGGCGTTTTCGCGGTACGTCAAAATCGCGGCGCGGTAGATTTCTTCGAGGCGTTTGTCGGCGCAAGCGAACGCCGCTTCGCGAATCGCCGGGTAAGCGTATTCGCGGAGGTAGAATTTCTTCAGTGTGAACGAACCTTCGAGACAGAAGATTTTCGCGTAACGGGCGCAGTGCGGCTCGAACGCTTCGAGACGAAGCGGCTTACCGGAGAAAGAAATCGTTTGATTGGGGGCGCCGTCGGCGGGAATTGTCCATTGGATCGCGGAGCAAGTTCCGAGGCGAAGGAAGTTGACGTCGCCGTTTTCTGTCGCGATTTCGTCGAACGTGATCGCGATTTTGGCGCCTTCGGACGCCGCTTCGAGTTCGAAGCCGAAGAAACCGCAGTAGTTGGCGCCGAAGTCGACGACTTGCGCGTCCCCGGCCTTGTAAACGGAGTCGACCGCGAGCGGTTTCGCAGAAGCGTCGAACGTCGTGTCGAGGCGTTGGATTTCGTCCGAGAGAACGATTTCGAGTTCGTCGAGCTTATAACCTTTGAGTTTCGGGCCGATATTGACCAGCGAACGGTCGCGCCAAGGATTTTCGAGCTTTTCGCGGCGCGTTACTTTGCCGGTCGGGCCCCAAGCCTTCGGTTCGATCATCGCGAACTCCGGTTGCGGAACGCGGCGCGGGAGGTATTTGACCGCCGGTTGCTCGGCGAGTTCGACGCCGTTCGGATCGGGGTCGCGACCGGAATCGTAAACTTCGATAAACGGACGTTGGAAGCTGAAGCGTTGCACCTTTTGAAGGCGCGTTTTGTTTTCGACGGCGACGAACGACGAGGCGGACTTGTCGGCGGAGGTCGCGGCGAGAACGTTTCCGGCGCCGTCGACGATTTCCGCTTGCAGGAACGACGGTTGGTCGAGATGGTAATAGCTGTTCGAGTTGTAACCGGCGACTTCGATAACGACGCTGTTTTGGCCCGGTCGCAGGAAGGCGCCGATTTTCCATTCGTCGACGCGGAACCAACCGTGCGGGCCGCGCGCCGGGCCGTAACCGGCGAATTTGCCGTTGACGCGGACGCGCATAATCGTCGAACCGGTCGAGCGGAGAATAATACGATTTGCCGCTTCCGCGTCGGCGAGGTCGAAATTAGCGACAAAAACGAGCGTAACGTTCATTTCCTTTTCGCGACCGGCGGCCCAAACCGGAACCGCTTTAACGAACTTCGGGGCGTCGGCGCTCTCCGCTTCCGGATTCGGCGCGGCGAAGGCGGGCGACGCAAGCGTTTCGAACGGGGCCAAGCCGCCGAGCGCGCTCGCGCTTAAAAGCGTTCCGGTTTTCAAAAAGTTGCGACGGGAAAAATCGCGGTTTTGCGTCGACATAGCGCGCTCCTTTGCGGGAAATAAGGGGAAACGGTAAGATAGCGAAAATGCGTAAAACGCGGCGACGCTTCGTCGGGAAGCGGGGCGTTCGATACCGTTAAGGATACCAAGTCGAGCGGCGTTTGTCAAACGTCGGAGCGCGAATTTTCGAAAATCGGCGAAAAAAGAGCGCGGCGAGGGCGGGCGCCCAGGGAATAGCGTTAAAATAGAGAAGGCGCGGCGGTTGGGAAGAATTGCTAAGAGCGCGGCGGAGCGGTTGCGCTCAATGCTTGCGTTAAAATGGGGAAAACGCGGAGGTTGGAAAAGCGTTGGTTTGAAGCGTCGCCCCGAAACGAGACGTAAAAAAACGACGCGAAACCGGGCGGCTCCGCGTCGTTCGATTATTCGGTTAAACCTGAAAACGAGATCATTCGCTCAAAACTTGTTCGGTCAAGCGTTCGATCGTGTCGTCGGTTTTTTCCGGCTTGTAGTTTTCGAGGTCGGCTTGCGCTTTTTCGACTTCTTCGACGACCTTGGCGCGACCGTTCGCTTGCGCGAGGAGTTCGGCGCCGAGTTGGAGTTCGCCCGGTTTGAAGTACGATTCGACCGGGTTGTTGCGCGAGGTTTGACGGGTCTTCGCGGCGAGTTCTTCCATCGTCATCCCGTTTTCCGCGCTCCAAACCGCGACTTGAACCGCGTTTTGGTCGAGGTCTTTATCGCCGAGCATTTCGCAAAGGACTTGCGTCGTTTTGTTGTCGGTGTAGGAGTCGATCGGGACGATCGTGTATTTGACCGTCGAGCGCGGCTCTTTTTTGCCGTGTTCGAGGCAGACGGTGCGAACCGCTTCTTTGTGCGTTTTGTTCGGCGCGATCGAGAACATACCGCCGCCGCGACGACCGCCCATGCCGCCGCCCATGCCGCCCATACGACCGCCGCCCATACCGCCGCCGATCGATTGGTTGCCGCCGGAGTTGCCGCCGCCGCGACCGGAGTCCATCCCGCCGCGACCGCCGCGTCCGCCTCGACCGCCGTCTTCGCCGCCGAACGCGCCGCCGCCGAAGCCGCCTCCGCCCGGGCCGCCGCCGAAACCGCC
>JAFSDX010000107.1 GCA_017436025.1 Thermoguttaceae bacterium
ACTTCCTCTTCAACCGCCGCGTCAGCAAACAAAGCGTCAAATTCGACGTCCGAATCAGCAACCGCTTCGCCGTCAACGCCGACTTCCGCGTCCAACGCGACTTCCTCTTCAACCGCCGCGTCAGCAAACAAAGCGTCAAATTCGACGTCCGAATCAGCAACCGTTTCGCCGTCAACGCCGACTTCCGCGTCCGGCGCGACTTCCGTTTCAACGACCGCGTCCGCTTCGCCGTCAACGCCGACTTCCGCTTTCAACGCGACTTCCTCTTCAACCGCCGCGTCAGCAAACAAAGCGTCCAGCTCGACGACTTCCAACTCGTCAGCAACCGCAACCGGCGAATCGACGACCGGCAATTCCTCTTCCGAAACAACCGCTTCGTCTTCTGCGCCGACTTCCGCGTCCAACGCGACAACTTTCGGCTCGTCGGCAACCGCTTCCGGCGCGACTTCCTCTTCAATCGCCGCGTCAGCGAACAAAGCGTCCGGCTCGTCGGCGTCCGAATCGTCAGCGACCGGCGAATCGGCGACCGGCAAAACCGCTTCGTCTTCGACGCCGACTTCCGCGTCCAACGCGACAACTTCCGTCTCGTCGGCAACCGTAACCGGCGCGACTTCCTCTTCAACCGCCGCGTCGGCGAACAAAGCGTCCAGCTCGACGACTTCCGACTCGTCCGCAACCGGCGAATCGACGACCGGCAATTCCTCTTCCGAAACAACCGCTTCGTCTTCTGCGCCGACTTCCGCGTCCAACGCGACAACTTTCGGCTCGTCGGCAACCGCAACCGACGCGACTTCCTCTTCAACCGCCGCGTCGGCTAACAAAGCGTCCAGCTCGACGGCGTCCGAATCGTCAGCTACCGTTTCGCCCTCAACGCCGACGACCGCAACCGACGCGATTTCCTCTTCAACCGCCGCGTCGGCAAATAAAGCGTCCAGCTCGACGACTTCCGACTCGTCCGCAACCGGCGAATCGACGACCGGCAATTCCTCTTCCGAAACAACCGCTTTGTCTTCTGCGCCAACGACCGCTTCCGGCGCGACTTCCTCTTCAATCGCCGCGTCGGCGAACAAAGCGTCCAGCTCGACGACTTCCAACTCGTCCGCAACCGGCGAATCGACGACCGGCAATTCCTCTTCCGAAACAACCGCTTCGTCTTCTGCGCCAACGACCGCTTCCGGCGCGACTTCCTCTTCAACCGCCGCGTCGGCGAACAAGGCGTCCAACTCGACTGCGTCCGAATCGTCAGCGACCGGCGCACTCTCAACGCCGACTTCCGCTTCCGGCGCGACTTCCTCTTCAACCGCCGCGTCAGCGAACAAAGCGTCCAGCTCGACGGCGTCCGAATCGTCAGCGACCGGCGCACTCTCAACGCCGACTTCCGCTTCCGACGCGACTTTCTCTTCAACCGCCGCGTCAGCGAACAAAGCGTCGACTTCTTCGACGAACGCTTCGTCTTCCGCGTCCGTAACGACGCTCGAAACGGCGGCGCGCGACGGCGTCTTATCGTTCGACGTCGAAACTCTATGTTCGCGACCGCCAAAAACAAAAAGCGAAATCGTGAACGCGACTAAACCGACAATCAATATATTCACAAAGGTGGCAACGTTAAATCTGCGCATTTTTTCATCCTATTCGCCGCGACCGCGCGCAATACCGTAAAACTTTCCCTATTTTTCTTCTTTAACGGCTCTATCGCGCGACGGCGGCGCGTCTCCCCGAGGGCCGTTATCCTTATCAAGAACGGCTAACCGGCGCTTTAAATAAAACAGAGAAGAGATTCCAAATAAAAAAAGAAGAAAAACAACGCCGAGATTAATGATTATAGCGATTATAACGCGCGAAACATTTTTACCAAAGTTGCGTCGAAACCCAAATCGACGGCGCCGATTATACGGAAAAAAACGAGAAAAGCCGCAAATATCTAAGAGAAAGCGGCAAAAAAAACGAAAAAAGAATTTGCCAAAACCGCAAGTCGGGGTTATCCTAATAAGTGTCGCGCGTCGTCCGCGAAAAACGTTTGACCGTCCCGCGGTCGGCCGCTTAAAACCTTTTCGCCTTTTTCGACGCGATTTCACCACTTCCGACCATTGGTCGTTTAAGCGAGCGCAATATGAAAAAGCCCTTGATCGTTTCCCTCCTGATTCTTGCCGCGTCGACGACCTTCGTCGGTTGCAAAAGCGGATTCGGCAGTTGTTTCACCAAGACCGGTTCCCGCGTCCCTACGAGCGCGATCGCCGAAACCGCCTCGACCGACGCTATCTCCGCGAGCGCTTACGACGAAGTCGTGATGATGCAAACGAGCGGCGTGAACTCCGTTTGCGAACCGTGCGCGCCGAACGCCTGCTCCCCGTGCGATCCTTGCGGTTCCGCGCGCGGCGTCTCCGCCGCCTATCCGACGCAAGCGTACCCGGGCGTTCAATGATTCCGACGAACGACGTCTCGCGCCGACGGTCTCCGCTTATCCATTCCCCTTCGACCGTCGCGCCGACGTCGTTCCGCTCGAGTCCTCCCTTGCAAGCCGCTTGGTTCGCGAACGTTCGTTCGGTTCCGTTGCGTAAAGCGCGCCGAGGGCGTTTCGTTCCTAATTTTTTCCGTCCCCCTTTTAACGTCGGCGGTTCCCCCCGTCGGCGTTAAAACCCGCCGCGTCGTTCGCCGCGCGTCTCGTTCTCCCCCTACCGACGCGACGCGTTTTGCGCGTTTCTCTTTATTCGCTCAACGTTCGACGCGGTTTTTCTCAATTTTTCCCTTCCTCTTCTCATTCTCTTTCCGTTTAATCTATGTTCGCCGCATTAAAATAGAGAAGTTTTAACGATTATCCTAAACTTTAGGGCCGCGCGTCCGATAAATTCATTAGGGACGACTTATCGCCCTCATTCCTTTTCCTCTTTTCTTTTACGACGAACGAACTATGCCGCAAGAAAATTACATCGCGCAACTCCTGCGCCGACGCGTTATTGAAACCGACGTCGATCTCGGTTTTTCGCGTTGGGAAACGACGAAATATCTCCGTTCGGACGCGGAATTCGATTTTTACCTCGCCCGTCCGCGCGGCTCGAACCTCGCGCCCAACTTCCTCCTTAAAGCGACCTCCGCTCGAACGAGCGGTTCCGTCGTCGGCGCGGCGGTCGTCGAACGCGACCGTTTTCTCGGCGCCCTCCCGTCGCCGCGTTTGACGCCGACGGTCGACTTCGTTCGCCCGCGCCGCCTCTCCGCGACCCAAGCGCGCCGAGGTTGCGTCGTCGTTCCGATTTTTTCCGGAAGTTCGCTCAAAACCCGCCTTGCAAACGGCGACGCCTTCTCCTCCGCGACGCTCGACGCCCTTTTTTCCCAACTCGCCTCCGCCCTCGCCGCTCTCCATCAAGCCGGTTGGGTCGCCGGCGAACTTTCCCCGTCCCGCGTTCTCCTCGCCGACCCGCTTTCCAGCGACGTTCCGCCGACCGCGTCGCTTCTCGACTTCGCTCCCGCTCGACGCTTCGAACGCTCCACCCTCCTCTTTGAACCGTCCGCGTCCGATCGCTTCGACGCCGATTTCAATCTTCCGCCCGACTTTTTCTTCGATCCGACCGCCTCGCCGGAACGCGACTTCCGTTCGCTTCGCCGTTTTGTCGAGCGATTAAAAAAAGCGCCCGAATCGTTCGCCCGCTAAAAAGAAAAAGCCGTCGAGTTTCCCCGACGGCTTTTCTTTTTTCGTTTCGACGCCCGACGTCAGTTCGTCGCCGCGCCTTCCGCTTCGCGTTTCGCCTTCTCTTTATTCGCCTCGACAAAAAGCATCCGCAGCTCGTGCGCGACGTTCTCGAGCGTTCGCGTTTCCGCCTCGGTTCGATTCCCTTCCGTTTTCTCCAACAAAAGATCGACCGCGTCGATAAAATACGCCGCTTGATTCATCATAAAGACCGATTTCCCGGTCGCCGGGTTCGGTAAAATCCCCATCGAAACCATCGCTTGTTGCGCGAACGTCGTCGCGATCGTTATCAACGTCGGTTTCGGAAGCGGCGCGTTGAAATCGAATTCCTTCGCCTTGCCGTCGCGTCCTCCGCAACACCCGCCTTCCGCGCCGTTATGTCCGCCGCAACATTCGCTCCCGTCCGCGTGTCCGCGTCCTCCGCAACACCCGCCTTCCGCGCCGTTATGTCCGCCGCAACACCCGCCGTTTTTTTTCGTTTCGTCGTTTTGTTCGCTCATTTTCTCGACTCCCGTTTCGCGTTAAAACGACCTTGCCCTTTTGCGCGACCAAGCGTCGTCCGCGTTTTCTTCGTTTCCTTTTATCCGTCGACGCGTTCCGCCGACGCGCGCTCGCCGTTCGAACGCTTTCCCTTATTATATCCTTGTAAGCCAAGAATGCAAACGAGAAATCCAAAATGTTTCACGTGAAACGTCGAATCCCCCGCTTTTCAATCGCCGCGCCCCCCTTATAATAAAGACGTCGTTTTAAATCCTTTCCCGCGCCGTTCGTTTCCTTTTTTTTCGCCGATGTCCTTTTCCTCTCCCCCTCCCGCTCCCGACGCGGAAATCGCCGCCGTCAAGCGAAACGTTCGTCAAACGTTGAAACGCCGACTTCGCGACCTCCGCTTCGACCGCCTCGCCGTCGCCGCGAACCTCTTCCGCAACCTCGAACGCCTCCCGGAATTCTCCGCCGCGCAAACGCTCGCCGTTTACCTCGACTTCGGTTTCGAAGCGCCGATTCGCCCGTTCCTTCCGCGCCTCTTCGAACGCCCGTCCCGCGTCGTCGCCGCTCCGCGCTGCGTCGGGCGCGAACTCGAATTTTACCGGCTCGCCGCGCCCCGTTTTCTCAACGCCGCCCCCGCCGACGCAACCGCCGCCGATTTTCTCGACCGCGACGCTTTTTCGCCGGAACGTCTCTTTCGCTTAACCGACCTAACGTCCGGCGCGTTCGGGATTTGGGAACCGATTCCGAATCCGACGCGACGCGTCGCGCCCGACGCGTTCGATCTCGTTCTCGTCCCGGGTCTCGCGTTCGACCTCGACGGCGGAAGGCTCGGACGCGGCGCCGGATTTTACGACCGTTTTCTCGCGTCGCTCCCCCCAAAAACGCGCTTAATCGGCGTCGCGCTCGACGAACAAATCGTCGCAAAAACGCCTCGCGACGCTTTCGATCTCCCGGTCGACGCGCTCGCGACGCCGTCTCGACTCGTCGTTTTTCGCCGATAACGGCGCCGATTTCGGCGTCGCGTTCCGCCCAATAAGGAACGCGACGCCGAACGTCGTTCATTCCCGCGCCGACGTCTTTTCCTTCTTTTCTCCTGTTTTCTCTTATTTTTAGCCTTCATTATCCTTTATTTGGCGCTCGTTCAACTTATTTTTTCAGAACTTTAAAAAAAATCCTAAAAATCGGCAAATTTCACTAGGATTTTTCGGCAAATAAGCTAAAATAGTATAAACGAACGTTCTCGCGATTTTGCAACCGCGCGCGTTCCCTTTATTTAACCGCCCGTCGCGCTCGACGGAGCCACCAAAAGCCAATTAGAAAGCGTCCTTATGCTCAAACGCGTTTCCCTTTTAGTTCTCGGAGTCGCCGGCGCCCTCGCGTTCGAATCGACGTCCGCTTTCGCCCAAGACGCCCCCGCCGCTCGCCCGGCCGCCCTTTCCCTCGACGGAATTATGGGCGAAGAAGCCGCGCCCGCCGCGCCGACGTTCGACAAATCCGTCCTCGAAGCGCCGAAAGACGCGACCCCGGACGAACTTTTTGAATTTGTCGACACCCTCCAAGAAAAACTTCCGCAACCGAAATCGCAAGAAGAACTTTACCAAATCGTCGACGCGCTTTCGGAAGCCTATCTGAAGATCGCCGACCAAATTTTGGCGGCGAAAGACCTGACGCCCGAACAAAAAGAACGCGCGACGCAGCTGAAAGTCGTCGCGCTGACCAGCCGCGCCAACGTCGACCCGAAAGCCGCCGACGCGCTGAACCAACTCGTCGACGAAACGCTCAAAAACGCGAAAACGACCGACGAACTCGTCAAAGCGTATCAGCTGAAACTGCAAGTGATCGACGCAAGCTCCGACGACCCGACCGCCGAAATCGACGCGCTCGCCGACGAAATGCTCGCCCGCGCCGAAGAAGACCTGCAAGTTTTCGCCGTCGAAGTCAAAGCGCGCTCCTTCCTGACCGCGACGCAAACGACCGGTATCGTCGACCCGACCGTTTTCGAGTTCGCCGATAAAATCGTCGCCGACAAAAAACGCGCCGCCGTCGTCGTCGAAAAAGCGCTCGAAATGAAACTCGTCGCGCTCGTTGTCGCCGCCGAACTTGAAAAAGAAAAAGGCGAAAAAGCCGACGCGAAATTCGCCGCCGACGCCGAAAAACTCTTCGCGCAACTTCTCGACGGCGAATATTCCGACGCGACGAAGAAAACCGTTTACCAACTCCGCCTCCAAACGCTCCTCGAAGCGAATAAGCAAGGCGACGCCGACGCGACCGCGAAACTTGAAAATATTGTCGAACGCCTCAAGAAAGAAACCGACCCCGAACTGCAAAACCTCGCCGTTTCGGTCAAAGGTCAACTCCTGATCGACGCCGCGCAAAAAGACGAAAAAGCCGTCGACGCGCTCGATAAGTTCGCCGACGAAACGCTCGCGCTCGCGCAAGAAAAACCGGAACTGAAAACGCAAGCTATCGGGCTTAAAATTCAAGCCTTTACGGTCAAAAAAGACGTCGACGGTTTACTGAAATTCGTCGACGCGCAAATCGCCGACGCGGACGCGCAGCTCAAATCGCAACTAACGCGCGTTAAGTTGTCGCTGATCCAACAAAAGATTAGCGCCGAACCGGAAGCGTTTGCGCAATTCGAAAAATTCCTCGAAGAAACCGCTAAAGACCCGGCGTTCGGAAGCGCGGTTTCGCAACTTTACGCCGCTCGCGTCGCGGCGCAACTGAACGCGCTCGCCGAAAAAGGCGCGACGCAAGCCGACTTCGACAAGTTTGTCGACGACTTCAAAGCGGAAATCGAAAAACGTCCGGAATCGTTGACCGCGCTCTTGATGGGTCGCGCCGCGCTCGATCAAATCGGCGAACAACTGCAAAAACCGGAACTTTTCGTCGAAACGTTCGACGCGATCGTCGCTTATTGCAAAGCGTCGAAAAACGAAACGCTTCAAACGCTCGCCGAAAATCTCGAAGCGTACTCCGCGCAAATGCGTCAGATGGAAGAGCAACTGAAAGCCGAAGCCGCGACGGAAGCCGCTTCCGAAACGCCCGCCGACGAAGAAGCGCAAAAATAAAATAACGCGCCTCGCCGTCTTCGCCGCGCCGCCGTCCGACTCCAAGGAAAGCGGCGCGCGGCGGCAATAAAAAAACCTTGCGATTCGCGTCGCAAGGTTTTATTTTTTTTGGGGAAAACTCAAAAACTTTAAGCCGCCGGACGTTCGACGCAAAGCGCGCCGTCGTCCAACGTCGCTTCAAATTCAAACGTTTGAGCCGCCGAGGCGTTTTTCGCTTCGTCTTTTTCTCGCAATTCGGCTCGCAAAATCGACGCGTTTTCCGCCGCGACGCCAATACGCACCTTATTGCCGCAAATCCGAACGACCGTTACGACGACCCCTCCGCCGACGCAAACCGACTCGCCCTCTCGTCTCGACAACACCAACATACTTACTCCTTTAATCTTCGCGGCCAATCCTTAGCCTTGTTCGACGCGTCGCGCTGATTTTTCGCGTTCCGACGCTCTTTCCTTACATCGAAAAGAAAACGTCGAAACTTCGCGGAAAAACGAAAAAATTTTCATTTTTCTTCCGTCGCCGCAACTTTTTTAACTTTCCGTCGTCTCGGACGGTTCAAGGTCGAGCGGCGAATCGTCGAGCGTCGTTTGGCGATAGCGTTCGCCGCGCGGCCCGTAAAAAAACACGCGGTTTTTCTGTTTTTCCCAAATCGCCGTAAAATTGACGGTGCGCGGCCCGTGTACGCAAAACATCATACCGCAAACGTCGCCGTTATTTTTACGAATCGCGGTTTCCGTCGTCGGAAACGCGTCGGTCAAAAGCTCGTGATCGCTGCAAAGTGTCGCGTATACGTACTTCTGCAGTTCGTCGATCGTTTTAATCGACGAGATATTGTTGCTTACCATATTTCCAAAACGTTATTCTAAAACCAAAGGGGGGGAGAAAGACGGCGAGAAAATCCGCGTTTCTTATTCGCCTCTCCGACTTTCGCAAAGTCAAGCGAGACAAATTAGGTAAAATACGTAAATTTTCATCGTCCGATATTAAGAATATCGACCAACGGGCGCGCGTTCTTCGAGGCTTTTTGAGAAAAAGAGGGCGTTTTTTTATCCGTTCCCCCTAACGCGAAGAATTAGAAAAATCCGCGTTTTTCCCGCATTTTTTACCTTTTAAACTAATTCGCGTCAAGCGGAACGGGCGCCGCCGCGACGGTCGCGCGTTCGCTTGCTTTTTTCGCGTTTCGACGCTCAAAAAAGAGCCGCGTCGTCGGTCGAAAGTCGTTGAGAGAGAATTTCGACCCCGGTTTCCGTTACCAAAACGTCGTCTTCGGTGCGAACGCCGCCCCAACCGGGCAGGTAAATCCCCGGTTCGACCGTCAAAATCATCCCCGGTTCAAGCAACCGCTCGGCGCGAGGGTTCAGACCGCCAAAGTCGTGAACGAATCGCCCGATTCCGTGCCCGAGCCCGTGCCCGAAAAAGTCGCCGAACCCGGCGTCGGCGATCGTTTTGCGCGCGATCCCGTCGATTTCGTCGCAACGAACGCCCGGTTTCATCGCGGCGATCGCGGCGTCGTGCGCGGCGAGAACAACGTCGTAAACTTCCCGAAACTTTCGAGCGAACGCGCTTTCCGACGCCGCGTTCATCCCGCGTTCCGTCCGGAAAGTCCGCGTCAAGTCGCCGACGTAAGCGTCTTTTTTCGCGCCCCAATCGATTAAAATCAGCGACGATTCGCCGACTTTCCGCCCGCGCCCCGGGATCGCGTGCGGAAGCGCCGCCCGGTCGTCGAACGCGACGATCGTTGGAAACGCGACGTCGTCCCCGCCCGCCTTGCGCATTCGATACTCCAATTCGTCGCGCAAGTCGACCTCGGTCGCGTCCGGCAAAATCGCCGATTTCAGCGCGCGGAACCCGTCGATCGTTACCTCGACCGCCGCCCGAATCGCCGCGATTTCGGACGCGTCCTTGATTTCGCGCAACCGCTCGACGTCGTTCGCCCTCGGAACAAACTCGACGTCCGGAAACTTTTCGCGCAACGAGTTGAAGAGCGAAACCGTCGTCGACGCGGCCTCGATTCCGACTCGTTTCGGGCTCGCCGACGAGTATCGCGAATCGGCGACGGCGGCGGTCAACAGCCCGAGCGTCGTTTCGCCGCTCCGCCGAATCAGCGCGTCGAGGTCGGGCGCCTCCTCTTTGATTTGCTCCTCGAACCGCGTGTCGCTGAGCAGAACCGCCCCGGCGTCGCCGACCCAAAGGTAAGAATCGTCGCCGCGAAACCCCGTCAAATACGAAACGTTCAACGGGTCGACGATCAAAAAACCGTCGAGCCGCGCCTCTTCCATCGTCTTTCGCAACCGCGCCCGGCGCCGCGCTTCGTTCCGTTCGCTCGTCATTTCTCCATTTCCCCTTTCCTCGCTAACCCGCAAAACCGTTAGTTTTTGCGCGTTTCTTATTTCTTTGCGTCGCCCGCCGTTTTACGCTCGTTTCGCGGCGACATAAAAAAACGGAAACCGGCCCCAAAAGTCGGTTTCCGTTCGATTCGTCGACGTTCAAACGATTAACGTTTGTTCATCATTTCCATCACGCGGTCGGCGATCGCCTTAACGAGCGCTTCGGTTTGCGGGTCTTTGCCGAGTTCGACGTTGTTGTTGAGAATCGGGTTCGACGCGCAACCGCACGGCTCTTCGTCGTTGCGACGGAAGCGCGGCGGGTCGAAAGCGCGGTGCCCGACGCCGGTTTCCTTCCAGCTGTCGCGGAACATATCGTTCGCGCAAAGTTCGCAATTTTCGACCTTCATACGCGGGTCGTTGATGCCCCATTTCGTCTTGAGTTGGAGCAAATCTTCCGCTTCTTCGCGGGTGAAGTAGCTCGTCTTGCCCAAGTCGCGGGAAATCAAGAGGATGCGGCAGTACGCGTCGAGAAGTTCGGTCAGCCAGTAGGCTTTTTCGACGGTCGGGCCCAAGCTGACGGTGCCGTGGTTCGCCAAGACGATAATGTCCGACTTGTGAATGAACGGCAAAATGGTGTCGGCGAACTCTTGACCGCCCGGAATGGCGTACTTCGCGATCGGAACGTCGCCCATATAGATGTCGACTTCCGGAAGGACGCATTGCGGAATCGCTTCTTTCGCGACGCCGAACGCGGTCGCGTAAGGCGGATGGCAGTGCAGAACCGACTTCACTTCCGGACGTTCCTTCATAATCGTCAGGTGAAGGAAGATTTCGCTGGTGCGTTTGCGTGTCCCGGCGATTTGGTTCCCTTCCATATCGACGATGCAAAGGTCTTCCGGTTTCATAAAGCCTTTGCAGATTTGCGTCGGCGTGCAGACGACGCGGTTTTCGTCGATGCGGTAGCTGATGTTGCCGTCGTTCGCCGCAGCGAAACCTTTGTTGTACAACCGGCGACCCATGTCGCAGATTTCTTCTTTAACTTGATGCAAATTGAGCATACTCGGTTCCTTTTGCTTTTAAACGCCCCGAACGCGACCTCGCGGCCCGTCCCCGTTTTCGCGTTATCCCAATTATACCGCTAAAATAAATTTATTCTCTTCCGTTTTATCGACTTTTTCGCGATTTCCGCTTTTTAAAAGTCGACTCGGCCCGCGCAACCGTTTTTTACGTTGAATTTTAACGCGCCGTCGCTTCATTTCTTCGCCGCCAACGTCGCGACGACCTCCGCGTCGACGACCAACGCGTCGAGAATCGCCCCGCAAAACGCGTCGACCGGTTTTTGCGTCGGATGAAACGCCGCCGCGGCCTCCGCGCCTTCGCTCAACGCGATCCATTCGCCGACCGCCGCCGAGCAATCGTCGTAAGCGACGACCTCGTTTCCCCATTTTCGCGGAATCTCCGAATTTAACAGCCGATTCGCCGCGTCGGTCGCCGCCGTTTCCGCGTCGACGCCCGCTTCTTGTTCCGCTTGCAACGTCGCTTTAGCCGCTTCGACCGGATCCGGCGTCGCCAAATCGTTAAACGTTAACGGAACGACGATTTTAAACTGCGAACCGATCAGCAGCGGATGAACGCGGCTCAAAACGACTTTGCCGACGACTTGCGCGACTCGCATTTTCTCTCCTTCGCCTCGTTTCGCTATCTTATCTAATTCGCGTTATCCCAATATTGCGTTTGCCGACGCTTCTTAACGTTTCGGCGAACTCGACGCGAAAAACTCGACGATTTGCCGAAACGAGAACGGGCCGACGTCGCTCGGGTCGACGATCAAGACGTTGCCGTTCGTCGCTTCGAGGTCGCGCTTCGCTTGCTCGGTCGAAAACGCGACGACGGCGCGGACGCCGGAAAGTCGGTTCGCCCAAACAGACGCGATCGCCGCGTTTTTCGTCGTTATAACCGCTCGCGTTTCGCTATTTTGCGCAATTTCCGCCGCGATTCGCTTCGTCGTCTCCTTCAAACAGGCCAAGCGCGACTGCGCGAACGCCGTCGAGCGGAACGGGCAATTTTCGACAAACGCCGGGAAACGCTCGCCTTCCGGGAGATGAACCGCCCAAAAGAGCCGTCCCGTCGTTTGTGCCGCCGTCGACGCGCTCTTTTCCGCCGAAAATCGCGTCGCGACCGGGCGAATCGGCTCGTCGTCGAACACGTTCGACGCGGAGTAAGTAACGCGCGGCGTTTGGGAACGCGCCGTCGCTTCATTAGGTTCGCTCGCGACGTTCGAAGCGCCGCCGTCGACGCTCAACTCGACGCCGAGTTTGCGCAACTCGTCCTTTGCCGCCGGGGTCGCGATAAAATCGGGTCGAACGAACCAACGCTTTTCCGACGTCGACGCGGCCAAACGCCGAACCGTCTCCGCGACGAGTAATTTTTCCGCGACGTAAAAAGCGGAATCGTCCGAAGTAGGCGCGGCGGACGAACGCTCGACGCAACCGCAAGACGCGTTTCCCTTTTCCTTTTCGCTATCTTCTCTATTTTTAACGGTTGTCGACAACGAAACGGCGGATATTCGCGACGCTTGAACGGCTTTGAAATCGTTCGACAGCGCGGCGCTTAACCGAGCGGCGGAATCGTCGACGCGGTCGCCCCGCAGATCGGCCATCACCTTGCCGACCAGTTCGTCCAAATTCCAGCCTAAATCGCCCATTTTCACTCGTCTTCCTCTTTTTTCGCCGAGTCGATAACCCCGACGACGCCCCAACGCGCCGGAGTGATTCTCGTTCCGATAATATCGCCGCCGGTGTACGAACCGTCGCTCGTTATCAACACCAAATCGCCGATCCCGGCGCCAAGCGCGTCGAAAACGATCGCCGGTTCTCCGTCCGGGCGTTCGCCGTCGGTCGTTACCGGGACGGCGAGGAGCATTTTAGCTCCGGAAAGGGATTGATGCTTCATTACCGACGTCGCGTAACCGATAATTCGCGCCCGGTTCATTCGCCGCTCCTCTCGTCGCTTTGGGAACTCGAATCGCCGTCGCGGCGACTTCGCGAACCGCCGGAACGACGCGACCGACTCGAACTCGAACGCTCGCCGGCGCCGCGTCCGGAACGCCGGGAATGTCGCCGCCGTCGCGAAGAATCGTCGCTCGACCCGCCGCCCCAAAATTCGCGACGGCGCGCGGCTTCCGCTTTGCGTCGTTCCAAGTCGGCTTTTTGCCGCTCGCGGCGACGTCGCGAACGCGCTTTCCAATAATCGCGCGCCGTTCCGAGCGCCAACGCCGCCCAAAACAACGCGACGACGTCCAAGTCGTTAAACAACTTGCGAAGCGCGCCCAACGTAAAAGCCGCCGACAAAAGGAATAACGCGCGAACGTCGTTTTTCGCGTCGGTTCCCATTTTACCGGTTCGCAAACGACGCCAAAGAAACGCCAACGCGATGAGCGCGCCGATTTCGCACCAACTCGCGCTCCAAGCGGACGCCCAAAAGTCGCCCCAATTAACGGTTTCGATCGTCATCGTCGTCGCTTTTCTTTGTTTGTCGCCTCAAACGCTCGTTAAAGCGCTAAAACCGCGCGACGCCGTCTCCAACGTCGCGCGGAGAGTCGCAAAACGGAGCGCGAAGGTCGTAAACGCCCCGTTTTCCCTCAAAGTTTGCCTTATTTGCCCAAAACGTGCAGGCTTTCGACCAACGCGCAACGACGGCTGCGGGTGAAGGTCAGCGGACGCGTGATCCCTTCGCCGGTCGGGCCCGCGATCGAGTAAGAGCCGTAACCTTCGCCGCCGCCGCCGTTTCCGGCGGTGCTGGGGCCGTTCTTGACGAAAATCGTCGTGTCGAGCAACTTGCCCATCTTCGTCATATTAACGACGTTGTTCGAGTGAATGATCGCGGTGTGTCGGAAGCCGTGTTCCGATTCGTAAGCGCGTTCGATCGCTTCGTCGACGTCGCGGCAACGGACGAACGGGAGGAACGGCATCATTTGCTCGACCGGAACGAACGGGTTCGAGTAATCGGTTTCGCCGAAGAGCATCGGAACGTCGGACGCGACGCTTTTGCCGATACCGGCGGCCAACACGGCGGCGTCTTTCCCGAGGAATTCGCGACTCGGCGCGTCGTGTTTGGCGGCGCCTTCGCCGACTTGAACGATACCGCGACGGGTCATCGCGTCGGTTTCGACGGCGTTCAAGCGAACGGCGCCCGCGCGTTCCATCGCGTCCATCATCTTGTCGAAAACGGAATCGACGACGAAGACTTCTTTTTCGGCCAAGCAAAGGAGGTTGTTGTCGTAAGCGCCGCCCAAAATCATCGAACGCGCGGCGCGGTCGAGGTCGGCCGTTTCGTCGACGACGACCGGCGGGTTCCCCGGCCCGGCGACGATGGCGCGCTTCGTTTGCGACATCGCGGCTTTCGCGACGCCGGCGCCCCCGGTAACGACGAGGAGGTTAATTTTCGGGTGCTTGAAAATAACGTCGGCGGATTCGAGCGTCGGATTCGCGATCGCGGCCATCAGGTTGTCGATCCCGTGTTCGGCGTAAATCGCTTGGTTGAAACGGCGAACGCCTTCGATCGCGACCTTGCGCCCGCTCGGGTGCGGGTTGAACACGACCGCGTTTCCGGCGGCGATCATATTGATCGAGTTGTTCGCGATCGTCGGAAGCGAGTGCGTAACGGGCGTAACGGCGCCGATGACGCCGAACGGCGCGTGTTCGATAACCGTAAGGCCGTAGTCGCCGCTAAAGACTTCCGCCGACAACGCTTCGACGCCTTGCGCGTTGTAACCGACGTTGAGGAGTTTGTCGATTTTGTGTTCGAGACGCCCGATTTTCGTCTCTTCCATTTCCATCGTGCCAAGCTCGACGCTTTGCTCGATGCAAATGCGACGGATTTTGTCGATCATCTTCTTGCGTTCGGCGCGCGTCCGTTTCGACAGTTCTTCGAACGCTTGGCGAGCCGCTTCGACCGCTTCGTTCGGGTCGTCGAAGACGCCGTAACGTCCCGCGTAACTTTTCGGAGCCGAGCCGCCGACCGCGCTCGCCGCCGACGCCGAGTCGCCCAAACGCGACAACACTTCTTGCAAGACGCTGCGAACAAGCGATTCGTTAATTTCCGCCATTTTATTATCGCTCCCTTGATGAAAGGAACGCTTTCGCTCCGACTCGAAGCGCCGTCGAGCGCGCCG
>JAFSDX010000108.1 GCA_017436025.1 Thermoguttaceae bacterium
CCGCGTTTTCCGAGCGACGGCGTATTTTCCCGCCGCCCGTCCATTTTCGCGACCGCGTTTTCCGAGCGACGGCGTATTTTCCCGCCGCCCGTCCATTTTCGCGACCGCGTTTTCCGAGCGACGGCATATTTTCCCGCTTTTATTATAAACGTCGACGCGTCCTCGTCAAGCGAAACGTCGCTTTGCCGGGCGTCGCGCCGTTTTTTTTACGGGGCAAAAAACGATTATACCGATTTTAACGACGTTTTATTTTAAATTATTCCCATATTGCGTCAAGCGGACGAAAAAAACTAACGCGCCGCCTTTCGGCTGTCTAAAAGTTGAATAAAAGCGCGCCGTTCCCCCTTGACGCGACGAAGAAATCGGATAAAATAAGGGAAAAGCGCGGTTTTTTAGTAGAGCGACGACTTTTTTTGCGTTTCGCCTAAACCGACCTTTTTTTTATTTTGCGACGTTTCGCGTTTTTCCTTTTGCGATCGTTTTTAACGTTGCGTTTGAAGTCTCCGTAGCTCAATCGGATAGAGCGTCGGCCTCCGAAGCCGAAGGTTGCTGGTTCGACTCCAGTCGGAGACGCTTTTCTAAACCGTTATATCCCGGCGGTTTGAAACGCTCTTCAATTCTTTGTCGCAGGTTTTCGCTTCTTCGTTTTTTTACCCAGGGTAAAAAAAGGTTGAAGTATGAAGAATCGTCTTCCTAAAATTTGTTGTCGCAAAGACCGAAATTTGGCGTTTGTTACGCTCGGCGGTCGTCGGTATTATCTCGGAACCTACGGCTCTCCCGCCGCGCAAGCCGAGTATAAACGTCTCGTCGCGTCGTACCTCGCCGAGAAAGCGCCCGAACCTTGCGCGACCGCGCCAAGCGTCAAAACCGCTCGTCCGCGACAAACGACCGTCGCCGAACTCGCGGCGCTCTTTCTTGACGCGAAAAAAGATTATTATGTTAAAAACGGACGTCAAACAAAACAACTCGAACGCTTCCGCGTCGCGCTCGAGTTTCCCGTTCGCTATTTTCTCTCGACCCCGATCGGCGATTTCGGCCCGTCCGAACTCCGTTTTTGCCGCGACGAAATGGAACGCTCCGGCCGCTTTTGCCGCTCTTACGTCAACACGTTGACGAATTGCGTTCGCGCCGTCGTCAAATGGGGCGTCGCCGAAGGTTTGGCCGAACCCTCCGTTTTAGTCGGGCTCCAAGCGTTGCCGCCGCTTAAAAAAAATCGCGCCGCGACCCGCGAATCCGAACCTGTCAAGCCGGTTCCCCTCGAAACGGTCGAAAAAACGCTCCCCTTCTTGACGGCGCCGGTCGCGGCGATGGTTCGCCTTCAACTTCTTTTGGGCTGTCGTCCGGGCGAAATTTGCGAAATGCGCGCCCGCGACCTCGATCTTTCCGGCCCCGTCTGGACGTATCGACCGCAAAGCTGGAAAACGCAACACTTGGCCAAAGGCGCGGACGACGCGAAACGTATCGCCGTCGGCCCGAGAGCGCAAGCGATTCTAACGCCGTACCTCGAAGAAAAGGACGCCGACGAGTATCTTTTTTCGCCGCGCGACGCTTGGCGCGACCACGTCCGCGAGCTAAGACGACGCCGCAAAACGCCCCTGACTCCGTCGCAACGCGCTCGCGAAGCAAAGCGAAAAGAATCGCAGAATAGCCGGTTAAACGACCGCTATTCCGAAGACGCGTACGGAAAGGCGGTTCGAAAAGCCGCCGCGAAGGCCGGCGTTGAAATCTGGTCGCCGAACCGACTTCGGCACTTGGCGGCGTCGCGGGTGCGCGCGACATACGGTCTGGAAGCGGCGCAGTGCGTCCTTGGACACGCTCGCGCCGACACAACGCAAATCTACGCCGAACGCGATTACGCTCGCGCCGTTAAAATCGCCGCCGAAATCGGTTGACGACGCGACGATTCTTTGTTTCTCGACGACGCTCTTTGTCGACGCGCGATTTCCAAGGTGCAAAAACTGAAAATAAAATCGACAAAAACGCTTGTTTTCCAATCAACGTTATTGACAAGTTCTGCACGAATGAATAAAATAACGTTTGAAGGGGAGCCGACGCGGCGCCCCGTTTGCAAGTTTTGCGAATCGCGCTGCGAGAAAATTCAATGAAAAACAGATCAACCCTAATCGCGGTCGCGCTTTTCGGCGCCGCCGCGTTCGCCGCGCCGTCGGTCGCCGACGCCGAACCGTTGGGCGAAAAGATCGAGCGACAACGGAGCGAAGAAGCCGAGTTTCGCGCGGAAGCGCGGGCCCGGAGCCGCGCGGTCGCGGCCGAGCCGCCGGAACTTTTGCCGTCCCCCGTTTTGACAGTCGATCCCGACGTTGAACCGTCGGGCGACGCTCCGGAAACGGTCGCAACCGAAGTTCTTGCTCCGCTGGAAGGCCCGCTTCTGCTCGCGTTCCTCGACGCGCCGCCGAATCGCTTCGAAACGGAAGCGCTCGACCGCCTCGCTCGCTGGTATCCGGTCGAAATCGTTCGCGTCGACCGCTCGACGCGGGCCCGCGCCGACGCGCTCCTTTGGCGGGTCGACCGTTTCCCGACCTTCGTCGTCGCCGCCTTTACACCGCGCGACGCTCGCGAACTCGACCGCTGGACGAGCTTCCTCGACGTCGAGCGCCGGGCCGCCCGCGCGTTCGCCGCCGTCGGATACCGCAAGCCGCCGCGACCGC
>JAFSDX010000109.1 GCA_017436025.1 Thermoguttaceae bacterium
TAGCGAGTCGCGGTTTTCGAAGGCGCGCGGGCCGATTTCAACGACCGGAAGGCCGTCGATTTCGTCCGGAATAACGACGGCGGTCGCGTCGGGAGCGAGAAATTTTCGAATCGAAACGCCGGTTCCGGTTTTTAAGACTTTGTATTTGAAGTCGGACGACGGATTCGGAACGCGGTCGGTGGGAGGCGGCGAAAAAGTCATCGGATCTCCTTAAACGTTTGATTACAACGGTTAAAAGTGAAATTGGACGGCGCGTTTGGGAACGGAACGCCGCGTTTCCTTCATTTTAACCTCCGCTCGCGGTAAAATCAAGGGCCAAAATCGACAAATTGTCGAATCGCTTGTTGGGCGATTGCGTAAAGCGCGAAACGACAAGAGAAAAGGTAAAGAGGCAAATGAGAAAGAACGCGGTAGAAAACCCGTTCGACGGAATGACGCGACGTCGAAGCGTCGAACGGGCGGCGAAGACGAAATTAACGCGGTTCGAAACGGAGGTCGTTTTCAAGCGCGTATTTTTCGACGACGGAACCGGTTGCGCCGTAAAGCGTTAGATCGGGCGAACAGCCGTCGAAAACGTCGTCGCCGATTTCCTCGACGCTCGCCGGGAACGCGACGGACGTTAGCGTTTCGCAACCGGAAAACGCGGCGTCCTCGACGCTCCAAACGCCTTCGGGAAGTTCGATTTTTTCAAGCGATTGGCAACCGAAGAAGGCGCGCGCTCCGATTTTTTCGACCCCGGCGATTTCGACCGAACGGAGTTTGCGGCAGTGGTAAAACGCGCGGCGACCGATAGTTGCGACGCTTCCGAGAATCGTCGCCGTTTCTAGCGACGCGCAGTCGCAGAACGCCCGTTTTTCGATTTGACGAACGCTTGCCGGAACAACGGCGCTTTGCAACAAACGGCAACCGTCGAACGTTTTGCGACCGATTTTCTCGATTCCTTGCGGAATAACGATTTGCGTCAACGACGAACAACCGTTGAACGCCTCTTTGCCGAGTCGGTCGGCTTCCGTCGGCCCTTCGAAACGGGCGAGGTTGCGGCAGTCGCAAAACGCGTAATCGCCGAGTTTGCGAACGGTCGGCGGAAGAACGAGCGAAAGGAGCGAACGGGAACCGGCGAACGCGTCGGCGCCGATTTCGGTAACGGTTAAACCGTCGATTTCGGCGGGAACGACGACGTTTTCCGCGTCGGCGAGAAGTTTACGGATAGTAGCGCCGCCGGTTTTGTTCGGTTTCCATTCGAAATCGGTCGGCGAATTGGGCGAAAGGGGCGAGGCGCAATCTTGCGAAGTCATATTGGAACGGCTCTAAGTTTCTAAATTTAAGTCGTTGCGTTTGTTTTAAAAAACGAAGGGACGCGCCGGGAAAACGCGTCCCTATTATTATACCGCCCCTTGGCGCAAACGCAAGACGCGGCGGCGCAAATTTCGCATCAAGCGTTCGCGGCGGACGAAAAGGAAGCGAAACGACGCGGCGTCAACGCGGTTCGAAGCGGATTCCTTTTTTGGCGGCGAATTTTTCCGCGACGGAACCAACAGGCCCGCAAAAGGTTAGGTCGGGCGAACAGCCTTTGAACGCGTTCGGAACGATTTTTTTCGGGCCCTTCGAAGTCGGGAAATAGACGGCCTTTAGCGACTTGCAGTTTTGGAACGCTTCTTTGCCGATCGTCGTTAGCGCGGGGGGAAGCGTTATCGAAACGAGCGCCGGGCAGTCGGCGAACGCGATTTCGCCGATCTCTTGAACGCCGTTGGGGATCGCGATTTCGACAAGCGAACGGCATTGGTAAAACAAGCCGGGACTGATAGTTGCGAGCGAACGCGGGAGCGAAACCGTCGTCAAGGCGTCGCAACCGTTAAACGCGGAGTTTCCGAGCGTTTCGACGCTTTCCGGAATCGCCATTTCAACGAGCGACTGGCAGCCTGAGAACGCTAATCGACCGATTGCGGTAAGACCAACCGGAAGCGTAACTTGCGCAAGGGCTTTACAATAGAAAAACGCGCCTTCGCCGAGCGTTTGCAAGCCGGGCGGGAATGCTACATTCGTTAGCGTGCCGCAGAAAGAGAACGCGTGGGAGCCGATTTCGCGCGGCGAAGAAGCGTTGAAAACGGCTGCGCGTAGCGAATCGCACCAGATAAACGCCTCCTCGCCAAGCGTTTCTAGCGTCGACGGGAACTCGATTTGTTCCAACGACTTGCAACTGCAAAAAGCTTCGGCGCCGACGGTCGCGAGCCCTTCGGGAAAGGCGACGTCTTGGAGGGCTTCGCATTTTTTAAACGCGGCGGCGTCTATCGTCGCAAGCGTCGGCGGTAAAACGACTTCCTTCAACGCTTTGCATTCGAAAAACGCGCGGGGGCCGATTTCGACGACGCCGTCCGGGACGACGTACTTTTCGTCGGTTCGGCCTTGCGGGTAACGAACGAGGCGGCGACCGTCGGCGCTGAAGAGGACGCCGTCGACGGAGCGGAAGAACGGATTCTCTTGCGAAACCTTGATTTGCGGCGCGGCGGCTCGCCAGTCGTCGAACGCTCCGGGCGAGAGAATTTCGACCGCCGGCGGAAGCGTTATCGACGTTAGCGACCTAGCGCGAGCGAACGCCTCCGAACCAATTTCGCGCAATTTCGACGGCAGGCGAAGCCGCGTCAACATGTTGCACGAAGCAAACGTTCTGTCGCCGATTCGTTCTAAATTGTCGGGCAAGTCGAGCGACGTTATAGGGCAACCACAAAACGCGCCGTCGCCGATTTCTTCGAGTCCGTCGGGCAAGTCGAACGACGCGATGAAACAAGAGTCGAACGCGGCTTTGCCAATACTACGCAATGTCGACGGGAGTCGAATAGACGACAAGGATTCGCAATTCTCAAACGCTTCGTCGCCAATCTTTACGACGCCGTCCGGAAACGCGATCGTTTGGAGCTTGGCGGAAGAAAACGCGTAGGGGCCGATTTCGACGACGCCGTTCGGGACGACGTACTTTTTGTCGGTTCGGCCTTGCGGGTAAAGAACGAGCGTTTGACCGTCGGCGCTGAAGAGAACGCCGTCGATTAGGCGGAAAAACGGATTGGCCGGCGATAAGTCGATCTTCGATAAATCGCAAACAAACGCTTGGGGCGACAAGGTTTCGAGCGACGCCGGAAGGGAAACGGACGATAAGCAGGCGTCGAACGCGTAACTCTCAATGCGACGTAAGCTTTGCGGTAAAACGACTTCCTTCAACGCATTGCATTCGAGAAACGCGCCGTGTTCGATCGCTTCGAGCCCTTCGGAGAACGAAACCGAAGCGAGCGAGAAGGCTTCGGAGAACGCGCGCTCGGGAATCGTCGTCAACGTCGAAGGAAGCGAAACGGATTCTAAATTCAAACAACGGCGAAACGCGAATTCGCCGAGCGTTTGCAGACCCTCCGGAAGCGCGACGGCTTTTAGCGATTCGCAAAATTTAAACGCGCCTTTGCCGATTGAACGCAAACCTTGGGAAAAGCGAACTTGCGTAAGTTTAAGACTCCAAAAGAAGGCTTCCTCTTCGATCGTTGCAATCGAGTCGGGAAGCCAAACCGACTCGAGTTTTGCGACGTGGTAGAACGCTTTCGCGCCGACGACCGTTACCGGGACGCCGTCGACTTCGCTCGGAACGACGACGCAAGGGACGCGATTTTTGAGTTTAACGAGCGTAAGACCGGTTTCGTTCGGCTTCCAAGTAAAGTCGGACGCCGGATTGGGGGACGCGGGAGGAAGTTGCGAAGTCATTGTAAACGCTCCGTTTGCGAAGGTTGGGAAGAAGAAAGAGGAAAGGAGGCGGGCGCGGAAACGCCGTCGCGGTTGGGGGCGACTTCTCGTATTGTAACAAACGGGCGTCGGGAAAGCAAGAGGCGCGGCGAATTTTGGGCGGAAGAGACGAAAAAAAATCGACCGTCGGCGCTTGGACGGTCGAGGCGGAACAAACGACGAACGGTCGAAAAAGCGGCGCTTAAGGAGAGCGCGGCAGTTTTTTCGACCGTTGTAAGTTTCGCTTTTGCAGAGGTTAAGCGATTAAAGATCGGCGAAGTTTTGCAAGATGCGCAGGCCGACCGCTTGGCTCTTTTCCGGGTGGAATTGGACGCCGAAGACGTTGTCGCGAGCGACCGACGAGCAGAAGTCGAGGCCGTAATCGGTCATTGTCGCGACGTCGGACTTTTCGCCGGGAACCGCGTAATACGAGTGGACGAAGTAAACCAAATCGGCTTCGCTAAGTCCTTGGTAGATCGGGACTTCCTTTTGAAAGACGAGGCGGTTCCAGCCCATGTGCGGGACGACCAAGGCCGGGAAGGCGGGGAAGCGGACGACGCGACCGGGTAGAATCCCCAAGCAGCGCGTCGTTCCGTTTTCTTCGCTCGATTCAAAGAGCGCTTGGAAGCCTAAACATATGCCGAGGAACGGTTTGCCGCTCGAAATCGACTCGCGAACGACCGCGTCCATTCCGGTTCGCTCCAGTTCGGCGATAGCGTCCGCGATCGCGCCGACGCCCGGTAAAACGATTTTGTCGGCTTTCGACGCAACTTCCGGTTCTGAAACGATTTGCGCTTCGACGTTAAGACGTTCAAACGCTTTTTGAACGCTGCGTAAGTTGCCCATTCCGTAATCGACGATTGCGATCATATTGGCGCCTTTGTTGAGTTAAAGTGTTGTTGATTATGCGTTTGCGGTTGTTGGCTTGATGGATGACGCGGCGTCGTTATTCGCTTTGCGACGGGGCGAAGCGTTCGTTGGCGACGGCGCGGATGCCCGTTAGGTCGAGTTTGCCGGTTTGCAACATCGGGATTTCGGCGACTTCGATAAAGCGCGAAAGTCCGGGAATCCAAAGGTTAGGAAGGTCGCGCTCGCGCATTCGGCGGACGATTTCCTCCGGCTCGACGCCGAGATTCACCCAAAGCGCGACGAGCGCCTCGCCCTTGGTCGCGTCCGGAACGGCGGTTACGGCGCATAACGGAAGGCCGTCTTTCGGCTCGACGCCGCGTTCGACGAGCGCCTCATGAATCGCGGCGGTCATCGCTTCTTCGATCGGAACGTGCGGCGTCATTTCGCCCCCGATTTTCGAAATGCGGCTCTCGCGACCGACGATCCAAACGAAGCCGTCGCGGTCTTTACGTCCGACGTCGCCGGTCAGGTACCAACCGTTTTTGACAACTTGTCGCGTCGCTTCCGGGTCGTTGTAATAGCCGGTCGTAACGAGCGGGCCCTTGACCGCGATTTGCCCGACTTCGTCGACGTCCAGGTCGGCGCCGGTTTCGCGGTCGACGATCTTCACGACCGCTTTCGAGTGCGCGCGTCCGACGGAACCGTCTTTGCGGTAAATCTCGAAATCGTCGCGACCTACGCCGCGTTCGGCGGGGAGCGTTCCGTTGGCGGCGGCTCTCTTTTGCTCTTCGAAAACCTCCGAAAAATCGTCGCGCCAGAAGCCGGAACGCACGTCTGGAATGTTGGTGATCGGGCAAGGGGAAAGCTCGGTCGCGCCGTAACCTTCGGTCGGTCGGACGCCGTATTTCGTTTCCCAAGCGTCGATTAGGTCGCGCGGGAGCTTTTCGGCGCCGGTCATGATCGTGTGCAGGTTTTCGAAATCTTCGCGCGGACGGCGGCGCAGGTAGTTGCGCAAAAAGGTCGGCGTGCAACAGAGGAAGGTGCAACGGTATTTGCGCGCCAGTTCGCCTATCGCCTTGGCGTCCAACGGGTTAAAGTGGAAAATGCCGCGACAGCCGCCGATGAACGTCATCCAAAAGTTGCCGACGTAACCGAACGCGTGAAAGAGCGGGAGCGCCGCCAACGCCGCGTCGTTTTTGCCGACGCGAGTCGAGTCGAGGAAGCCGCGAGCGACCGCCGCGACGTTGCCGTTCGAAAGTTCGACGCCCTTCGGCTTGCCGGTCGAGCCGGACGTGAAGATGATCGCCAACGTTTCGGACGCGGGAATTTTGCGCAGTCGCAACTTAAAACGCAGTAACATTTTAGGGAGGAGCGCGGCGTCGAAGGCGGCGAAAAGTTTGTCGGCGAGCGTCGCTTTTTTCGCGACGTCTTCTAAAAATTCGATTTTCGCGTCGAACTTCAGGTTCGGGAAACGTTCCAACACCTTGCGAGTCGTCAAGATACGACGCACTTCGGCGAGTTGGCAGCAGTAATTGAGAACTTCCGAGCCGAACGTGTAATTCAGGTTGACGGCGACGCGACGGTCGAGCGCCAGCGCCGCGTTCGCAATGCACCCGCCGACGGAAGTCGGAAGGAGAAGACCGACGTTTTTCTCGTTGCGTTCCAACACCTTACGGCGCAAAAAACGGCGCGCGACAAGGGTTCGAATGAGGAAGGAACGGCCCGAGAGTTCGACGCCGGTTCCGTCGGCGACAAGAAGTCGCCCGCCCGACGCTCGGCAAACGTCGATGAGACGGCGTTGCGGCGCCGGAAGACGGCGGTTCGTGCGCTCGCCCGCGTCGAAACCGAGTTCGGCGACCGTTTGTTCGACTCTCTGCGCCGTCGTCGGGGCGAAAATCGGTTCCCCGAACGCAAGGAAAAGCCGCTCTTCCAAGCGTTTAGGACGCCAACGCATCTTGGCTCCGTCGGCGAAACTGAACGCGCTGCCGAAGAAACCGCCGATAAAAAACGGAACGATCGGAATCGGTTGCGACGCGCTGTCAACGAACGATAAAAACTCGTCGCTAAACGGTTTAATGCGTCCGGAGCGCGTCTTATCGCCTTCGGGGAAGACGCAAACGAGGCCGCCGTCGGCGAGAATTTGACGGACGCGGGCACGAAGGGCGTCGCCGGTTTCGGTCAACACGTCGAAAAAACCGAAACGTCTCGCGACGTCGACCGGGAAGCAACGGCGCGATTTTTCCGGCGAAACGACAAATGCGATTCGACGCTTAAGCCGAGACGCGATAAGGAGTTCGTCGAGATAACCGACGCTGTTGCCGACGAGAAGCGCGGCGCCTTCCGGAACGCGGTCGACGTCGAAAAATTGCGGGCGGTAAACCAAAAAGAAAAAAAGGCGCGAAAACGCTCGACGCAACGAAAATAACGCGACGGAAAATAGCGAAAAAACGACGAACGTTTTGACGAACGGAGCGGCGACGCTCGATAAAATCAACGCGGCAACTTTAAACATTGGAAGGAGATACGACGCTTTGCCGTTCCTTTCCCGCCTTAAAATTCGACGGGCGCGACCGTTAACAATCGCCGACCGAACAAGCGCAAACGTCGCCGAATAAAAGGGTTAAATAAAAAGGAAAACGAAAACGACGTCTCGACGCGAAACGTCGTTTTCGTTTGGAGATTAAGCGCCGAACTTAAAACGACTTAACGTTTGTTCGGAACGGCTCGTCGCGGCGCTCAGTCGAGCGGTTTGAAGACGAAACCGGTGATCAACTTCGGATAGAAGTACGTGCTTTTCGCCGGCATACGTTCGCGAACCAAGCTCAGCTCTTGGATTTGCGCGACCGTCGCCGGGGAAACGAGCGCGGCCAACGGGAATTCGTCCGCTTTCTTTTCAAGGTTTTCAACGACTTCCGCGACTTCGTGAACGTACTTCGGCTTGTCGTGCCCTTCGAGGCCGAGGAGCTTGTCGATCACCAAGCGGTGAAGAATCGCGACGCCGAGCGCGCGCCATTCCGGTTGACGCTCCGCCGCGACTTCGTCCATCTTGGCGCGACCGGCTTCGGTTTGGCGAATCAGGCTCCACTTGCGGTCTTTGCCGGTGTAAAGGGCCATCGCGCCTTGGTCGTCTTGCATTTCGATCATCGTCCAAGCCTTCGCCGCGGCGGTCGGGCCTTCGCCGACCGTCGTGATCGCGAACGAATCGCCGAGAAGCGCGAAGAGGTCTTCTTGCGAGAACTCTTTGACGTTGCGGAAGAGACGGTGCGTCGGGAGGACGATGAGGCCCGGGTCTTCCATCGCGACGCAAACCATCAGGACGTGGTTCGCCGGGTGGTCGGTCGTCAGCAAACCTTGTTCGCGCACTTGTTTGCGATAGTTGCACGCCGTTTCGTAACGGTGGTGACCGTCCGCGATGAAGATCGGTTTCGGGCCCATCATTTCGACGACTTTCGCGACGACTTCTTGATCGTCGACGACCCACATACGGTGGATAACGCCGAGGTGGTCGGTCGCTTCGAGCGGCGTCAGGTTGAGCGTCGCTTCTTCGAGGAGATTTTGAACTTCGTTCTTTTCGTCCGGATAGAGACCGAAGATTTGGCTGAAGTTCGTTTTGCACGCGGTCGTCAGCATCAGACGGTCGAGTTTCGGGCCGCTCATCGTGATTTCGTGCGGGAAGACCATCCCTTCGCCGAACGGAACCGCTTCGCAACCGCACATAAAGCCTTTGCGCGTATACTCTTTGCCGTTCGCCGTGAAGACTTCGTGATAGACGTAAATCGCCGGTTTCGAGTCTTTTTGGGGGACGCCTTCTTCCTTCCAGTTTTTGAGTTCGCGCGCGCTGCGGGTGTAGCGGTTGTTTTGCTCGTCGTCGGTCGGGAGCATTTTGTTCAAAATGAGGCGCACGACGTTGTTCGGGTGTTTTTCGTACAACGCGTCTTGCAGGGCCGGATCGATCACGTCGTAAGGCGGCGCGACGACGTCGCTAAGGGAGCCGATTTGAGCGAGGTTGTAACGCAAACCCTCGAACGGTTGAATGTTAGGCACGGAAGTTTCCTTTCAAAACAAATAACGCGACAAAAAGTCGCTCGCCGGGGCGCTCCTCGGCGGCTCAAACGCAAATTGACGACGCGCTTCGATTCGACGCTTCCAAAACGACGAAGACGGACGAATGTAAAACGCGTCGTTAAACGAGTTGGCGACGCGCCGTCGAACGCTGGAAAACTCGCGCTCGACGGCGAACGGTCGTCTTTATTAATAACGGTAAATCTCCGGTTTGAACGGGCCTTCGACCGGAACGCCGAGATATTTCGCTTGCTTTTCGGTCAGCGTCGTCAGTTTGACGCCGAGTTGGTCGAGGTGCAGGCGGGCGACTTCCTCGTCGAGCTTTTTCGGGAGGAGGTGAACGCCGATCGGGAACTTTTCTTCCGCCGTCCAAAGCGCGATTTGCGCCAAGACTTGGTTCGTGAAGGAGTTCGACATAACGAAGGACGGGTGCCCGGTCGCGCAACCGAGGTTGACCAAGCGGCCTTCCGCCAAGAGAAGGATCGAGTTGCCGCCCGGGAAGGTGTAGCGGTCGACGAGCGGTTTGATTTGCGTCTTGACAATACCCGGGTACGCTTCGAGGCCGGCGACGTCGATTTCGCAGTCGAAGTGCCCGATATTGCAGACGATAGCGTCGTTCTTCATACGCGACATTTGTTCGGCGGAGATAATGTCGCAGCAGCCGGTCGTCGTAACGAAGATGTTCCCGCGGTCGGCGGCGTCGTCCATCGTCGTCACTTCGAAACCTTCCATCGCGGCTTGGAGCGCGCAAATCGGGTCGATTTCCGTAACGAGAACGCGGGCGCCGTAGGAGCGCATCGAGTGAGCGCAACCCTTCCCGACGTCGCCGTAACCCGCGACGACGACGACTTTACCGGCGACCATCACGTCGGTGGCGCGCTTAATGCCGTCGGCGAGCGATTCGCGGCAGCCGTAAAGGTTGTCGAACTTGCTCTTCGTGACGCTGTCGTTGACGTTGATCGCCGGGATTTTCAGCTCGCCGCGTTCGAACATTTGGTAGAGGCGGTGGACGCCCGTCGTCGTTTCTTCGGAGAGACCTTTAATACCGTCGACGATACCGGCGTATTTTTCCGCGTGAACGGCGATCGTGAGGTCGCCGCCGTCGTCGACGATCATATTGAGCGGTTGACCGTCCGGGAAAATAAGCGTTTGTTCGACGCACCAATCGTATTCTTCGTCGGTTTCACCTTTCCAAGCGTAAACCGGGACGCCGGTCGCCGCGATCGCCGCCGCCGCGTGGTCTTGCGTCGAGAACTTGTTGCAGCTGCTCCAAGTAACTTCGGCGCCGAGTTCGCGCAACGTTTCGATCAAGACCGCCGTTTGAATCGTCATGTGCAGGCAGCCCGCGATGCGCGCGCCGCGGAGCGGTTTCGTCGGGCCGTATTTGCGGCGCAACGCCATCAAACCCGGCATTTCGTTTTCCGCGAGCATAATTTCTTTGCGACCCCAATCGGCCAAGCTCATATCCGCGACTTTGTAAGGCAATTTTTCACTCATCGACGTATTTTTCCCAGGTTTTCCGATATTGTTAAGGGCGACGCGAACCGAACGACCGACCGCGTTGCGAAAATTCTTCAATAATCTTCGCGATTATACCCCCGAATCGGCGGGAACGACAGGGGGGGAGCGCGAACTTCCGGCGGGCAAAACGCGACTTTTACCGCGTCGCGTCGATTTAATTGTTTAAATTTCGCTTGGTTGCGCGTCTTACGTATTTTAACGCCGCGCGACTGCTTTTGATTTTTATGTCGACGTCGCGTTAATTTTAAAACGAGCTTTATTCATAAGAATCAAAAACGCCGTAATTTTCCGAGAAAACGTCAATAACCGTCGCCGTCGCGTTCGCAAACGTGTCCGGCTTCGCTGCAACGATGGTCGTGTCGGACGCAACGGACGTCGCTTCGGTAAAGCTCGCGGACGAGGTCGCCGTTGAACTCCGACGTCGGGTGAAGGCGAACGACGCGGTTGACGCAAACGACGCTCCGAACGCGTTCCGAAACGACGCCGAGGTCGTGCGAAACCATCAGGATCGACGTTTCGCGGTTGAGGTCGGCGAGCGTTTCGTAAAACCTTTCGGCGCTTGACGGATCGACGTTGTTTGTCGGCTCGTCGAGAACCAAAAGCTCCGGTTCGGAACAGAGGGCGCGGGCGATCAAAACGCGTTGGCGCTGACCGCCGGAAAGGTCGCCGAACGCCTTGTCGCGGAGGTCGGCGACTTCCATTCGTTCGAGCGCGGCCAACGCTTTGGCGCGGTCGTCGGCGTTAAAGCGGAAGAAAAGGCGGTCGCGAGTCGACGCAAGGAAGCCGGCAAGTCCTTTTTTCATCGTCGGTTGCGAGCGTTCGCGGGTTCCAAAACGACCGGCTAAAACGACGTCGAAAACGGAAATTGGGAATTTGAAGTCGACGCGCGCCTGTTGCGGCGTGTAACCGACGCGGAGCCGGGCTTTTTCCGGATCGTCGCCGAAGAGCAAAACCGTTCCCGATTGAGGTTTTAAGAGTCCGAGAATTAGACGAATGAGCGTCGTTTTGCCGCCGCCGTTCGGGCCGACGATCGACGCGAATTCGCCGCGCGGAATCGTTAGGTTGACGTTTTCCAACGCCGGTTTGCGGTCGGCGTCGTAAGAATACGTTACGTTTTCCAATCGAATCATTCGCGTTTTTCTCCGGAGGCGGGGGCGTTAGGCGGCGACGTCTGAATAAGCGTCGCTTATTATAAGTTTTGTTAATGTATAAGCGCGGCTTATACGGTTTCTTGACGTAAACGAGGGGACGATAAAAAGTCGGCGTTCGTCGCGGTCGGGGGGGCGGGACGGCGGCGAGACCGGGTTTTCGCTTTACCGTTATTATCGGTTATTTTCCTTTATTTTGTAAAAAATGAAAGCGGGCCCGGGGAATATTTTTGGTAAATAGGGGAAAAACGCCGCGATTTCTCTTTTACGTCGCTTCTCGCCTTGAAAAATTTAACGAAGGGAGTATGATAAAAGAAAATGGAGCGCGCGCCGGTATAAAAAACGTTGCTTGGTTTGAAAATCGGCGCGAAATAAAAAGTGAAACCTAAAACGAGCGTCAATGGCTAAGAAAACTGCAACGTCGAAAAACGCCGCGTCCGAGCCGCCGGTCGGTTCCGTTCTCGACCGCGTTCCGCCGAACAACCTTGAGGCGGAGCGGGGCGTCGTCGGAGCGATTATGCTCAATCCGCGACTTTGCGACGACGTCGCGACGATCGCCCGTCCGAACGATTTTTATCTCGACGCGCACCGACGCATTTATCGGCGTTTGCTCGAAATGAACGCCGCGGCGACCGGGATCGACTTGACGTTGTTGGTCGATCAACTGCGCGAGTCCGGCGAGTTGGAGGAGGTCGGCGGGGAAGCCTACTTGGCCGAGTTGATGAGTTCGGTGCAAGTAACGGCGCACGCGGCCCGGTACGCCGAAATCGTTCAGAAAAACGCGATACGACGGCAGTTGATCGAAACGAGCGAGCGCATCTTGCGCGACGCTTACGAGCCGGAGTTCGGACCGAAGGAGTTGGTCGCGCAGGCGGAAGAGCGGATTTTCGCGATCAACGACGACCGCGGCGTCGGGAATTTGCAGTCGATGGGCGAGTTGATGCAGGACGTCTTTCGCCTCATCGACGCGCGGGCGTCCGGCGAAGTCGACGGCGTGCCGACCGGCTTCATCGACCTCGACAATATGCTCGGCGGTTTGCACGGTTCGGAGCTGATCATTTTGGCGGCGCGTCCGTCGATGGGGAAGACGGCGTTCGCGACGAACATCGCCGACTACGTCGCCGTCGAGGCGAAGCAACCGGTGTTGTTTTTTAGCTTAGAAATGGCGAAAACGGAACTCGCGCTCCGTATGTTGTGCGCTCGCGGACGCATCCCGGGCGAGCGGTTGCGCGGCGCGCTTTCCGGAAAAGACCAACAGAATTTTAGTCGCGTCGCGTCGATGCTTAGCGCGGCGCCTCTTTACATCGACGACACGCCGACGCGGACGGTAACGGAAATCGGCGCGGTCGCTCGACGTTTGAAGCGTCAAGAAGGGCTTGGACTAATTGTTATCGACTACCTCGGGCTGATCGAGCCGGACAACTCGAGCGACCCGCGCCAGGAGCAGGTCGCGAAAATCGCTCGGCGGCTTAAAGGGCTGGCTCGCGAACTGAACGTGCCGGTGCTTTGCCTCGCGCAGCTCAACCGGCAGACCGAAGCGATGAAAGACAACCGCCCGCGGCTCAGCCACTTGCGCGAATCGGGCGCCATCGAGCAAGACGCCGACGTCGTTATGTTCGTTCACCGCGAAGAGTATTACCATTCGAAGGAAGAGGCGCAAGAGAAGGGGCTGAGCGGCACGGCGGAGATCATTGTCGCGAAGCAGCGCAACGGGCCGGTCGGCGACGTTAAAGTCGCTTGGATGAGTAAATACACGCTCTTCGCAAACCTCGCGGAACACGAAGAACCGGGAACGTATGAAGAGTTTGATGATTTTTCGGGATTTGGCGGCGGCGACGGGTACGGCGACGGCGGTTTTTAATAAAAGTCGAAAATTTGACGTCGCCAAACGACGCGCCGAAGTCTTATACTAATAAAAGGAACGTTTTGCGAGTCGAACGTCGGCGTTTGGCGAAGAAAACGGCGGGCCTTTCGGTATTTTTCGAAATTCGAAGCGCGATTGGACGGAAACGTCGACGCGTTGGGTGTTAAGTATTGGTTTAAAATTTTTTAGGTGTTGATATGAGAGCGTTGGTAACGGGCGGCGGCGGTTTTTTAGGCGCGTATCTCGTCGAGCAACTCTTAGCGGACGGCGTCGAAACGCGGACGTTGGGGCGTCGGCCGCGAGCGTTCCTGAAGGCACTCGGCGTCGACGAACGACTCGGCGACCTCCGCAATTTCGACGACGTCGACGCGGCGGTCGACGGTTGCGACGTCGTGTATCATATCGCGGCGTATCCGAGCGTTTCGATGGATCCGCGCCCTTATTACGAAACGAACGTTCTTGGGTCGAAACACGTTGTCGCCGCTTGCCTTAAGCGCAAAGTTCGGAAGCTCGTTTACACCAGCACTCAGTGCGTCGCGAACACGATCGAGTCGCAGGAGGGGATCGACGAAACGACGCCTTACGCGCCGCGTTTCCTCGGTTGGTACCAAATGACGAAGGCGATCGCGGAGCAGTTTATTCGGGCGGCGAACTACGCGCCTTGGACGGACGATTACGACTTCGGCGGCGTCGATCTTTCGGAGGCGCGGTTCCGTTCGTTGGACTCGAAATTCGACTTCCCGCGTCCGGAGCGCGACCCGAACCGCGAAGATTCGCTGATGACGGTCGCCTTGCGTCCGCACCTGATTTGGGGCCCGCGCGACCAACACTTGGCGCCGCGCCTTTTCGAACGGGCCCGTTCCGGTCGCTTGACCCGCGTCGGCGACGGAAAGAATATGCTGGCGACGATTTACGTCGAGAACTGCGCGACGGCGCACCGAATGGCGGCGGACGCGTTGGTTCCCGGAAGTTCGGTTCCCGGCTCGGTTTACTATATTTCGCAGGACGAGCCGTTGAACTGTTGGAAGTGGATCGACGAGTTGTTGGCGATCGTCGGCGAACCCCCGGTGAAGAAAAGCGTTTCGTTCAAGACGGCTTGGCGCGTCGGCGCGATTTTGGAAAAAGTTTACCGCTGGGCCGGTTGGAAATCGGAGCCGACGATGACGCGGTTCTTGGCGACGCAACTGGCGAAGTCGTATTGGTACGACGTGTCGCGAGCAAAGCGCGAACTCGGCTTCACTCCGGCGATTTCGACCGCGGAGGGGATGCGTCGCTGGGCGGAAGAGTTGCGCGAAAAGAAGGCGTAACGCGACGCGGCGTCGAGGTTTAAGCCGTCGAGGAAAAAGACGTTAAAAGGCGTAAAAGCGAAAACGCCGTCGAGCTTTTGAAGGGCTCGGCGGCGTTTTTTTGTCGACGCTTTGTCGCGGGAAGCGGTTTCGCGTCGACGGTCGATAAACGTTAAGACGTTAAATCGCTGAAAGCGCTGGAAACTCGGCCTTTAACCGCGGAGCGACGCTTTCAGTTCGCGGAGTTTCGGGAGCGCTTCCGACGTCAGTTTTTCGCCGTCTCGGAGCGCGGCGCGGTACGCCTTGTCGAGTTCGTCGGCGGCGAGGCAGTCGGCGAGCGCGGCGGTCGAGTCGCGTTTTTCGAGGTAAGCGCAGGCCCGTTCGAAGAGGCATTCGGTCAACGCGGCGAAGTTGTCGGTCGCCCAACGGTCGACGAGGAAACGTCGTTCCGCGCCGTCGCAAGAATGACCGCAACCGCCGCAACCGCAACCGTTTTCGTCGTGTTTATGTTCGCCGCGACGCCCGCCGCCGCAGGAGTGCGACCCGGCGTCGTGGTCGTGTCCGCAACCGCAGGAGTGCGACGCGGCGTCGTGATTATGCCCGCCGCAACAACCGCCGCCGCAAGAATGCGACGCTTCGCCGCGAAGCGTTCCGATAAGATCGTCGGCGACGCGGGTTTGCAGCTCGATCGCGCGGGTCAGGTCGGCGATCAGGTTTTTCGTATTCCCGGCGGCTTTGCGAACGAGCGCGCGGCGTTGGGCGGCGATCGCGAGCCCTTCGAGGAGCGGCGTTTCGTCGGAGTTCGCGAAGTCTTCGAACGTGTCGAGAACGTCGTCGTAAATCTTGGCGGCTTCGTCGGTTCGGTCGTCGTTGTAAAGAAGTTCGGCGCGTTGCATCGTCGCGTCGAAGAGGTCGACGCAGGCGTCCGGTTCGCCGCAAGCGATAACGGACTCGTAACAACCGCAGGCTTCGGCCAACATCGCGAGCGTTTCGTCGAGGTCGGCGGCGCTACGCGTTGGAGCGTTCGCGACGTAAAGGGTCAGCGCGTCGGCCAGATCGCGTTTGTACTCCGTTTGACCGCCGGCGACGAGGCGACGATAAACGTCGATAGCGCGGCGAGTTAACTCGTTCGCTTCGTCGACTTCCGGGCCCTCGGCGTCCTCTTCGGCGAGCGAAGCGCGGAGGAAGTCGGCCTTCGTAACGAGCGCTTTGGCGAGGTAAAAGAGCGCTTCGGCGTTCGCGGACGGCTCGGCGTCGGCGAGCGTTTGGAACTCTTCAGCCGCTTCGTCGAGGAGGTCGAACGCGTCGGCTTGGCGCCCGACTTCGAAGAAAATCGCCGCCCGATTCAGCTTGACGCCGACCAAGTCGAGGCGCGCTTCTCGGTCGCCGAACTCGACGAGTTTCGCATTCGCTTCCGCCGCTTTAACGTATTGTTCTTCCGCGTCTTCGAGTTCGCCTTCGTCGTTGAGCAGAATCGCGTAATTCAGCCGGGCCGCCGCGAGCGTTTTGAGCGTTTCGACCGACTCGCCGTTGTCGTCGAGCCGATTTTCGAGCCGTTCGAACGCCGCCGCGTAATCGTCCGACGCGCCGTCGACTTCGCCTTCCTCTTGACGGCGGACTGCGCGGGTCAGGAACGCTTGAATCAGCTCCGATTCGAGTTCGTCGGCGTTTTCCGGCGCTTCGTCGAGCGCGGCGACCAGCTCTTCGATCCGGGCGTCGGTTTGCGCGACGAATTCGTCGTATTCGCGGAGTTGGTCGGCGCTTAAGTTGAAGTTGAAATCGGCGTCGGCGTCCGCGTCGTCCGAATCGTCGCCGTCGTCGTCTTTATTGCCGCCGCGGCAGCCGCAACCGCAGGCCGTCATGAGGGCGGCGCAGGTCGCGGAAACGTTCCAGAAAGTCGGCGACGTAAGCGCGTCGCGAAGGAGTTCAACAAGGGAAGTCGTCATTATTATTAATACGTCCGTTGAGCAAAGGGGAAAA
>JAFSDX010000110.1 GCA_017436025.1 Thermoguttaceae bacterium
AGCGTTCCCAACGCAAACCGAACGAAAAACGCCGTCGGAGCGTTCCCAACGCAAACCGAACGGAAACCGCCGTCGGGTCGTCCCCAACGCAAACCGAACGGAAACCGCCGTCGGGTCGTCCCCAACGCAAACCGAACGGAAACCGCCGTCGGGTCGTCCCCAACGCAAACCGAACGAAAGACGCCGTCGGGACGCGACGTCTCGGCGGCGTTTTTGTTTCTTGACGCGCGAATTTTCTTGACTTTCGCTCCGTTTTCGGCGATAATGGGGGCGAAAGAAGCGCGGCGTCGTTCGCGTTTTCGTTAAAATAGGTCGATTGGAAAAAGGAGAGAAAAATGAGAAACGCCGGATTCGCCGCCGTCGCCGTTTTGGGCGCGGTTCTCGGTTGGGGCGCCGTCGCGGACGCCGCGTCGCAAGCCGTCGAAACGAACGTCGCCGCCGATAAAACCGCCGAAAACGGTTCCCCCGACGCCGATTCGAACCGCGTCGTCGTCGCGTTGCAAGACGACGGGCGCGCGCTGATCAACCCCGGAATGGGGTGGACGATGCACTTTTATTCGAACGTGCCGACGAATTACGGGAGCAAGCTCGAACCGTCGGACGCGCTCGATTGGTTCGAAGGTTGCTCGACCGTTTATCTGCGCCTCCCTTGGGCGTTCCTCGAACCGGAGGAGGGCGTCTTCAACTGGTCGATGGTCGACGCGCCGGCGCAGCGCTGGATCGAGCGCGGGAAAAAGGTCGCGTTCCGCTTCACGACGTCGGAAAACTGGCTCGAGTACGCGACGCCGAAATGGGTCTTCGACGCCGGAGCGAAGGGCGTCCGTTACACTTGGGGGAAAGGGCCGCAACCGGACGGGCATTGCGTCGACCCGGAGTTCGACGACCCGATTTATCTTGAAAAACTGCGCAATTTCCTCGCCGCGGCCGGGCGTCGGTACGCGAACAACCCGAACGTCGCGTTTATCGACGTCGGCACTTACGGGATGTGGGGCGAAGGGCACTCGAACCTCGGCGTTTGGGCCGACGCGTCCTTTTCGCGAATGGACGCCGAGCGGACGTTGAAGGTCGTCAAGACGCATATCGACCTGCACCGCGAATACTTCCCGGGCGTTTTGCTCTGCGTTAGCGACGACGTCGCGGGCGCCGAGAAGCCGGGGCGCGACTTCCCGGAAACCGATTACGCGCTGTCGCAAGGCGTAACGCTCCGCGACGATAGCATTCTTGTGCAACCGAAGCCGCGGCAATGGTTTCACGACGAATTGGCGCAAAAGTTTTGGCCGACGCTCCCGGTGATTCTCGAACACGAACACTATCTCGGCTCGAAGGAACGCGGCGCTTGGGACGACGAAAAACTGATCGAGTCGGTCGAGCGTTACCGCGCGTCGTATATGTCGATTCACTGGTTCCCGGAGGTCGAATGGGAAGGCTCGAAAGACGCGATTCGCCGGATTAATCGCCGGTTGGGGTACCGTCTTTTTCCGTCGCAAGTCGTTTATCCGAAGTCGGTTAAGATCGACGAGTTTTTCGACGTTTCCTGGACGCTGCAAAACGTCGGCGTCGCGCCGTGTTACGACGGCGGTTTCGTCGCGCTGACGTTGAAGGACGCGAAAGGCGGCGTCGTCGCGGTCTTGGTCGACGAAGGGTTCGACGTGAAAGAGCTGAAGACGGCGGAACCGGGGAAGGCGCCGCAAGTCGAGCGAACGAACCGTTTCCGCGTCGGACACGTCGGCCCGACGACGAAACCGGGCGAATACGACGTTTACCTTAGCGTCGGAAAGCGCGACGGCACGCCGGTTTACGAGCTTCCGCTCGGCGACGCCGACGCGTCGCGCCGTTACCGAATCGGCAAAATAACGCTCGAAGCGAAGTAAAGTAACGCTTTAACGCGCTAAAATTTCTCGGACGGCGCTCGTTTTCTTGGGAACGGGCGCCGATTTCTTTTTTAAGCGCGTCGAGCGCCGCGTTGACAAAATAGGGGCAAAACCGACGCAACGATTAAACGCGAGTTGGTTGCGTGCGTCGTTCCGTCGTCGGTAAAGGTTGCGCGCGTTGGGGTTGCGAAGAATGGAGAACGCCGGTTATTTCGGGTTTTCCTCCAAAAATTTGCGGATCGCCTGCATAAACTCGTACCCGTAATTCTCCAGCTTTTTGCGCCCGACGCCGGAAACGTCTAAAAATTCGCCGTCCGTCTCCGGTTTCAGGTACGTCATGTCGACGAGCGTTTTGTCGCTGAAAACGGCGTAAGGCGGGACGTTCTCGTCTTTAGCGATCTGCAAACGCAACGCGCGCAACTCTTCGAACAACCGACGGTCGCGCGGAGAAAGCGAGCTTTTCGAGTAAGGGTTCGCCGACGCCGAGTTGAACGAAACGCTTGCGCCGCTTCCGCTTAAGAGCGTCGACGAGCCGCCGGAGCGACGCGACGTCGTCTTTTTCTTTTTGCCGGTCGGGCGCTCGACGATCTTCACTTGGCGTTGGCCGCGCATTACGTCCCAACCGAGCCGGGTAACGCGCGGTATCGGGAAGTTTTTCGTCGGGTCGAGTTCGGCGATTCCTTGCGTCAAGAGCGCGGAAATCAAGTAACGCCAATATGTTTTGTCGCGGTCGGCCCCGACGCCGAACGTCGGAAGGCGGTCGTGTCCGAACCGCTCGATCTTCTCCGTTCGGGCGCCGATCAACACGTCGACGACGTGCCCGACGCCGAACGCGTTCCCGGTGCGCTGCATCGCCGAAAGCGCCTTTTGAGCGTCGACCGTCGCGTCGACCCGGCGAACCGAACCGACGCAATAGTCGCAACCGCCGCAACCGCAACCGCTTTTCGACGCGCTTTCGGACGACGCGGCGTCGTCGGCGGCGTCGGAACCGTTTTCGTCGGCGTTAAAGTTCGGCGGGACATACGTTTCGCCAAAATAGCGGAGTAAGTTGGCGCGTCGACAGCCGTCCGTTTCGGCGAACTTCACCATCTCGTTCAAGCGGCGCGACGCGGCGTCGCGAGCCTCCGGGTCTTGGTAGTCGTCGAGAAAACTCCGGTGAATCGCGATATCTTGATAACCGTACACAAGGAGGCAGCGCGCCGGGGCGCCGTCGCGACCGGCTCGGCCCGTTTCTTGGTAGTAGCTTTCGACGTCTTTCGGCAAGTCGCCGTGAACGACGAAACGGACGTTCGATTTGTCGATGCCCATCCCGAAAGCGACCGTCGCGACGACGATCGGCGTCTCGTCGTTGGCGAACGCGTCTTGAACGCGGGCCCGCTCCGCGTCGGTCAGACCGGCGTGATACGCCGCCGCTTTGAAACCTTGTTTGCGGAGGAATTCGGCGGTCTTCTCGACGTTTTTGCGCGTCGAGCGGTAAACGACGCCCGATTCGTCCGGCGTTTCCCGGAGAAAGTCGAGGAGTTGGCGGTCGAAATCCTCTTTGTAAGCGATTTGATAAAAGAGGTTAGGTCGGTCGAACGACGCGCGGACGCAAAACGGGTCGCGGAGTTTCAGGAGCGTTTGCACGTCCTCCGAAACGCGGTCGGTCGCGGTCGCGGTGAAGGCGGCGATCGGGCAATTGGGGAAAAGGTCGGCGATTTGGCCGAGTTCGAGATAGTCGGCGCGGAAGTTGTGTCCCCATTGCGAGATACAGTGCGCTTCGTCGATCGCGAAAAAGCCGAGTTCGACCGACTTCAAAAACTCTTGAAAGCGCGTCGTGTTGAACCGCTCCGGCGAGACGTAAAGCAAGTCGAGCGTTCGGC
>JAFSDX010000111.1 GCA_017436025.1 Thermoguttaceae bacterium
GTTTCGCCGACTTTAACGTCGACGGTCGAGAACAAAACCGGTTTTAACGGTTTCGCCGACTTTAACGTCGACGGTCGAGAACAAAACCGGTTTTAACGATTTCGCCGACTTTAACGTCGACGGTCGAGAACAAAACCGGTTTTAACGGTTTCGCCGACTTTAACGCCTTCCAAACGCCGCGTCGCCGTTTCCGAACGACCGACGCGGCGCCGTTTCCTTCCCCCGTTTCCACTTTCCTATTTTACCCCGCAGGAAAAGTTTATGCGTCTTCCTCAACTTCAGCGCCGCCGTCGTTTCGCCGCGTTCCTTTCTCTAATCGCCGTCGGCGCCGTCGCGACATTTGCCGATTTTAACGATTTTAACGCTCTCTTCGCCGCCGAAAACTCGACGCAACCCGTTCAAAACGCCCAAAGCGCCGAAAAACCGGGTTACGCGATCGTCGCCTCGTCTTGGGTTCTGGACGACGCCGATTGGACGAAGGTCGTCGAAGCGTTAAAAGCGAAACATTCGGAAAAATTCAACGTCGTCGTTATCCGCAACGACGAGAAAATGTTCGGCAAACTTCGCGCCGTCTTCCCGAAATACGCCTGTTTCGTCGTCAAGCCGGAAGAGGCGAGCAAAGCGAACCTCGCGGCGATTTGGCAAACGACGCGCGCCCTCGACGACGACCCTTACGGCGACGTTATTTGGGGAATTATTACCGGTTTTAACGCCGACGACGCGCTCCGAATGGCGCGGGTGGAAGACCGTCCGACGGTCAAAGCGGCGGGCGGAACCGCGATCAACCTCGACCTTTTCGAAGAAGGCGTTTGTTACGACGAAGGCGCCAAGAACCGCCGTCGCGTCAAAAAGCCGGGCTCCCCGATGGAAGTTCTCGAAGACGCTCCGGACGACACGACCCGCGCTGTCGCCGAATCGCTCGACGGCGCCCAGCTCTTCGTTACCTCCGGACACGCCACCCAGCGCAACTGGCAGATCGGTTACAACTACAAAAACGGCTATTTCGTTAGCAAAAACGGGCAACTTTACGGAAAACCGTCGACCGGCGAAGAACCGTTCGCGATCAACGCTTCCGGTTCGAAAATCTACCTCGCCAGCGGCAACTGCCTGATCGGCGATATCGACGGCCCGAACGCGATGGCGCTCGCCTACTTCCATTCTTGCAACGTCGACCAAATGGTCGGTTACGTCGTTCCGACTTGGTTCGGCTTTATGGGTTGGGGGACGCAGGGCTATTACCTCGGGCAACCGGGGCGCTTCACCGTCGCGGAAGCGTTCTTCGCGAACAACCAAGCGCTCCTTTCGCTCCTCGTTCGCATCGAAAAGGGCGAGTTGAAAGTCCCGACGCAATTCCTCCGCGGTCTCCTTTACGACCGCGACGTTTACGTTCTTTACGGCGACCCGGCTTGGCGCAACGCGTTGGCGGAGCAAGAGTCCGGTTGGGCGCAAACGTTAAAATCGGAAAAAACGGAAGACGGGCGAACCCTTTGGACCTTCACTGTCGAACCGAAAAACGGCGCGGAAACGTTCAACTTCGACGCGTCGAAGGGCTCCGAGTACAACAACCGCCCGTTCGTCCAACTCTTCCCGAACCGCGTCGCCGACCCGCAAATCGTTAGCGGCGCGGAGTTTAACCCGGTCGTCGTCGACAACTTTATCCTTGTTCCGCAATCGGAAAAGTCGACGACCGGCGAAGCGTTCACGATTCAAGTTTCGACTCGTTGACGCTCGCCCCGCCGTTTCAACCGTTTCCCCCGCGTTAACTGTTCCGGTCGTTTCAATCGTTTCGACCGTTCCGATCGCGCCAACCGTTAAAGTCGGCCCAAAACCGTCCTATCGCCGCCGCCGTTAGCGGTTTTAACGGTTAACGCGATTTTAACGCCGCTTTTGTCGCCGCGTCGCGCCATTTTCGTTCGGCGCGGCGACAAAGCCGTTTTGCTCGTTCCCCCGTTCCCCCTATTTTAACAGAAATTCGCAATGTTCGCCGCTCGTTTCCTCCGCTTCGTCGTCCTTCTCGCCGCCGCAACCTTCCTGCCAACGTTCGCCGCCGCGCAAAACGCCCCGTCTTCCCCCGACGCCGCGACCGTCTCAACCGACAAAAGCGGCAAAAGCGATAAAACCGTCAAAGTCGCCGCCAAGCGTCCGTTTCGCGGCGTTTGGGTTTCGACCGTCGGGAACATCGACTACCCGTCCAAACCCGGTTTGAGCGCCGACCAACTCCGCGCGGAAGCCGACGCTCTCCTCGACCGCGCCGCCGAACTGCGCTTAACCGCCGTCGTTCTGCAAGTTCGCCCGATGGGCGACGCTCTTTACCGTTCGAAAATCTATCCAGCGTCGAGTTTCGTTTCCGGCAAACAAGGCGTCGCGCCGGACGGCGATTTCGACCCGCTCGCCTATTGGGTCGACGGCGCCCATAAACGCGGGCTTCAACTGCACGCTTGGGTCAACCCCTACCGCGTTACGACCGGCGCGGCCCAGCGGAAAAACCTCGCCCCGAGCAACCCCGCCGTTCTTCACCCGGAATGGACGTTCGAGCGCGACGGCAAAGTTTACCTAAACCCCGGAATCGCCGAAGTTCGCCGACTCGTTATCGCCGGAATGGTCGAGATCGTCGAAAATTACGACGTCGACGGGATTCACATCGACGACTATTTTTACCCGGCGCGCGATATGACGGAAGACCTCGACGCGTTCCGCCGCTTCCCCCGCGACTTTCACGACGTCGAAGATTGGCGCCGCGACAACGTCGACATTTTAATCCGCGACGCCGGCCAAGCGATTCATAAAGCGCGACCGGGCGTCGTTTGGGGCGTCAGTCCGGCGGGAATTTGGGCGAACAAGTCGAGTCATTCGCTCGGGAGCGACACGCGCGGCAACCAATGTTATTTCAACCTTTACGCAGACGTCCGTCATTGGGTCAAGAGCGAATGGATCGACTACGTTACCCCGCAAATCTATTGGCACATCGGGTTCGAGATCGCCGAATTTAAGACGCTCGTCGACTGGTGGGCGGACGTCGCCGAAGGAACCGACGTCGCGCTTTACATCGGAACGGCGGCTTACCGCGTTTCGCCGACGTCGAAGACGCCCGCTTGGCGCGACCCGCAAGAATTGGTTCGCCAACTCGACTATATGGCGACGAAAGAGCGCGTCGACGGTCAAATTTTCTTCACCGCGCACAGTCTCGCCCCGGGTAAACCGGCGTCGGCGGCGATCGAAGCGTATTCGGCGGAGCATTGGCAAGCGCCGGAACCGGAAAAAGCGGAATAACCCAAACAGCCCAAACAACCGGCGCCGGCGAAAAACCAAACGCCAAAACCGGAGCAAACGAAAAACCAAACGCCAAAACCGGAGCAAACGGAAAAGTTAAACGTCAAAACCGACGCCGACGGAAAAGTTAAACGTCAAAACCGACGCCGTCCGTCTCCCCCGGCGCGACCGGCGTTGTTTCGCCGTTTCCCCTTCCTTCCTTTCTTTTTCGACGGCGCGTCGGTTCGGCCCGCCGTCTTTTTTTATTTTTTCGCGCAAAATGAGCGGCGCGTCGTTGTTTTTCGGCGTCAAAACTGTTATACTAAAGACGGAATCGGGGCGAGTCGACGCGAGCGGCTCGGTTCCGCCCTTTATTTTTTTCGTCAAAACCGTTTTTATCGGTTCAATTTAACGCAAACACGACGCGCGTCGTCGGAGGAGAAAGCGCAAATGTCGAGACCGCTGAGCAAAATCGCGCCCGATTGGTGGGACTACACGACCCTTGACCCGGAAATTTTGGCCGACGCCGCGAAACTGACGGAGGAAACGCTCTTCAAGCTGTCGCGTCCCGGTTTTACCGTCCATTATTACGAGA
>JAFSDX010000112.1 GCA_017436025.1 Thermoguttaceae bacterium
CGGCGCGCTCGGGTCGGCGGCGAACGAAACCTCGATCGCGTTATCCTCGGCGCAGAACGCCCATTTCGGCGAAACCAACCCCGACTTCAACGCCAACGGAGCCGCCAGCCCCAACGCCAAAAAAGTTCTTCTGTCCATTTCGTTCCTCCCGACGGCCCAACGACCGCAAAAAATAAAAAAGCGTCAAAAAAAACGACGCGACGCCCCGATAAGAAACGCCGCGTCTTCCCGTTATTTTCCCCGTCGACGCGCGAATTTCAAGCGAAAAACGCCCCAATCCGCTAAAAATCGCCGAAAATCGCCAAAAAGACGGAAAAAGTTTCTCCGACGCGCCCCCGACGACGGCGACCGTCGCGCCGCCGACAAACGGAAGCCCCGACGGCACAAACGGTTGCGACGATTTTCAATTTCCGCGTCGCTTTTTCCCGACGCCAAAGCGCGCCGCAAGAACGCCGCTCCCGTTTTCCGCGCCGCGTTCGAGTTCAAGTTTCCCCTTTTCGCCGATTACGCCGATTGTTCCGACAACTTTACAATAACAAATTTCGGAAAAACGCCGTTGAAACTCGGCTCGAGTCGGCGAATCCGTCGGGTTAAGTCGGGATGCGTTCGGAAAAGACGCGTCCCCCAGCGGCGAGAAAAAACGGAACCGAAAAACAAATGCGACATTTCGGTCGAGCGCGCCGCGGAAACCGTCGAGCCTTGTTTCGCCCCGCCGACTTCCTTCCAAGCGAGCGTTACGCCGCCGATTTTCTTCAAAGCGTTCGCCAATCCCAACGGATTCCGCGTAAATTGCGCCGCCAACGCGTCCGCTAAAAACTCCCGTTGACGCGAAACCGCCGCCCGGATAATCTCGCCGACAAAAACGCCCGTTCCTCCTAAAAGGAGCAACGCAAGCCATAAAGGCGCCAACGCTCCCTTCCTTTTTCTTATTTGCGCGAACTCGTTTTTCATCCCCGCGCCCCCAATAATCGCCAATATCTGCAACCCGTATACGAGACCGATCAGCCGCATATTCAACTTAACGTCGTCGTTGACCAAATGCCCGAACTCGTGCGCGACGACGCCCTGCAACTCGTCGCGAGTCAAAAGCCGAAGCGCGCCCGCCGTCGCCGCGACCGCCGAATCGCTCGGGTCGCCGCCGATCGCGCAAGCGTTGATTTCGTTTTCTTTCGGAAGAACGTAAACCGACGGAACCGGAACGCCGCAAGCGACCGCCATTTCCTCGACGAGGTCGTAAAAACGCTTCTCGTTCGGCTCGGTCGTCGAACGGTCGATTCGCGTTCCGCCGAGCTTTTCCGCGACGCCGGAAGCGCCGAGCCGTTTCAATTCGCCTATCTTATACAGCGTTCCGACGCAAATCGCGATCCCGCCCAAAAGAGTCGCGACAAGAAACGCGTTCGGAATTCTAATGCCGTCGTAAAAAAGCAAAGCGCCCGTCGTCGCGATCTCCGCCGCCTCGCTCGGGTCCGCGAACAACGTAATTAACGCCGCGAGCCAAAAGAAGGCCGTCGCGCAACCGACGACGACGGGCCAAATCGAAAGCGCGACCGTCAAAACGCCAATAATAAAGAAGAAAACTAAGAGCCAAGTTCGCTTCCGCGCGCTATCTTGGCGCTCGAAAAAGTCCGTCGCCGCCTTCGTCGCGTTTGATTTTTCCATCGTTCAAGTTCCTTAACCGTTAAATCAAAACAATTTTCAAACTTTTCAAAAAAACTTCCGCGACGCCGAACGCCGTCGTTACAACGCTCGCCGTCGGAGTCGCCGACCGTTCCTTGCCGACATTATCGCGCCGTTTTTCAGTTTTTCAAAAACGCCTTCCCAATCGAGGTTAAAACGTCGCGGAGTCGCCGGAAACGCCCTCGCGCGATCGCCCGCCGTCAACTCGCCGCGACCGCGCCTTTCAACGCCGACTCGGCGTCGCTCCAAACCGGGCCGGAAACGTTTTTCGTTTTTCTCAAAACGAACGCCTAAACGGCTTAAAAATCAAAAAAATCGCGAAAAAACGCCGCCGAGAACCGCGTCTCGACGACGCTTCTTCATTAATCTCCGTCGACGGCGAAATTTCAAGCGCCAAACGTTAAAATTCGCGCCCCCGACGGCAAGTCTTCCGAACGTCGCCAAGCGACGCTCAACGTCGACTCAACGCGCCCAACGCCCCCAAACCGGCGCCGGAACGCCGAGCGCCGACGTGATCGCTTCGAGCAACTCCCCTTCGCGCTCGACGACGACGCCGTCCGCCGCGACGCAACGGTAAAACGCTTCCAACATTTTGCCCTTCAACGTCGGCGTCGCTTGCGACAAATCGTTGAGCGCGCGGCTGAACGCTCCGAGCGTTCGCGTCTCGACCGGCGTCGGCTCCAGCTCGACGTAAAAAACGCCGGAACCTTCGTCGAACGCCTCGCGCGCCGCCGCTCGGTCGCCGGGCGCGCCTTCGCTCGCCAAATACGTCAAGACCAAGCGGAACGGTTCGACGACGTCCTCGAAGCGCGAAAACCGGATTTTCGTCCCCCGCGACAGTCGGTAATAAACGTCCAACTCGCGAACGACCGACGCTTGGAGCGCGTATTCGAACAAGTCGAGCGTTCCGTCCGCCGCGCAAAGTTCGAGAATCGTCGAACGCAACTTCCTATATTGAGCGATATTCGCCGTTTTCAACGCCGGAAGCGTCAGCTTTGCGACCGTCGAGCGCGTCGCGAACGCCGCTCCGGCAAGCGTCCGAAACGCGACGGCGATTTTCGCGTCGAGCGTCGTTCCTTCCGCCTTGCGAATCGTTTCGAGTTGGCGCCGTCGAACCGCTTCGTTCGAGTCGGCCAAGAGCGCGTAAAGAACCGCCCGCGCGCCGTCGAAATCGGCCAAAAGCGGTTCGAGTTCCGGCGGCGTTTGAGCGAGCAAACTTTCGGCGACGTCGAGTTTTTCCGCCGCCTGCGTCGCGATCGCATCGACCAACGCCGCCGCGAACGCCGCCCCCTTCGGGAAACGCTCCGACGCCGACGACGCGCCGTTCGCTCCCGCCCCTCCGTTCGCGCCGCCGCGAACGCTCGCCGCCGTCCCGTCGTACAAGGGCCGCGCGGCGCGCCGCAAATTGATCTCCGCGTCGAACGTCATCTCTTCGCGGAAACGCTCGAAACTCCCGTCGAACGTCGGTTCAAGTCGGCGGATTCGCTCGGTCAAATCCGGGTGCGTTTTGAAAAGCGACGTCATTAAGCCGCCGGAAAAAACGGAGCCGAAGAAGAGGTGCGCCATCTCCGCCGAACGCGCCGCGTTCACTTCCGAACCTCCGGCCAAGGCGCCGATTTTTTTGAGCGCTCCGGCCAACCCCGCCGGATTCCGCGTAAACTGCGCCGCCGACGCGTCCGCTAAAAACTCCCGCTGACGCGAAATCGCCGCTCGGATAACGTTGCTGAAGAAAACGCCGATCGAGCCGATAACGACCAAGCCGAACGCGAAAAGCCAAATCGCCAACACCAGCCCGCCCGCGCCCTTGCGGTCGTCCGACGAGCCGCCGAACGACAGATACAACGTCGAGCGAAAAATCCCGACGCCGAGCAACGTCAACATTTGCAAGCCGAACAAAACGCCGATCAGCCGCATATTCATCTTAACGTCGCCGTTGAGGAGGTGCCCGAACTCGTGCGCGACGACGCCTTGTAACTCGTCGCGGGTCAGCGACCGAAGCGCGCCGTCCGTTACCGCGACCGCCGACGATTCCGGGTCGCCGCCGATCGCGCAAGCGTTGATCGCCTTTTCTTCCCGCATCACGTAGACGCTCGGAACCGAAACGCCGGACGCGATCGCCATCTCCTCGACGACGTTGTAAAGACGACGCTCCGCCGGATCGGTCGCCGCGCGGCTAATCCGCGTTCCGCCGAGCGCCTCCGCGACGCCGTCCGCGCCGAGCGACTTCAGCTCGCCGACTTTAAAAATCGACCCGCCGCCGATCAGCAAGAAAACGACGACCGCGACGCCCGCGACGAGCGACGGCTCCGCCAAGTAGCGAACGAAAAGCTCCGACGTCGTTTCGCCGGTCGACGCCGTTTCGGTTCCGAGCGCCGCGAACCAAGCGACCAACGCGAGAACCGCCGCAAAAGTCGCGAAAAGAGCGCAACAAAAGAGGAAAACCAACAGTTTCGTTCGTCCGCGCGCCTGTTCCTGCCGTTCAAAAAAATTCATCGTTCGTTCCGTTTTATCCGTTTGTTCGCGTCGCCGCCGAACCGTTCGCCGGTCGACGCCGTTTTCGTCGGTCGTTCTCTTATTTTAAAAAACGCCGTCGTTCGCCGCTTGCTCGCTTATTTTAAAAAACGCCGCCGTTCGCGTCGGAACGCCGATTTCGCCCTTATATTAATATTAATGACAAAATCGCGTTCCGACGTCGACGGCGTTTTCGCTTCCTTCCGTCTTTTTCGTCTTCCGTTTTCTTTCCGCTCGTCCGTTAGAACGAAACTTTCGGCGCTTCCCGCTCCGCTTCGTTCGTTATCTCGAAGAGCGACGCTTCGCCGAAGTTGAACATACCGGCGATAATATTCGTCGGGAACGTTTCGCGTTTGGTGTTGTAAAGCGTCGTCGCGTCGTTGAAACTTTGGCGCGCGAACCCGATTTTATTTTCGGTCGACGTCAACTCTTCTTGGAGCGCGAGAACGTTTTGGTTCGCCTTCAAATCCGGATACGCTTCGCAAACGACCGCCAAACGCCCGAGCGCGCCGGAAAGTTCGCCTTCCGCTCCGGCCAAGCGACGCATCGCGCCGGGATCGCCCGGTTGCGCCGACGCGGCTCGATTCGCCCCCATCGCGGCGCCGCGCGCGGCGATCACCGCTTCGAGCGTTTGCGCCTCGTGTTTCAGGTAACCTTTGACCGACTCGACCAAATTCGGAATCAGGTCGTATCGCCGCTTCAGCTGAACGTCGATCTGCGCGAACGCGTTCTTATATCGGTTGCGCGCCGTTACCAAGCCGTTGTAAACGCTAATCGCCCAAAGAACAACGACCGCCGCGACCGCCGCGACGACGATTCCGACAAGCGCGCCGACTCCGACCGCAAACAAACTCAAACTCATTTCGTTCTCTCCTATTTCCTCTTTTTCTCGCGACGTCAATCGACGGACGTTCTTCCGACGCCGTTCGTCGGTTCCCGCGTCTTTTCGAATCGCGTCGTTTCAACGGCGGCGCGAAGTCGTCGCTCGTCGTTACATTTATATTTTAGGCGAAAGCAAGGGGAGGGTCAAGTTAAAACGTTCGTCGCGTCCTGAAAAAACGCAATTTACCGCCGACGCTCTTCCGCTTCTTCCCATTTCGCCAAACCGCGTAAAATCTCTATTTACCCCAACTCCGTCCGTCGCCGAACCGTCCGTATTTTCTCCTTTTCTCTTATTTTACTCTTCTTCTCTTCTTCCCCTATTTTTACTAAACAATTCATTCCCCCTCGCCTTATTAAAAACTCCCGAATTTAAGAGACTTTCCTTCCCTCCAAATTATCTAAACTCGCCAAATCGGTCATCGCCCCCTTTCTTTCTATTCCTTTTTTTTCTCTTGATTTATTTTTACCAGCTTTTTTACACAACCGTTTTATTTCATTTTTTTAACAAAATCCCCCTAATTTCTCAAACTTAAGTAAACAATACCAATAAATTTAACCGATTCTTTGTTTCAACAATTTACCTTTCATTTTCACTTTACCCGCACTTTACCCGCCGCGTTCCGATGAATTCCTTCGATCGTTTTTCCCGCCGTTATTCCTCGCCTTCCGAGTCGCCGTTCCGTCGCGACGCGTTCCCCGACTCGCCTTCCGACTCCGGCCCTCCTCCTTCCGTTTCGGTCGCTTCGACTCGCTCCGTTTACCGCCTTTCTCGCAACGCGCCCGACGACGAATCCTGCGTTTCGGTCGCCGACGTTTCCCTCCCGACGCCCGTCTCGCCGCCGCGTCCTCTTCCCGTTTCTTTCCGCTCGACCGGTCGCGCCGACCTTTCGTTTTCTCCGTCGCTCGGACTCGCCGGTTTGACGTTGCCGCAAATCGAAAGAGCGGCTTTTCTCGAAACGCTCGTCGCTTGCAACGGTTGCCGTCGTCTCGCCGCGCGCAAACTCGGCGTTAGCGAAAAAACGATGTACAACAAAATCAAGCAATACAAACTCGCCGCGGAACTCGAACGACTCGCAAACCGCGCTCCGCAAGAGGCGCCGAGTTTCAACTGACGCGCTCCCGCTCGTTCTCGACGGTCGAAATCGAATCGCCGGACGCGCCGCCCCCGTTGACAAAATTCGCAAACGAGCGATAATAAAAACGACGTTCGTTCGCGTTCCTTCGAGCGTCCCGCTCCGCCCGACGGTCGATTCAACTTCGACCGCGACGCCGACGCCAACCGCGTCTCGTTTTTCGGGTTCGGAACCGCGAACGTCGGCTTTTTGAGGACGCGGGCGGCGGGTCGCAAGACTCGCGCAACAGGGAATCCGGCGCCAATCCGGAACGGTCCTCGCCGCTGTGTTCGGAGAAAACGCGTTTCTTGCCGTTCGCTCTTAAGAGTCGCGTTTTCAACTTTTTTCCCTTCGCGAACGCTTTTTTTCGAAAAATTTTCATCGTTTTTTTTCGCAAGCGTTCGCGTCGCCGTCATTGACGCGCTTCGGCGAGTCGGGCGTCGTTTGAGTCGGAGAGCGCCGCCGTTTCCAACGGCTGTTTGCAACGACAACCAATTTTTGCAACGCTTTCAGCAAAATCAAACGTCCCGCCGTTCGCCGCCGACTTTTCGCGTTGAGAAGACCGGAAAAAAGGCTTCCGTTAGTCAGAAGACCTTCCCGCGTCTTTGAGGTTTTTCTCGGAGAACCTCAAAATCGAACGTTAGCCGCGATGGACGGCGCGTCGATCGGGTCGAAACCCGTCATTCTCAAGAGTCGCTCCGTTTTTCTTGCCCCGACTCGAACGCAACCGCCGCGCCCAGCCTATTTAGCCTCAACAACACCCCAAACGCTAAATAAGTGTCCGCGACGCGTTCGGCGACGCCTTGCGCTCGTTCCAACGAACCGCCGTTCGACGCGCGTTCGTTCCGTTTCGAGTCGGAAAAACAACGGGAGATCTCTCCAATGCGTTTCCTTTTTCCGCAAGCGAATCGTTTCGCTTTCGCCCTTTCCGCGTCGCGCCAAATCAAAACGCGACATTTTTCAAACTTTTCAAACGCTCTTAAAAAACCGACGTTTTCCGCTCGTTTCGGCGGTTTTACGTTGGTCGAATTGCTCGTCGTGATCGCGATTATCGGAATCTTGATCGGGCTCCTCCTTCCGGCGGTGCAAGCGGCGCGCGAGGCGGCTCGGCGCATGTCCTGCTCGAGCAATATGCGCCAACTCGGAATCGCCGCCCTCAATTACGCCGACACGATCGGCTCGTTCCCCCCCGGCAAACTCTCGGAACCGCGCGCCGACGGAACCGACGCCGGCAACTATTTCGGTTGGGGCGCCCTCCTTTTGCCCTTCTGCGAACAGCAAAACGTTCAAAATTTGGTCGACTTTAAGGAAAAAGTTTACTCCGAAACGAACCAAAAAGCCGGGCAAACGCGGCTCTCGCTCTTCCTTTGCCCGTCGGACGGCGACGTCGAAGTTCGCTCCGTCGACTATTACAACCCGGACAACGGTTGGGCGCTCGAACAACTTAAGCTCGCGCCGTCGCACTACGCAGGAATCGTTACCGAAAAAATCAGCGAATACGGCGCCGCGACGACCGACGGTTGGACGCTCGCGCACGACGAACTCGGCGTTTTGCTCGAATCGCGCTCCGTTCGTCTCGCCGAAATTACCGACGGCACGTCGAACACGCTCCTCGTCGCGGAAGCGTCGTCTTACGAAACCGGAACGCCTAAAACTTACGACAACGGCAGTTGGATCGTCGGCACGAACATTTTCCGCAAGACGAAAGCGCCGATTAATTACCGACCGAAGTGCGACCATTTTGAAAGCGGTAATTTTGACTGGAGCTGTTCCGAATGTTCCGCTTACCAATACGAAGCGCGAAGTCGCCATCCGAGCGGAATCAACGCGCTCTTCTGCGACGGTTCCTGCCGCTTCGTTTCGGAAACGGTCGATATGGAGGCGTTCGCGGCGGCGATCACCCGCAATCGCGGCGAAACCGACGCGCTTTAATCCCTCCGTTTAACGTCTTAACGCCGTCTCGTCGCTCGCCGTTTCACGCGACCGACGAGACTAGCGTTTTTACGACGTTTCAAACGCTAACCGTTTTCGCTAGCGTTCGAAGCGTCGTTTTCAACGCTAACCGTTCGCGCCGTCCCCTCTCGCCTTATTTTACGCTCGTTTTCTTTTCTCCGTTTCGTTTTAAAAACTTTTCAAAAAAATTTTTTTGCGGCGAAACCTTTCTCGACGTCGCGGGTTTAAGACTTGTCGAAGGTAAGAGCGGCCGCTCGCTTTGACCGATGTTTTCCGCGCTTGCGAAACCGTCCGATTTGCCGAACGAGTCCGAAACCGACGCAAACAACGTTTCGACTCGTCGCCGAAAATCGGTTTTCGCCCCGACGCTTCGCCGACGACCGAAACGACGAAGAAAAGTCGAAGCGCGTCAAACGCGAACCGTCGCCGCGTTTTCAAACGAACGCGCTCGACGACGACCGCTCTTTAAAACGCAATATCGCAAGGATTAAAACGCAACATTAAGGAAACGACAAATGAAAAAGACGATCCTTTTCGCCGCCTTGTTGGCTTCGACCGCGACCTTCGCAACCGCTCAAGACGGCGGCCCCGGCCCGCAAGGCCCGCGTTTCGGAGGCCCGCGTTTCGGCCAAGCCTTCAAAGACGGCAAGCTCGAAATCGCCAAGCTCCCGGAACAAATGCCGCAAGAGCGCAAAGACAAGATGAAGGCCGCCGACAAAGACGGCGACGGCTTCCTGACCGCCGAAGAAATGAAAGGCCTCTTCCCGCCGCAAGGCGACGGCCCGCAATTTGCCCGTCCCGGTTTCGGCCCGCAAGGCCCGGGTTTTGGCGGCCCCGGATTCGGCCCCGGCCCGCAAGGCCCGCGTTTCGGAGGCCCGATGTTCGGCCAAGCCTTCAAAGACGGCAAGATCGAAATCGCCAAGCTCCCGGAACAAATGCCGCAAGAGCGCAAAGACAAGATGAAGGCCGCCGATAAAGACGGCGACGGCTTCCTGACCGCCGAAGAAATGAAAGAACTCGCGCCGAAGTTCGAAAAACCGGCCTTTATGACCGACGACAAGAAAATCGACGTCGCGAAATTGACCGAAGCGATCAAAGCGGCGGACAAAAACAACGACGGTTTCATCGATCAAGACGAACAAAAGGCCGCGTTCGAAGCGGTTCAAAAGAAGTTCGGCCCGATCTTCTTCGGTCGTTTCGCTCCGGCTCCGTTCGCTCCGCAATGGGGCGCGCCGCAACCTTGGGGCGGTCGAGGCCCGCAAGGCGATTGGAACCGCGGCCCGCGTCGAGAAGGCGACCGTCCGCAAGCCGATTGGAACCGCGGCCCGCGTCGAGAAGGCGACCGTCCGCAAGCCGATTGGAATCGCGGCCCGCGTCGAGAAGGCGACCGTCCGCAAGGCGAACGCGGCCAACGTCGTCGCGGCGACCGTCCGCAAGGCGACCAACCGAAGCCGGAAGCCCCGAAAGCCGAATGATCGCTTTCGTCTCCCTTTATTGAAATTAACGTTCGACGCGCCGCAAGCGTCGAGGCCCGACCAAGTTTCGGCGACGATATAACGGGTTGACTCGTCGAAACAAGGAGCGTTCGTCGGCAGTTTTTACTCCGGCGAACGTTTTTTCTTTCTTGTTTTCTTACTCGCGCCGCTTTACGTTTTAGCGCGCCGTCTTAGCGACTTTTATCGAACTTTCGCGTTCTCGTTCCCGTCTTGACGTCGGTTCTAAAAAGTTCGCCTTTTCCTCCGCGCCGACGCCGCCGGAAAACCTCAAACGCCCCGGCCGGAAAACCTCAAACGCCCCGACCGACGCAAAAAAAATCAATCAAAACGTCCCGACCGACGCAAAAAAGCAACCCAAACGTTCCGACCAACGCAAAAAAAATCAATCAAAACGTCCCGACCGACGCAAAAAAATCGACCAAAACGTCCCGACCGACGCAAAAAAAATCAATCAAAACGTTCCGACCAACGCAAAAAAAATCAATCAAAACGTTCCGACCGACGCAAAAAAATCGACCAAAACGTCCCGACCGACGCAAAAAAGTCGTTCCCCAACCTTAACCAACGAAAAAAACGAACAAAACGCCTCGCCCAACGCTCGCGCGCTCCGTTCGCTCTCTCGTTTTCCGCGCCCGCCCGTTTCCGCTCAACGTTCGTTCGACTTTTGATAATACGTCCGAAAACTTACTTCTTGAAACTGGGCGGCAAAATGAATCGCTCGCATCACGCGACCGCGGTCTTTTTCGGAAAGCCGACGCGCCAACTTATATTCGTTGCTCGCTTGAAACGAGCGATTAAAGAACATTTTTCCTTTGGGGTAAACGTCGACGACCAACTTCTCCGGAAAACGCGCTTCCTCTTGGAAACGCCGATTGATCGCCAAACGAGCCAACGGCGTTACCGAACCGGGATTCATAAAGACGTTCAATTTACAAAGAGCGTTCGCAAAATCAAAATACGCGACGGCGATCTTCGGGTCGTCGAAGGCTCGCGTCGTCGCGCGGTAATCGATCCATTTGCTTTGAAACAAAAGTTCGTCTTCTTTTCGCGAAACTTCAAAAACCGGCTCGAGCATAAAAGCGCAAAACGCGTCGTCTCGTTTTTCCAAAAGAGGCTTGACGTTTTCCAAAAAACGGTCGATTTCTTCGGCGGCGACCTCCGTTCGCAAACGTCGAATCGGGTCGATCAACGCGAATTTTTTCTCGCTGAACGAATAGATAATAATTTCGCCGTTGTCGCCGATAAAATCGAACGCGAAATCGTCAAAAAAGACGGACGACGTTCGAAACGAACGCTCTTCGTCCTCGTTGCGCGAAAATTTGACGACGGCGTCGACGCGAAAACGCAACGACGTTTCGGACGCCGCGTCCCATTCGGGCCAGCGCGTCGAAGAGTCGAAGTGAAAAACGCTTCCGACGTCGGCGTTCGTTTCGCTTACGTCGGACGACGCGCCCGCGCTCCCTTCGTCGGCGCGAAGATTCGCTCCCGACGCGACGCAAAACGCCGCCGCGATGACAAACGCCGACGTAAAAATCGTTATCCGCTTTCCCCAACGCCCCAACGCGACGTTTCGCGCCATCGACCGACTCCTTCGCACGCCGAAACGCAAGACGGCAAACGCCGCCGCGCTCGTTCCGCTTCGTTCCTTGAAGCGTTTCCGTTCTTCGCGCCGTCGCCCGTCGCGCCGACGCGTTAACCTTTTCGTTTCACGATCGTCAAATCAAAAGTTGCAAAACATCGCCGCGGCGCGAGCCTTCGAAGGGCAACGCCCCAAGCTCGCGCCCCGACGTTCGTCGCGGCGATTCGCGACGACTCGCGAGCCGCCGCAAACGTTTCCGTCGTTCGGCTTACGCCGTTCCGATCGCCGTTCGTTTTTCGCCGCTTATTTCGGCGCCAGAGTACACCAAATCCGTTTGCCCATTTGTTTCGGCGCGGACTCGACCTTGGCGACGTCTTCGAGCATCGCCATCACCGAAGCCAACAATTTTTCGCCTTCGCTGACGTGAGCCATTTCGCGACCGCGGAAAAGAATCGACAACGTAACTTTGTCCTTCTTCGCCAGAAATTCGCGCGCTTTATTGACCTTCACTTGAACGTCGTGATCGCCGGTTTTCGGACGCAAACGCAACTCTTTCATTTGCGTTTTATTCGTTTGTTGCTTCGCGACGCGTTTCTTTTGTTGATATTTGTACTTGCCGTAATCCATAATGCGGCAAACGGGCGGTTTCGCCGCCGGCGCGACCTCGACCAAATCAAGCCCGGCCGCGCGCGCCTTCGCCAACGCTTCCGCGGAACTCATCACGCCCAACTGTTCGCCTTCGTCCGAGATAACGCGCACTTGCGGAATGCGAATCATTTCGTTCACGCGTTGTCCGGCGTTCGCGCCGTTGTTACCTCTCGGGCCGTTGTTGTCCATCCTCCTCAGCGACATAATCTCGTTACAAAAAACCTTTCTTACGGCTTATAAAGATTAAATAAAACGCGCCGCGTCAAGCGCGCCGTCTACGCCGCTTTGAAACTTGTGCAATAACACGTTTAACGCGCGTTTCATTTTCGCGGCTATTCCTTTAACATTTTAGCGCTATTTTCTTCGCTCGGCAAGCGCTCGTCGCCCCTAAACGCCCCATTTTGGGCAACTTTTCTTATATTTTCCCCAAAATTATCGTCTTTGTCGTTAAAAGCGCGCTTTACGTTTTCGCCGACGCAAGTTCGGAACGCCGACGTTTCGCCGTTTCCGTCGTCTTGTCAACCCAAAATCGCGAACGATTTTAATCGCCGACGCCGACGTTTCGCCGCTTCCGTCGTCTTGTCAACCCAAAATCGCGAACGATTTTAATCGCCGACGCCGACGTTTCGCCGTTTCCGTCGTCTTGCCGACGTTAACGACGGCGCGCTCCGCCTTCGCGCAAATTGCCCAACTTCTCTATTTCCTGCGTTTTTTCGACTTCCGCCGTCTCGCGCAAATCGCCCAAACGCTCCGTTTTTTCCGACGTTTCTAAGTCGCCGCTCGTTTCCGGGTCGATTTTCTCCAAATCCGCCTCTAAAACCGCCGCTTCGCTTGCGCCGTCGACGTTATAATCGGCAAAATTGGACGCGTTAACGTCAAACTCCGGTTTAAATTCGAGCGCGCCCTCCGGCGTCAGCGTCGGCTTCTCGAACCCTTCAACGCCGACGTAAAGGTCGACGTTCGACTCGAATTCGTCGCTCGCGACGCCGTTTTTCTCGTTTTCGCGCCGCACAATCTCGCGAAAATCCGGAAAGCGGTCGAATTCGCCGTCGTGTTGCGTTACCAAGAGGCGCAAAACGAGGATTTTTTGGTCGTAATCGTCGCCGCCGTCGGTGAAGAACCAACGTCCGAGCGCGCTCGTTTTCGCGTCGCTGGCGCCGATCGCCAAAAACTGTCCCGGTCGCAACGCGAGCGAACATTTGAGCGCGTCGAACGTTTTCGTCGGCTGTTCCTGCGTTCGCACTAACTGCCCGTGTTGGTATCGGGTCGCGAGTCGCGGCGCGCCGTACCGCAAAAACGGCGTTACGTCGAACCGAACGGAACCGTCCGGCGCCGGGTCGATCGCGACGCTAAAAAGCGTTTGCGCGTCGTTATAACTTTTGCCGACGAGGGCGCCGTTTTGGTTTTCCAAAATCGGAATCGCCGGAATAACGTCGCCGCGCGCTTCGATGACGCTCTTCATTCCGGCGCGCAGGTTGATCGGTTTCGAGTACGCGACGGGCGCCCCGGTCGATTTTTTCGAATAATCGACCTCTTCTTCGAGGGTCGAGCGGAGTTCGCGTCCTTTAAGCGTTAATAGTCGGGAAAGCGAATCGGGAATCGACGCGCCGATCAACCCCGCGCGGAACCCCTGTTCGTTGAGATAGCGCCGCGTTTCCGGGTCGATTTCCTGTTCGTCGACGTCGTTCCAAAACGCCTCGACCAACGCGCGATCTTGATAAGGAATGTGAACGAGGAGCGCGTCGAACGAAACGGCGTCCGGCGCCAATTCGGCTCGACGCAATATCGGCTTCGTCGACGCGTCGCTCGACGGCGGCGGAGGCGGCGGAACGTCGTTAGGCGACGGTTGCAACGAAGCGCACGACGCGAGAATACCGGCGCCGCACGCCGTTAAAATCTCCGCGATCGTTCTTCGTTTCCCCATTTTACGCACTCTTGGCCGAAGCCGCGCCTTTCCTATTTTCGCCCGACGTCTTATTTTGCCTAAACCCCCGCCGGCGTTTTATTTTTCGCTAGCGAAGCGCCGCTTTTAACAATATTAACGGCAATTATTGCGGACGATAATAAAAAAAGGTTCGCGCGTCAAGAGGGAATCGGTAAAAAAAGCCTTCGACTCCCGTTTCAAACGCAGTTATCGCAAAAATTTTATCGGTGAACGTCGAGAACTCGCAATCAAGAAAAAACGCTCGCTATAGTAATAAGGACAAAAACGCCGATTTTTCGTTTCCGCCGCCGCCCGCTAAACCGCAAACGACGGCGAAACAAACGCTTTGCGCAACTTAAAGAAAAAGCGCAAAATAAACAAAATAATAAAAACAAGCAAAACAAACAAAACAAACAAAAATAACAAGCGACGCCGATTACGCGATTTCTATCGGGAACGCGAGCGTTTCGTCGAGCGATTTCGCCCCGATCAAAACCGCGAAAAAGCGGTCGACGCCGAGCGCGCACCCGGAACACGCCGGCAAGCCCGCCTCCATCGCTTGCAAGAGCCGAGATTCGCGCGGCAACTCGCTCGAACCGTCGCGGCGCCGCTCTTCGCTCGTCGTTTCGATTCTTGCTCGCAAAACGGAAGCGTCGAGCAGCTCGTGATAACCGTTAGCCATTTCTATACCGTCAACAAAAAGTTCAAAACGTTCGGTAACGGCGAACGCTTCTCCGCGTTCATTATCGAATTCTCGTCGCGTTTTCGCCAATTGCGACTGCGACGCCGGATAATCGTACACAATAGCCGCCGCGTCGCCCCCCAACCCCGGCTGAACGACTTCGGAGAAAATTAAGTCGAGCCAATCGTCTTTCGTCGCGTCGGTCTTCCCCGCTTCGCTATTTCCCCCATTCTCCGTCAATCTCTCATTTTCTTCGGCGACATAAGACTCCGGATACGCAATCTTCGCCCGATCGGCAAAATCGCGCAAATCGCCGCAAGTCGCCCAATGCGGATTAATCCCCGTTTTTTCCTCGAAAACGTCGGCGAACGTCCGCTCGACGACCGCGTTTTGCCCCCAACGCTTCGGTTCGAGTCCGGTTTCGCTCCAAAATTCGTTCGCGACCCCGAGCGCCAACTCGGCGAGAAGCCGCCGCCCGGTTCGATAATCGTCGCCGCGACGGTACCATTCGAGCATCGTAAACTCGACGTTGTGCCAAGCGCCGCGGTCGCCGCGACGGCAAGCGGGCGCAAGCTGGTAAATCGCCTCCATTCCGGCGGCAATCAAACGCTTCATCGCAAATTCCGGCGACGTTTGAAGATAGAACGTCGTCGCTTCCCGCCGCGCCGTTTCGAGTTCGCGAAATCGTCGTTCGGCGAAACCGTCTTTTTCGCTCCAACAAAGCGGAACCGCGACGGAAATCGGCTCGACGAAGCGATCGACGACCGTATCCCGCGACAAAAACGGCGTCGTTGTTTCAATAAACCCAAGTCGGTCGAAAAAACTGCGAATCGTTCGATAAAGAATCGCGCGTCGCCGCAAATTTTCGAGCGGCGCGGTCGGTCGCCAAGCCGCCGCGTTCCCGAACTCAGGTTCGCCCATTCCCCCCTTTTCTCCTATTTTCGCCGACAAGCCTTCTCGTTTTTCGTTTGCCGTTCCGCCTATTTTACCCATTCCGTCTATTCCTTTACGCAACCGTCTCGCAACTAGTCGACTTTATTGACGCGTTAAACCGCGTTGTTCGAAATATCTCTCTATTTTAACAGAGTCGGTCGACTCGACAAGGCGAAGAATCGTCGTCGTTTTTAAAATCGCCGCGCTTAAAAAACTCGCTATTCGACGAACAACACAAAAAACAGAAAAACGTCATTCAAGAAGAAAAAAAGCTAGAGTTTTCAAATATTCATTAAGAATTGCGTTAAAAAGTCGCGCTTCCCTTTTTAGGTCGCGCGACTCGGTCGTTTAAACCTCTCCATTTACCGGTTTTCACCCGGCGTCAAGCATTTTACCCATTTTGCCTGTTTTACCTGTTTCACAATTCTTTTTTCCAAAGACCGTGTATATTGCAGTACGTCCGCACGACCGCGGGCCCTTCTTCGACGCAAAATTCGGCGCTCGGTCGGTCGCTCGGTTGCAACGCGACGCGTTTCGAGCGATTCCCTTGCGTCGTTTCGATCCACTCGATATAGTGTTCGCGCTCCATCGGATGCTCTACCGAACCGATCGTAACCTCGACGCGGTTTCCGTTTCGCTTGACGCTCGGAACGTGTTTTTCGGCGTGTTCCGAATCGTCGACTTTCGCTTTTTCCAGCGTCATCGCTTGACCGCAGCAAACGAGTTCGCCGGAACCGTCGCGCAAAACTTCGACAATTTTCCCGCAAATCTCGCAGACATAGATTTCCGATTCTTTCATCGTTAATTCCCTCCTTTTATTCTTTAAAGCTCTTAAATCAAACAAGCCGATATTTCGCTCGTTATTCTAAAATATCGTTATCGGATCGTCGTCTTTCGACGCGTCAACCCTTTTCTCCATTTCCCCTATTTTACCCCGTTAAACGCTTTCAAAACAAAATTGGCAAATTTAACCCCTTAGGAGTCGTTTTTAGTTCGAGTTGCGGCAAGGCGGTTGGCAAAGTTGCGGCAAAGATCGAAAAAAAGTTGAGTTTTACTCCCCAAAAGCCGATATGTTCTTTACGCGGTTTCGTTAAAATCGCTCCAATCGTTTTATTCCCGTCTCTTTTCCAATTATCGCTTTTCCTTTTCCGCGTTTTATCCGATGTCGACCGCCTCCCGCCGCCCAACGCCCGCGTCCGTCGCCGCCCGTTCGACCTCAAACGAAGTCGAACGCCGTCCGCTGTCGCAGTATATGCAAGTCGACGACTCGACCGACGACGGCGGCTGGACAATTTTCGACTCGGCCGACGCCGCGACGCCGCGCGACGCGCAATCGCGTTTGGATCTTTCGGTTCTTAAAGAGATTAAGAATTTTTTGACCGCCGACGCGTCCCCCGCCGACGATTCGTTTTTCAGCGACGAAACGCTTGTCGATTCGAACGAAGTTCGCGTCGCTTATCCGTTTTACGACGGCGCGACGGTCGATTTTAACGCCGTCGAGCCGAAAAACGCCGCGACGGTCGCCTTAGAAAACGCGCAAATCAACGAACCGCCGCTCCCGTCGGAGGCGCCCGCGAGTCAAATTAGCGAAAACGCGCAAAATACGCCGTCCTCAAACGTCGAGAACGCCGCCGCTCCCAAGCTGTCGAGCGAAACGAGCGAACCGAGCGAAACGAGCGAAACGAGCGAATCGAGCGAAACGAGCGAAACGAGCGAAACGAGCGAAACGAGCGAAAC
>JAFSDX010000113.1 GCA_017436025.1 Thermoguttaceae bacterium
CCGACGCCCGCTCCGGCTCCGACGCCCGCTCCGGCTCCGACGCCCGCTCCGGCTCCGACGCCCGCTCCGGCTCCGACGCCCGCTCCGGCTCCGACGCCTCTTCCGTCCGTTCCCTCCGTCGACGATTCCGAAACCGACGGCGACGTCGCCGATTGGCTCCTCGGGGACGACGACGATATTCCGGAAGAAACGCAAACCCTCCAAATGGCGGCCGACGCGCTCGATCTGCCTTACACGCCCAAAGAACCCGAAACCGAAGCGTCGACACCGGAACCGGAAAAGAAACCCGCGTCCGGCGGTATGCCGAACACCAGCGACGCCGCCGCCAACCTCCTAAAGAACTTCTTTAAAGGCGGACGTTAATCCCCAACCGCCGCGAAAATCGGTTAACGTCGCGACAAAAGCGTTAAACAAGGCAAACGAGCGAAAAAATTCGGGCGCGCCCCGGCCTTTTTCGCTCGCGACGCTTCCTTACGCTCCGATCGCGACGCCTTTTTTCTCCGCGTCGGCGACGGTTCGTTCGCAATCCTCTCGCTCCCCCTCTTTCGCCTATTTCCGGCGTCCCGTCTCTTTTACGCTCGCGCCGGTCGACTTTTCCCCCGCCGTCGTCGCGTTTCTCCCTTATTTTAACGCCGGCCTGTAAAATCGGCCAAAATCGCGTTTTTCAACGCTTCGTCTCTTTTTAGACGTTAAAATAGGCAAGGAGGGAATAATAGGAAACGCGTTTTTGAGCCGTCGCTCTCGCCAACGCGCCCTTGTTTCCTCCAATTTTAGTTTTTTACTCGCCAAACTTTTATCGTTCGTCGTCAAATTCCTCTCGACGAAGAAAAGGAGCCGTCGTATGGACGCGTTGTTAAATCGCAAAATCGCCGCCGCGCTGGGGCGTTGTTCTTATATCCGCAATTCGTCGCTTCGCTTGGACGTTTGTTCCGGTCGCGTCGTTCTTTCCGGAGCCGTTCCGTCGTATTTCCTTAAACAAATGGCGCAAGAATCGCTCCGTTCGGTCGAAGGCGTCGAAGAAATCCAAAACGAACTGGAAGTTTCCAACGCGCGCGCTCGCCGGAACGCCCCCGAAACCGGCGTCGAAATTGTCGCTTAACGTCGACTCTCGCCCAATCTCTCGACGATTCGACGAAGTCGGACGCGGCGTTCCGCAACGGCGCCGCGTTTCTCTTCTTCTCTTCTTCGACGCGCCGTCCGTTCCCGTTTCTTTCGTTTCTTCGGCTCCGATTCTTTTCTCTCCCGCCTTCTCCTTCTTCTTTGTTTCCTTCTCGCTCCCGGTTCGTTCCGCGCCCGAACCGCCCGTTCCCGCCCCGCGTCTTCGTTACAATCGTTTATTTCCCTCCTTTCTTCCCGCTCTCCGCTAAAAAATTGGCGTTCGTCCTCTTTTTTTTATTCCCTTTTCGCCGCCTTTCGGTTAAAATAGAGAAACGGCGTCGACTTTACGGAAACCGCGTCCTGCGTTTGCCGTTACGTTCGCCGCTATTTTACCGTTTTACCAGCGCCGCTATTTGGCTCGACGTTTTTTTTTTTCGAACGCGTCGCGTTTCGGTTCGCTCGTTTCGAATCGGCGCGCCGCCCGTCGTTTCTCCCGAGGCCCGACTTGACAAAGCGAACCCTTTTCCTCCCGACGCAATCGGCTCCCCGCCGTTCGCGATTCGCTCGAATCGCGTCGGAATTTGCGCTTTTCCTCGTTTGCCTCGTCGCGTCGACGGCGGCGCAAACGCCTTCGAACGCTCCGTCGACGCCGGTCGCGCCGGTCGCGCCCGCCGCTTCTTCTCCCGCGTCCGCTTCGCCGGAATCGACGCCGCCCTCCGACGCCGCCGTCTCGTCCGCTTCGCTGGAATCGCCGTCGCCCGACGCGAACGCGCAAGCGAACGCCGCCGTTCCGTTCGTCCGCCGCACGACGAATCTTCGCGAAAAACCGACCTTTTGGCTCGCCGACGAAAACGGCTCTTGGCGCGTTCCGCTCCCCAATTGGTCGCTCGAAGAGGTGATGCAAACGATCGACGGCGACGAACAACGCGACGAACAAACGCCGTATTCGATTCAAAAAATCAACGCGTTCGGCGCCGTCGAAAAAGGCGTCGCGCGCCTCGACGTCGTCTTCACCGTCCAAGTGTTCGGCGACGAACTCGTCCGCGTTCCCCTCGGCTTGCAAGAAGGCGTCTACATTCCGACGGCGAACGGCGCCGGAACCGCCTCCTCCAACCTTAACGACGGTTTCGCCTTCGAAGGCCCGGAAGGCTCCGAATGCGAACTCGACGTCGATCCGACGACCGGCGCCTACCTCGCGCTCGTTCGACCGCCGCGCGAAGAACGAACCGACGCTCCCTCCGACGCGACGCGACGACGCGCCCGTCAATACCGCCTAACGCTCCAACTTTGCTTCGCCGTCGAAACGCTCGGGCTCGACGAACAACGCCTCGTCGCGACGTTCCCCCCCTCGGTCAACTCGCAACTCCTGCTCGCCGCCCCTCTCCAAGACGCGAAATTTAAAAGCGTCAAAGGAGCGATCCAAGGCGCGGCGACGCCGATGGACGAGTCGACGACCAACCTAACGCTGCACGGGCTCGGTCGCGGCGCCGAAACGACCGACGTCGTTTGGCGCAAAAGCAAGTCGACCGCGGAACCCGACGTCGTCGTTTACCAAGTCGAAGACGCGGCGATCGACGTCCGTCTCGACGCTCGCGAAACCGTTTGCGAAGCGACGCTCCCCGTTCGCGTTTTCGGCGGCGAAACGGAAACGTTCAAAGTCCGCCTCCCGGCCCTCGCTTCCCTCGTTAAAGACGAAGTTTTCGCGACCGACGCCGACGGCGCGGCCTTCGAAATTCGCGAACTCGCGTTATCCGCCGACGACTCTCCGTCCGCGGAACGCTCGCCGTCGACGCCCGACGCGAACGAACGTCCGCAAACGCTCGAAATCAAACTCGCGCAAAAAACGAATTCCGTCGTTCTCAAACTTAAAACGCGAACGCCGGCGCCGGACGGCGCGCCCAACGTCGACGCCGCTTCGAACGCCGAAACGCCCGCTCGCGAAATCGCCGGTTTCGAAGTCGTCGGCGCGCAAAAACAACGCGGTCGCGTTAAAATATCGAAAGCGGAAGGACTCGACTTCAACGTTTCGCCCCTTTTCGGCGCCCGCGCGGACGTCGAAAACGCCGCGTCGCTCGCGCCGGGCGAAGAAGTTTACCTCTTCTCCGCTCAACCCTTCGCGCTCGGCGCCCAACCGTTCGTTCGCCGCGTCGTCGTCAACGTCAAACCGGAATACCAAGTCGTCGTCGGCGAAAAAACGGCGACCTTGCGCGCAAAATTCCAATATTCGATTTACGGCGCTAAAATCTCGGAATTCAAAATTCGCTTGCGCGATTGGGAGTTCGCCGGACTCGCGTCGGACGGCCTCGTCGACGTTTTAAATATCGAATTCAACGAAACGACCGGCGAAACGACCTTTCCGTTGATCACGCCGACCGACGGCGTCGTCGAATTCGAACTGAACGCCGGGCGCGAACTCGCCGCTTCGGAAGACGGCGCGTTTTCCTTCGCCTTCCCGACGCCGAGCGCCTCTTGGCTCGAACCGTCGACCGTCGTCGTCGCTCCGGTCGACTCCGTCGATCTCGCGCCGTCGCTCGAAGAGTGCGTCGACTTAACGCCGAAACCGCTTCGCGCGCTCTCCCCGACGCTCGAACTGCCGCCGCTCCAACAAGCGCCGTTCGTCTACCAAACGCGCCGTCGCGGCGACGCGCCGAACGAAGCGCCGCCGCTCTTCGCCGCTCGCGCCCAAAAGCAAGAACAAAAAATCGAAATTGAAGCGAAAACCGAAGTTCATATCGACGAAAACGGCTCGCAACGCGTCGAACAACGCTTCTTTTACCGCGTCGAACGAGAACCGCTCGACTCGATCTCGCTCGTTTCGCACGCGCTCGGCGGCAAAACGACGCCCAACCTTAAAATTTTTATCGACGGCAAAGCGGTTCCGCCGCAAAATTTGACGGTCGAAGAACTCGACGAAAATCAAACGCGCCGCCTCGTTTCGTTGGCCGACGCGCCGAAAATCGGCGCCTGCGTCGTTTCGCTCCAATACGAAGGAGAAACGCTCGAATTCGACGCGACCTCCACCCGCCGTTTTCACGTCAACTTAACGCAACCGGAACACGGTTCGCTCCTCTCGAACGAACTGACGCTTTACGCGCCGCCGGGCGTCGTTCTCGAATACGTCGAAAAACCGAAACGTTTTTGGCGGCTCGAAGAAAGCGGACGCGCCCCCGACGGTCGCTCGACGTTTCGGCGCTTCGCGTCGGCGACGCAAGAATTCGGCGCGACGTTCGGCGGCTTCCTCAACGCCAACGACAACCTCGGTTCGGTGATCGTCGACCGCGCTTGGCTGCAAACTTGGCTTTCCGACGACGCGCGAGTCGACCGCGTCGCCTACCGCCTCTCCGGTTACCGCGACCGTTTGGCGATTCGCCTCCCCGACGGCGTTCGTCAAGACCGCGTCGCCGTTTCGCTCGACGGCGTTCCCTTCGCAAACGTCGCGGACGCGAAAAACGGCCTCTTCGCGGACGCGCGCACGCTCGTCGTTCCGATCGCCGAATCCGCTCGCGACCGCGATTACGTTTTGGAAATCTCCTACGTCGTTCAAGCGAACGCGTCCGGCGACTCGGCGCCGTCCTCGTCGTCCGCCGCCTCGAGCAAACCGAACGCCAACCGCTTGGAAGTGCGCTTCCCCCGCTTCGTCCGTTTGCCGAACGACGACTCGCCGACCGACGCGAACGCGGACGGCGACGCCGTCGCTTCGCGCGACGCGACCGACGACTCGATTTGGGTGCGGCGCGCCTATTGGCAAATTTTAACGCCGTTCAACCGACACATCGCCGTCGATCCGTCCGATTGGACGCCGGAATACGTCCTGCGTCGCGACGGTTTCCTCGGCTCCTATCGCCGCGTCGCGTCGACTTCGCAAGCGGAGCTTTGCGACTGGATCGGCGTTTCGGAACGGGAGCCGATTCCGCTTGAAGTCAACTCCTACCTCTTCAGCGGTTTCGGCCAGCCGGAGCGTTCGCGTCTCCTCGTTCTCGACCGCGCGCTGTTGATTTTACTCGGCGGCGGCGCCGCGTTGGCGACGGGTCTCGGGCTCCTTTATTTCCCGTTCCTCCGTTCGCGTTCCGCGCTGTTCGTTTTCGCGTTGACGACGACGGCGCTCGTCGCGTTGCGTCCTTACCTCGCGTTCCTCTTCCTGCAGACGACCGTTTTCGGCGTTCTGTTGACGCTCGCCGCCGCGCTCCTCGCGAAATTTTTCGGACGCAAAGACGCGAAAACGCAAAAGATCGTCGCGGGCGTCGCTCGTTCGGTCGCTCGCGGAACGACGCGCCGCCGCTTCTTCGGACGCTCCGACGCGCCGCGCCGCTCCGACTCGTCTCGCGTCGGCGGAGTCGACCGTTGACCGGCGCCGTCCCGAACGACGCGCTCGTTCGTCCCCTCGTTAAGCGGTCGCGCTAAGAAACGCAAAAACTTAACCAAAAATCAAACAAATCAAAAGCGTTAAAAAACAAATATTGAGCGCGGCGCGCAAAACGTTCAAGAAACGCGCCGCAAAACGCGAAAACTCCAAAACGCGCCGACGCCGACGCTTTTTCCCTTTCCCTCCCCAGCCAACCGACAAACGGACGCCCTTTATGACGCTTCTCCGCTCTTTTTTCGCGGCGCGACCGCGCTTCCGCCGCTCGTCCGGCGTTTCGTTTTTCTCCGTTTTCGCCGCCGCGTTCCTCGCGTCGTCCCTCTTCTTTTTCTTTTTCGCGACCGCCGCCGCGTCCGACTCCGCCGCCGCTTCGTCGCCCGCGCCGAGTTCGACGCCCGATTCCGCGTCCGCCGCCGCGTCGAACTCCTCCTTCCGCTTCTGGATGGCGCCGGCCGATAAAATCGACCGTTGGCCTTGGGGCGACGAAAAATATTATCCGATTCGCGTCGAAACGTTCGACGATTGGCTCCGCGCGACCTCCGAAGCGGACGCGTCGACGTCCGCCGCGTCGTCGCTCGGCGTTGTTTCCTCGCTCTTCCTCGACGCGAAATTCGACGGCGCGTCGCTCGAAGGAAGCGGAACGTTTGAACTCTCGTTCCTCGGCGGCGCGCCGTCGGGACTCTCGGTCGCGCCGCTCCCGCCCTTCTCCGCGGCGGTTTCCTCCTTCGTCAAACTCCCGAACGACGCCGGTTCCGCCGACGCGAGCGCGTCCTCCGGCGCCAAGGCGTTCGTCGGTCTTTATCCCGATTCGCGACTTTACTTAGCGAACCCGGAAAACGGCGTTTACTCGTTCCGTTGGTCGCGCCGAGGTTCGGTCGACGCGACCGGCGCCGTCTCGTTCGACCTCCTCTTGCCGCCGTCTCCGCGAACGGAAATGCGGTTGGAAACGCCGTTCGACGCGCTCGTTTCGATCTCAAACGGCGTCGTCGAGCCGGTCGAAACGCCCGCGACGCTTCCGGAATCCGCCTCGAACGCCTTTCTCGATCTCGAAGACGACGCCGCCGTTTCGCGCCTCCCGGAACCTTCGGAAGACGCCGCGACGCCGCGACTTTGGCGCGTCTTTTTAGGCGGCGAATCGCAAACTCGGCTGACGATCGCCCGTTCGACGCCGCTCGACGCCCGCCGCCAAATCGGATACCGTCAAGAAACGTCGCCCCGACTCTCGCTCGAAGGCGTCGAAACCGTCTCCCGTTTCTCGTTCGACCGCTCGACGCTCCCGCTCGACGACGCGACCCTCGTCCTCGACGCGCCGCTCGTTCCCGTTTCCCTCGACTGGAACGGCGAAAAAATCGACGTCGCCTCCCTCCCCCGAACAAACGACGGACAAACGACCCGACTCCGCTTGCGCGCCCCGACGCGCCGCGACCCCGAATCGCTCGGCGAACTAAAGGTCGTCGCCTTTTGCCCGATCGAACTCAAGAACGCGTCTTGGCGCCTCCCGTCCGTTCGTCTCGAATCGGACGCCCTCTTTTGGAAGGAAACCCTTTGCCGCCTAACGGTCGTTCGTCCGCTCTCGGCGGCGGCGACGACGCCCTTCGACGCCGTTCAAACGAGCGACCCGCGCCGCGCTCGCCAAGAAGATCAAGACGTTTTCGCGTTCAAATTCTTCAAACCCGACGCCGGAGTCGCCGTCGATCTGCGAACGCGCCCCGCGACGCCGACCTTCGACAGCGCGACCGACTGCCTCGTCGCCAACGACGAAATCTCCGCGAAAACCGTCCTCCTCGTCCGATGCGATCGCCAAGAATCGACGCGCTTTTCCGTCCCTTTAACCCCCGGTTGGGAAATCGACGCCGTTCAAACGTTCGGCGACGAACGCGTCTCTTGGACCCGCGAAGAACGGGACGGTCGCGCCTTCCTCGCCCTCGCCTTCCCGACCGCGCCGCCGACCGACGCCCCCGTCCGCGTCTCCCTCGCCGCTCGATTTTCGGAGCCGTTCGCCCAAACGATCGCCGTCGACCGCCTCGCGCCGCTCGAACTCTCGAACGTCCTCGACGGCGCGCACGCGCTCGCGCTCCGCTCCGAATCGTCGACGCAAATCGAATTGACGACCCGCGCCGGTCGCCCGTTCGTCCCCGTCAAAACGTCTCCGAAATTCGTTTTCAACGAAACGTTTTTGCGCGAAGCGCTCGCCGCGACGCCCGGAGGAACGCGACTCTACCTCGGCGACCAAACCGCCGACGCGGTCGCGACGCTCCGTCGCCAACGGCTCAACTACTCCGCCGAACTCTCCGGCGTCGGCGAACTCGGCGCGACCGATTTTTCAACCGTTTGGAGCCTCCGATGCGTCCCGACGCCCGGCTCGCGCCTCGATCGCGTCCTCTTCTTCGTTTCCCGCGAAGACGAACGCACGGTCGCCGAAGAATCCCCTTGGACTTGGGCGTTCGCGACCGAACCGGAACGCGTCTTCCCCGCCGCTCCGCTCTCCGACGTCGAGGCGCGAGCGCTCGACCTGCCGCCCGGCGTCGCCGCGTTCGAAATCCGCCTCGCGACGTCGCGCAGCGTCCCTTTCGAACTTCGCCTCCTTAAAAACGCGCCGACGACCGACGCGATCGAAACGCCCCTCGTCTTCCTCCCGGAAGCCGTCGTCGACGGCGCCGATTTCGTCGTTACGTCCCCCGCTTGCCTTCCCTTCCGAACGCGCGCCCAAGGACTCGACGCGACCCTCGCCCCCCCCGCGCCGAACGACGAATTCGAATCGTTGCAAGAAGCGTTTCGATACGATCCCGTCCCGAAACCCGGGCTCGAACCGCCGCGACTCGCGCTCGAACTCGCGCCGCGCTCCGACTCCGACGCGCCCGAAGAAAACGCCGCGCTCGCTTGGCGTTGGTTCGAAAAATACGACGCGTTTTACGAAACCAACGGAACCGTTCGACACCGCGCCGTCTTTTATCTCGAAAACCGCGGTCGCGCGGCGTTGACCCTCCGCGCTCCGCAAAATTTCGACCCCGCGACGACGAACGCCGTTTGGGTCGACGCGCGCCGAACCGCTTGGACGCTCGAAACGCTCCCCGACGGCGGCGCCGGTATTCGCGTTCCCCTTCCGCCGCGACGACGCTTCGTTTGCGTCGAACTCGAATACGTCGTCGACGGCGCGCCCCTCGTCGGACGCCGACGCCTCGCGCCGACCCTCTTCGACTGCGACGTTCCGACGCTCGGAGGCGTTTGGAACGCTTGGATTCCGCCCGAATTCCAAACCTGCGAACGCCGCGCCTTTTTTAACGACGAACGCGACGCCGCGTCGCGTTCCTTTCTCGCGCTCCTCTCCTTGTTCGACGCTCGCGCTCGCGACGTCGAACAAGTCGCCGAGCGCTTTTTGAGCCGCTTCGGCGACGAAAACGCGCTCCGACGCGCTCTCGCCGACTTCGGCGAATCCGCGTCGTCCTCCGAAAACGCCGCCTCGGACGCCCTCGGCGCGACGCCGTCGACGACGACTTGGGGAGCCGTCTTCGGAACCCCGGCGCTCGTCGCGAGTCTCTTCGCCCCCGACGCGAAACCGACCGCCGACGACGCGACGTCGACCGCCGACGCCTCCCCCTTCGGCCCGCTCGACGCGTCGCTCGAACCGTTCCGCCTTTACGTCGACCGCTTCGCGTTGGCGCAAGTCCGCTTGACGCCGACGACGCCCCTCGCGTTCGCCTCCGTCCCCGCTTCCGACGCGGTCGGACAATCCGCGACGCGCCGAACGAAAAACGTCGCGCTCCAAACGTTGGCCGACGCTCGCGCCGTCCTCCTCTTCGTCGACGACGAACTCGCCGTTCTAACGTCGAACGACGTCCTCGCCGACTTCGCGCCGCAAGACCTCGAAAGCGTTTGCGACTCCGTTTCCGTCCGAAAAATCAAAAATTCCGCCTCGGCTCGGCGTTTTCGCGCTTCGCTCCTCGCCGGAACGTCGCCGCGCTTCGTCGCCGCGACCTCTTGGCCGCAAACGCGCGACGCGACGCCCGTTTGGACGACTCGCTCCGGCGAAGAAAACGCCGCCGGTTGGATTCGCGCGTCCGGCTCCCTCGACCAAGCGCTCGTCGACGGCGTTTGGGTCGTCGAACGTTATTGGCTCGCCGCGCTCGAATGGTTCTGCCTCGTCGGCGTCGTTATCGCTACTTGGCGTCGCCGTTTTGCGACGCCGGCCTTCTTCGTCGCGTCTCTCGGCGTTTCGATCGCCGTCCAATGCGCGGCGCCGCTCGAACTCGCGCTCGCCGCTCGCGGAGTCGCGACCGGAACGATTTGCGCGTTCGGTTTTTACAGCGTTCGCTTTTTAGCGCCGCGCTCGGAACCCGCCGCTCGCCGCGACGACGTTTCCCGCCTTTCGCGCCTCTCTCGCGCTTTCCAACGTCCGTCCGATTCGCCCGATTCGACCGACGGCGACGGCGACGGCAAAAACGCGCTCGACGTCGTCGTCCGCGACGACGGCTCGGTTCTCGCTCCGCCCGCCGAACGCCGCGACGCCCGCGAACGCCGCCGCGAAACGGACGCGACGCCCGCCGAAGAATCGACGCAAGGCTTCGTCGACCTCGCAAAACTCTCCTTTGCGACGCGCCGCCGTCTCGAAGGCCCGTCCGACGCGCCCGTCGCCCCGCCGCGACGCGACGTCGACGACGCGCCCGCCGCCGACGACAAAAGCGACGTCGCGTCGCCCGACGCGCGCCCGAACGGCCGCTCCGCTTCCCCCTTCCCCCGACGACAAGGATCGATCGCAATGCAAACGACGACGGCGCTCGCGTCCCTCTCCCTCGCGCTCCTTCTCGGCGTCTCGTCGTCGGGCTTCGACGCGCCCCCTCGCGTCGACGGCGCCTCCGACGACGGCGCGCTCGCGACGCCCGTTTCCCCTTCCGTCGCGCCGACCGCCCTCGGTTCGCCCGACCGCGCTCCGACGAACGCCGCCTCCAACGCCTCCGCCGCCCCCGACGACGCGTCCAATTGGCGGGAACCGCGCCGCGTCTTTGTTCCGGTCGACGACGCCCGCCGCCCCGTCGGCTCCTATTATTGGATTCCGGCCGACTTTTACGAAGAAATCCGCTCGACGCTCGACGCGCGGGCGCCGGAACGTTCTTGGCGCGTCGTCGACGCGCTCTACGAAGGCGTCGTCAATCACAACGCTTTCGCCGACGCGACTTCGCTCTTCAACTTAACGGCGACCTACTCCGTCGTCCTCGACGCGCCGAACGCGACGATCGCGCTCCCGGCGACGCGCCTCGCGCCCGATTTCGACGTCAAATTCGACGACCGCGCGATCGCGCCGACGTTCTCCGAAAACGGACGCGAAATCTTTTTCGAAATCGTCGACGCGGAACCGGGCGAACACGTCCTCGAACTGACGATCGCTCCGCCGCAATTCTCGGAAACGAACGCCGAAATTTCCTTTCCGATCCCCCGCGTCCCTTCGTCGCGCCTCGAACTGACCGTCCCGCCGGACGCGCCGACGCTCGACTTCCCGAACGCGCTCGGCAAAACGACGCGTTCGTCCGGTCGCGTCGCGGTCGAACTCGGCGCGATCGACCGCCTCGTCGTCGCCAAAACAAAACCGAACGTCAAATCGGGCAAGGTTAACGTCGACGTCGAACAACTCTTCCTAATGCGCGCCCGCCCGACGCAAGCGGACGTTCGCGCGTCCTTCCGCTGCCAAGTCGTCGGCGGCGCCGTCGCCTCGCTCGTTCTCGACGGCGACCCGCTTTACGCGTTTTCCGGTTACAGCCAATGCGATAAAACGGAAATCGAATCGGTCGAAACGCTCGCCGACGGCTCCTTGCGCGTCGCCTTCAAAACGCCCGTTTCCGGCGCCTTCGCTCTCGACGCGGACTTTGTCGCCCGCAACTTTTCCGGCGTCGGACGCGCGCGCCTTCCGTCGATTTCCGTTCGCGACGCCCGCGTTTTAAAAAGTTGGCTCGCGCTCGTTCCCGAAGGCGGCGTCGAATGCGCCGATATTCCGCCGTCGTCCGAAACGATCGCCGCGTTCCAAAACGCTTGGAACGCGACGCTTAAAGAATCGCCGACCGCCGTTTACAATCTCGACAAAACGCCGCGCGGCGCCGCGATCTCGACGCGCTTAAAATCCGTTCGCCCGACCGCGTCCGAAACGACGACGCTCGTCTTCCGCCCGACGCAAATCGAAACGCGCCTCGTCGCGACCCTCGACGCGCCGACCGAGCTTTTCCGCCTCGACCTCGAAACGCCGACGCCGTTCGCGGTCGACGAAGTCGCGCTCTTCGACGAACAAAACGTCGCCGTCGAAACGCCCGAATTTTTCCTCGACCCCGGAACGCTCTCCCTCCTTTTCCGTTCCCCGCTCAAAGGACGTTATTCGCTCCGAATCGTCGGTCGCGCCCAAACGACGCTCGACGTCGCCCGCCCCTTCCCGACGCTTTCATTACAAAACGTCGTTCTCGATCAAAATCGCGTTCGCCTTTACCGCGCGTCCAACGCCTACCTCGATTGGACGGCGCCCGGCGCTTGGACGCCCCTCGACGCGACGCGCTTCGCCGACGCCGAAACGCTCGACCCCGCCCCGACCGACGACGTTTGCCTCGTCGGGGCCTTCGACGCGCTCGGGCCCGAATCGCCGTCGGACGCCGAGCCGTCGTCTCGCCCGACCCCGATTCGCCCGAGCGACGTCGTCGTCCGCGTCAACGCTCCGCGTCTCGAAGGCGTCCAACGCGTCTTCCTCTATCGCAAAACCGGCGAAACTTGGAAAACGGCGGTCGACTTCCGCGTCGACGTTCAAAACGGACGCGTCGACCGATTTTGCGTCGCCGCCGACGACGCTTACGCGCTCGAACCGCTCGCCGCCGACTCCGACTTCGTCGCGACCGAAACGACGCTCGAAACCGGCGAACGCGTTTTCGTCTTCCAACCGAAAAAAACTCCCCTCGCCGGCCCCGCCGAATTCGTTTTTGTCGCGACTTCCAAAAACCAAAACGAAAACGTTCGCCTCCCCCGCTTTCGCCTCCTTCCGTCGTCGCCTCGCGAAGACGTCTCCGGCGTTCGCCGCTTCGCGTTCCTCCCGCAACGCTTCAACGCGACGCCGATACGTTGGGAAACGGAAAACCTTCGCCCCGTCGCCCGCGAAGATTTCCCGACGACGCTCGGCGACGCGCGACGCGAAATGACGCGCGGAACGGCCGCGCTCGTCGCCGGCGGCTCGTCGAGCGACTCCCCCTCGTTCCTCGTTCCGCCGTCGATTTTGACGATCGAGTCCGGAATGTCGAACGTCGACGCGGTCGACTTCTCCATCCTCGAAACGCTCGACGCCGACGCCGACGCTTGGCTCGCGTCCGAAAACGACCGACTCCAAATTTCGCGCGCCCGTTCGTCGTTTTACGTCGACGCTCGCGGCGAAATTTTCGTTTCGTCGACCTTCTCGCTCTTGCCCAACGCGCCGTTCGAATGCGTCCTGCTCGTTCCGGAAACGGCTCGCGTTCTCGAAGCGACGGTCAACGGTTCGCGCCGCCGAATCGAAAATCTCGGCGGCGGACGTTGGTCGCTCGACCTCGACGCGACGCGGGTCGGCAAACGACTCGAAATCGCGCTCCAAATCCCGGCGCCCGCGTCGCCGCGCGCCGAACGCTCGTTCTTCGGCTCCGCCCCGACGACTTGCGAACTCGTCGCGCCGCGCCTCGAAGGAGCCGCGCCGAACGAAACGACTTGGTTCTGCGCCTTCGAATCGTTCGACGACGCCGCCCCCCGCTGGCGCGTTCGCCAACTCGACGTCGACGAATCGGGATCGAACGCCGACGACGCGCCGAAACGTCCCGAAACGCGCCTCGCGCCGCTTCGTTACTCCGACGCCGACGAACTCCTTTTCCGCCTTTGCGTCGACGACGCGAACGCGCTCCTCGCCGAACTCGAACGCGACGCCGCGCTCTTCGCCGACGCCCGCGCCGACGATTTCGAACGCCGCCGAGTTCGCTGGGCTCGCGCTTGGCGACGCAACGAACGCGAAATCGCTCGCTTCGTCGCCCCCGACCGAGTCGCCGACGCGCTCGACGATTCGCAACGCGCCGCCTTCCTCGCCGTTCGCGCCGACGCGCCGCTCGACGCGCCGAACGTCCCGGAAAAATCGCCGCTCGAACGTTGGTCGAACGCCCGCTATCGCGAAATCGTCGAACAAAAACTCAAGCTCGAAGGCGCGTATCGCTTCCCCGACGTTTCGCAAGACGCGTCGAACGTCGCGCCGGAAATCCTTTGGGCGGTCGACCAAACGCTCGACGCCCGCGTCCTCGCCGGTTGGACCGACGCGAACCTCGACCGAATCGTCGTCGTCGCGCCCGCGAAACGCTTCGACTTCGTCTCGTCGCGCTTCGCTTCCGCGCTCTTCGTCCTCGCCGCGACCGCGATCGCGCTTCGCTTGCTCCGAGCGTCGTTGAAATCGCCGCGCTTGCAACGGGTCTTATTCGTTCCGCTCGCCGGATGCGCCGCTTTCGCGTTTTACGTTCTCGATTGGCGCTCCGTCGGCTTGACGCTCGTTCTCGTTCTCGCGATCTTGCCGCCGCTCCTCGAAACGACGCGACGCCTCCGACGCGAAGAGCCAAACGACGCGCCGCTCCCGTCGAACGCCTCCGACGCTTCGCTCGACGTCGAAACGACCGCGTCCCTTTCCGTCCCCCGACGCGCCGAACGGGACGAAACGCCGAACGCGCCGCCTCTCGACGCCGAACGCCGATAAAAAATTCGGTAAAAATCGGAAAAACAAACGCGACGAAGCGGAGCGGCCCCGCTCCCCAACTTGACAGAATAAAACGCCGACGCTATAATGAACGAGTTAAATTGGAGAAATTGAGCGCCGAACGCGTTTCGCCTCGGTTGCAAACGCGTCTCGGGAAAAAAAAGATAAAAAAATCGAACGCCGTCGACTTCGATCGTTCGCGCCGCGCTTCGGAACGAACCGTCGTCGGTCGAGCGCCGTTCGCCGTTATTTTTTCGTCGCGATCGCGACGACGTCTCGCGGTTCGCCGCGACGTCGCCGTCGAAACGCGACCGAACGACGTTATATCTTAAGACAATATTGAAATAAAATTAAAATGGGTAAAGAGAAGAAAAAGAGCGACTGGGAAAATCTGCAAGAGATGCTGTCGCAAGACGCCGACGCGCCGCAAAACGTCGACGATTGGGGCGCCGACGCGACTCCGAACGCGCCCGCCGTCGAAACGGAAACGGAAGCGGAAGCCGAAAAAAGCGTCGCGCAAGCGCCCGTCGCCAAAACGAAACGCGTTTGCGGCGAGAAAAAAGCGAAAGCGACGAAAGCTCGCAAAAAAACGACGCCGAAAACGAACAAAATCGACGCCGCGCTCGCGTCCCCGGTCGCCGACGCGACGCAAGACGCCGAAACGGTCGATCTGACGGTCGCCGAAACGGAAAAAGCGCCGAAAAAACGCCGTCGAACGACGAAAAAAGTCGAACAAGACGAAACCGAGCTGGTGAAAAACGTTCTGAAACTCGAAAACGAAACAAAAGCGAAAAAACGAGCGCGCGCCAAAGCCGTCGAAGCCAATCCTTTCGTCGGGTTGCTGTCGCAGATCGAACGGGTCGCGCAAGAGGAACCGGTCGTCGACGCGGAAGCTCCGGAAGTCGTCGAAACGCCCGCCGAAGCGGAAGTTTCCGAAGTCGCCGTCGAAACGCCGGAAGAAGTCGAAGTCGCGGTTTCGGAAGCCTCCGTCGAATCGGGCGACTTCTTCGCCGACTTTTTCGCCGACTCGAACGTCGAAGAACTCGAAATTTCTTGGGGCCGTCCGCGCGTCGACGAACTGGAAGCGGTCGCCGAAGAAACCGTCGCCGAACCGGAACCGGAAGCGACCGTCGCGGAAACCGTCGAGTCGGAATCCGACGCGGAGGAATCCGCCCCGCGCCGCCGCGAACGTCGCCGCCGTCGCCGCGACGACCGAGCGCCGCGCGAAGAAGCGTCCGTCGAAACCGTTTCCGCGTCGTCCGACGACGTTAAAACCGACGTCGACCTGAACGACCTCGAAGCGTTCTTCGCGACCGACTCGGAAGACGAAGGCGTCGGTTTCGCTCCGCGCCGCGAGTCGAAAAAAGCGGAAAAAGTCGCGAAAGAAGAAAAAGTCGAACGCGACGAAGAGCCCGAACGCCCGTCCTATTGCGACGACGCGTTCGAAGACGACGAAGACGAATCGCGCTCGAAACGGAAGCGCCGTCGCCGCCGAAACGGTCGCCGTTCCTTCGAAGACGACGCCGAAACGCCGACGTTCGACGACGAACCCGCCGCCGAAACGGAACTCGTCGACGAATCGGAAACCGAATCGGACGCTTGCGAACCGGAACGCGCGCCCCGCGAACGCCGTCGTCGCGAACGCCGCCCGCGCCGCGAACGCGAAGCCGACGTCGAAACGGTCGAACCCGACGTCGACGAACGCCGCGAAGTCGCGCCGGAACGCGTTTTGCCGAGTTGGAGCGACGCGATTTCTCACGTCGTTCGCTTCAATATGAGCCGTCGCGTCAACCGTCGCCGTTAATCGCGTTTCCCCGTCGAAACGCCGACGCGTCTTTCAACGCCGTTTCTGCGGAAGCGGCGTTTTTTATTTTTTAAGCGCGTCCTTCAACCTTATTTTCCCTCGCGTTCCTTCCAATTTTCGTCGTTTGTAACGTTCGGATAAAAATTTTCCGTCGTCCCAATTATAACGACGGCGCCTAAAATCGGAATCGCGACAAAAAAAACGCTTCCGCTCTCCTAAAATTTTCGGAAAAAAGTCGAACGCGGCAAAAAAAAGAGCGCTCGGAGCCCGTCGATAGCCGAAAAAAATAAAGAAAAAAGAGCCGCGTCGTTCGGAACGCGGTTCGGTCGTCCGTAAAACGAGCGCAAAGGCAAAATTTTCGCATTTTTGCAAAAATTATTGAACCCTTTTCCGCAAATTTACGATAAACCTTTCAGCGCCGACGTCGGGACTTTGCTTCACGACGGCGCGACGATTCCCCGCTCGACGAGCGGAAGCCGAGTCGTCGTCGCGTCGACGGTCGAGTCGGCGGCGTTTTCCGTTTCCTTTCGTCGAGTTATCGTTTCGCGCGACCCGTTTCGCGACGCGATTTCGAGTCGAGGAAAAAACGCGAAACGTCGGTTTGCCGACGCGTCGCGCAACGACGAGATACCGACGATTTTCAACGTTTTTTCGCGCGTTAGCCCGTCGAGGCGACCGCTTTTCGCAAGCGGTTCGAGCGAAGAACGTCGAACGTCGGCGACAAAAAAAGTTTCATTAACCGCAACCATACGAAAATCCGAGATCACGCAAACGTTATTGTTCGGTCGGACGGCGATCGAGCCGTCGCGTCGTTTCAAGTCGTTCGTTCGCCGCAGGACGCGCGACGAACGCCTCGACGCTCGGCCCCCGGTCGCGACGAACGACGAACGTCGGTTGGAGAACAAGCGTTCCAAACGATCGACACAAGATCTTGGCAGGAGGAAAAGGCATGCGACGTTTGTTCGTACCGGTGTTTTTCGGCTTAGTTATCGCTCTCGGCGTTTCGAGCGCTCAAGCCGGCAACCAAGAAGAAGCCAACAAAATCGCGCAACGTTTGACGCAACAATACCCGCAATATAACATCGAAGTCGCTTACCAAGAAGGCAAAGTTCGCCTTCGCGGCGAAGTCGGTTCGGAAGCCGAAAAAGCGGAAATCGCGAACTTCGTTCGTCGCATTCCGAAAGTTCGCTCCGTCTCCGAAACGATGACCGTTTCGGCGGGCGCCGCTTACGTCGAAGCCGCTCCGGCGATCCAATACGCCGAACCGGCGACCGGCATTCGCTCCGTTCAAGCGTTGACCCCGGCGACCCCGGCCCTTCCGGCGACTCCGGTCGCTCCGGTCGCCGCCGCTCCCGCTCCCGCCGCCGCTCCGGCGGCCCCGGTCGCGGCTCCGATCGAATACGAATACGCCGGCGCTCCGATCGGCGTTCCGGCCGAAGCGACGGTCGTCGGCGCTCCGGGCGCGGTTCGTTCGCCGAGCGACTTCTTCGCTCCGCAAGGCGCCGCCACGGTCGCCGCGCAAAACGGTCAACCGAACCTTCCGAATTACGCTTGGCCGAGCTACGCCGACTACCCGAACTACTCGCAAGTCGCGTACCCGAAACAATACGCCGCGAACGCGTTCCCGTACATCGGCCCGTTCTACCCGTACCCGCAAGTCCCGATGGGTTGGCGCAAAGTTACGATGGAATGGCACGACGGTTACTGGTGGCTCGACTTCAACGACGGCTCGCAAAAGGGCCCGTTCTCGCCGCTCTTCCGTCAACCGTCGTCGTACCGCAAGTAGTTTGACCGCTTGAACGAACGCCAAGCGCGCTTCGTTCGCGTCAAACCCCGACTTTGACGAAACGTCGGCTCGAGCTTCCCGCGACGGAACGTTCGAGCCGATGTTTTTTGTCGTCCCGATTTCAGCTCGGATTTCCGCTTCAATTTCCTTGAAACGTTCGTCTTTTCCGGTCGAACGCGTTTCGTTTCCTTCGTTAAGGTTTAAGGAAAAGTTCAATGCCGATTTACGAATATCAATGTCAACGTTGCGACGCGGTTTTCGAAGCGCTCGTTTTCTCGTCGACGAAACCGACCTGTCCGGAGTGCGGAACGGAAGAAATTTCGCGCCTGATGAGCGCGCCCGCTTCGCCCCGTTCCGACGCTCCGTCGACTCCGTGCGGCGGCGACTGCGGCGCTCCGCGTTCCTGCTGCGCCGGCGGGTGTTGCGGTCATCGTCATTAATCGCCGCCGGTCGAGCGCGTCGAACGTTTACGTCGTTCCGCTCGCCGCGTTTTGAAACGCTCTATAGTATTAATGACAAAAACGCCGTTCCGAGTTTGGCTCGAAGCGGCGTTTTTTCTTTTTCGGCGAACGGTCGCCCGCTCGCTACTTTCCTTATTCTCGCTATTTTCGCTGTTTCCGCTATCTTGCAATCACAGCGAATTTTCCTCGTAATCGTCGAACTCGCTCTTCGGCGCCGGGAAGAGTTTGCAGAGTCCGACGCCGCCGAAGTACAACACGATCAAACACGCCAGCATAAAGAGCATGCTCCACGGGTCCGGCGGAGTGATCAACATCGCGAAGCAAGCGACGCTGAAAATTGCGACGCGCCATTTCTCCATATAAACTTGCACCGTAAAAATCTGCAGTCGTTCGAGTACGAACATCGCCAACGGAAGTTGGAACGCCGCGCCAAAGGCGACCGGAATCAGGAGCGCGAAGTTCAACCATTCGCTAATCCGCGCGTCCGGTTCGATGTTCATCCCGGCGTTAAAGCGGAAGAGGAACGACAACACGAACTCGAACACGACGAAAAACGCCAGCGAAAAACCCGCTAAAAAGAGCGCGATACTAAGCGGCAGAAAACGGTACACGTATTTCTTTTCGCCGGGGTAAAGTCCGGCGCCGACGAAGCGCCAAAAATAGTAAAAGACGCCCGGACTCCCCAGCACGACGCCGAGGAAAAGCGCCGTCTTCAAGAAGATCAAGAACGACTCTTGCACCGACAAAGAACGCGCTTTCGTTCGCGGGTCGTCGGCGATCTTTTCCCAAAGGATAACGGAAACCGGCTCGTTCGGGTCGACGCCGCTCAACGACGTTTGCGTCGGCAAGACGTTCTTAAAGCGCGCGAAGTTGTCGACTTCGTCCAATTTCGCGAGGCGTTTCGCTTCGTACTCCGGTCGCGAAAAGGTCGTCGTCGCCGCGACGCCGGAACCGCGCAACGTTTCCAAATCTTGCGGGAAGACGTAAAACGTTTTCGCCGTCATTCGCAGTTTGCTCGGGAGCGCCGCGACCTCTTCGGAATAACCCAACTCCAAGAGTTCTTGACGCTTCTTTTCCAATTGCTTTTGCGACTGCAGAATATGATAATTTTCGAGCGATTTTTTCAACGGGCGTTGCACGTAATCGACCGCCATCGTCGCCATCGACGGCGCGAAACCGAGCGGAATCACCGAAATTAGGAGGCCGACGACGACGCAAAGAATCGCGCCGATCATACAAACGCGCAGTTCGTCCAAGTGTTCCAAAAAGGACATCGACGACTGGTTGAACAAATCCTCGTCTTTTTTTGTTCGGGGCATTGGAAGACCGTTCAAAGGTAAAAAGGGGGAAAACAGCGCGCGGACGCCGATTTTACCGCGTCCGCGCAATCGCTAAACTTTCTTCAGTATACCGCAAAGCGCCCCGTTTGACAAGGGAAAAACCGCTTCAAGTCGCGTTAAACTAGAAAAAGCGGAGAAAACAGGCAAAATAATCGTTACTTTACCGCTCTTCGCCGTTCGACTTCGTCTTCGAACGCGGCGTCAGTTGCAACGTTTGCAACGGTTATTCCGTTTTAACAAGTTGTTTCAAGCGTCAAAGATTGGACAAAATCCCCGTTGGCAAAAACGGTTCAAAACGTTAAAATAGCGCCGACGGTCGCCGACGTCGCGCGCCGTTTTTTTCCCGCCTCGCGTCTTTTTTCCTTTTATTTCGTCCGTTTATGCCGTCCGTTTTTTCCCCTTCCGACGTTTTTTTTTCCGCGTCCCGTCCGTTTTTTCTCGCCGACGTTTTCCCGACGACGGCCCTCGAACGAGCGGAAATCGCCGCCGCGTCGGAGGTTCCCGTTTTTATCTCCGGCGAACGGGGCGTCGGCAAGGAAACGCTCGCGCGCCTGATCGCCGCGACCTCGGAACGCTCGCGAGCGCCGTTCGTCAAAATCCGTTGCGACCGTCTTTCCCCGCGCCAAACCGCTTCGCTCTTGAACGTTCGTTCGAACGACGCGTCGGTTTCGGGGCTTTACGCAACTTCGGCAAACGACGCAAATTCGACAATTTCGCTTAACGACGCTTGGGCGGAGGCGGTCGGCGACGGCGTCCTTTATTGGGCGGAGGTCGACGCGCTCCCGGCTCGCGCTCAACGTCGGTTGGCGACGCTCCTCGCGGAAAATGCCGCGCCGTTTCGTTCGATTCTCGGCTCGTCGCGCTCGTTCGTCGACGCGGCCCGCGACGGCGCGTTCGCCCCGGAACTTGAAGCGATTTTAACGGCTTTTCCAATTTTTCTTCCGTCCCTCGCCGCTCGACGCGACGAACTCGCAAGGTTCCTTCCGCATTTTTTGCGCGACGCGGCGCGACGGCTCGGCCTTTTGCCCTTAAATCCTTCGGAACGAGAAATCGACGCCGTCTCCAATATAAATTTTCGTCAAAATCTAAAAGACTTGAAACGTTATTGCGAAATCGCGACGCTTCAAGGCGACTTCCCGCGAACGCTCGCCGTCTTGGAAACGCCCCTTGCGAACCTCGCCCCCGTCGAAAGACGACAAACTGAACAAAACGCGCAAACTTTAACGGCAAAACGTCGCGACGAAACCGACGAAACGCCGTTGACGAAGGAAAATTTCCCGACGCTCGACGCCGCCGCGAAAGCGCACGTCGTCGCCGCGCTCCGTTTGACCGGCGGAATCGTCGAGGGCCCGTCCGGCGCCGCCGCGTTGTTGGCGATCAATCCGCACACGCTCCGCGCTCGAATGCGCAAACTCGGTCTCGATTGGGCGAAAATTCGCGACGAAGCAAGATAATCGCGCCGCCTCTGTTTTACTCGACGCAAATCGTTTAAACGTTCGCCCGAACGCGCCGAATCGCCGGAAAAGCGCCGCCGCTCCTTGAAAAATTTACAAAAAACGATACAATCGCCGTTACGGTCGGGCGACGCCGATGTTATCGTTTCGTTATTCGAATTTTCCGCGCGGCCCGTTCGCTTCCCGCTTTTTAAGGATCCTCCGATGAAATTGAATCCCAACGTTGTTTTTCGCCAAGACGAACCCGGAGTCGGCGTCCTTTACGTCCCTCAAACTTGCGCGCTCAACGGCGCCGGAATCGCCCTTTGGAAAGCGCTCGAATCGGGCGCGGACAGAGCCGGGCTCGTCGCCGCGTTGAAAGCGACGTTCGCCGTTTGCCCCGACGACGCGACGCTCGAACGGGACGTCGACGCGTTCCTTAACGAACTGCTGCAAAAAGGTTTCCTCCTCGAAGAAGCCAACGGCGTTTGACGCGCTTCCGTCGGTCTCCCCATTTTACCGCCGCCCCCTATTTTACCATCAAGGAGCGTTCCTATGCGACGTTTTCCCCTCGCCTCCGAGTTTTCGCCCTCCCGCCGACTCTTTACGAAGCGGTTAAGCGCCGCGCTCGCCGGAGCGTTCGCCGTCGGGCCGCGCCTTTTCGCTCAAGACGCCGCGAATAAAGAAGCGTCTAAAAACGCCGCGTCCGACGCTTCGTCGAAACCGATTTTCGTCCGCAAAGGCGCCGACCCTTGGATTCTCGAATTCCGCGGCAAGTACATTTGGAGTCAATCGAACAATCCGACGCGCCAAATCGTCCTCTCGATCGGCGATACGCCGGACAAGCCGGGCCGTCCGCGCGCCGTTTGGACCGCGCCGGAAAAAGGCCCGTACTCCCGCGAACTTTGGGCGCCGGAAATTCACTTTATCGACGGTCGCTTTTACATCTACTTCGCGGCGGACGACGGCGACAATAAGAACCACTTAACTTACGTTCTCGTCTCGGAAAACGACGACCCGTTCTCGGAATACCGCCTCGAAGGCCCGCTTTACACCGGCGACGACTTCGAAGGCAAGACGAACAACCGTTGGGCGATCGACTCGACCCTTTTCGAACATAAGGGCAAGCGTTATCTGATTTGGTCCGGTTGGGAAGATCATCGCGACATTCAATACCTTTACGCCGCGCCGATGAAGTCGCCGACGGAAACCGCCGGGCCGCGCGTCAAACTTTGCGACAACGCCGACTTCCTTTGGGAACGGGTCGAGGAACGCCTCGGGACGCGCGGCCTCAACGAGGGCCCGGAAGTCGTCGTCGCGCCGAACGGTCGGACGTTCGTCTCGTTCTCCTGCGGCGCGAGTTGGCTCCCGACGTACAAAGTCGCGCTCCTCGAGTTCGTCGGCGACGACCCGCTCGACCCGGCCTCTTGGCGCAAGCTCGACAAGCCGTTCCTGCAGAGCGACGAAAACCTCTTCGGCGTCGGACACGGTTCGTTCGTCCGCGACGCGAACGGTCAAACGCTCTACTTTTATCACGCGAAGCTCGACCGTTCCCCCGGTTGGAACCGCGCCGTTTACTATCGCCCGGTCGAGTTCGACGCCGACGGTCTCCCGCGCTTGAAGTAACGCGTTTAGCGCAAACCGCCCGGCTTCCGCTCGCCGACGTTGCGCAAACCGCCCGGCTTCCGCTCGCCGACGTTGCGCAAACCGCCCGACTTCCGCTCGCCGACGTTGCGCAAACCGCCCGACTTCCGCTCGCCGACGTTGCGCAAACGCGCAAACTTCCCGTTTTAACGCAATCCTCGCGCCCGAGTCGGCGGTTCCGCGACAAAAAAACGACGGTCGCCCGTTCGGACGCGCCGTCGTTTTTTCGTTCTTAAATCGAATTTAAGCCGTTGCGGCTTCAATCGGCGACGATCGCGAGCCGGAACCCGACGTCGGAAGCGCGGTAATCTTCCGGCGCCGCCAACCGACTCGCCGAACGACAGCGTTCCGCCGACGAACGCCAACTTCCGCCGCGACAGACGTAAGTCGTCGAAAGGCTCGGGCCCTTCGGGTCGACGACCGTTCCTTGGTCGTAAACGCCGTATTGGTCGCGAACCCATTCCCAAACGTTCCCGCGCATATCGAAAAATCCGAGCGCGTTCGGCGGATACGAACCGACCGTTTTCGTCGCGCCCGTCTCCGCTTCGACCGGTCGTCCGTACTCGCCGAACCAACGCCGAAACCGTCCCGACGTCGGCGTCGTTCCGTTGAAGTTCGCGTCGGCGGTCGTTAGCGAACGTTTGCCGGAAAACGCCGCCGTCGACCCGGCGCGACAGGCGAATTCCCATTGCGCCTCGGTCGGCAGATCGTACCGCCAACCGTCCCCCAACGCGGCGCGGAGGTTCTCGCGGTAGAGCCCGGAGTTCAAAATCTCCAAAAAACGCCCGACGTCGGCGCGAGAAACCGACTCGACCGGAAGCCGCGCTCCGCCGTGAAAAAAGCTCGGATTTTTGCCGGTCGCCGCCCGCCATTCGCCCTGCGTCGTCGGAAACGCCGCGAGATAGAAACTGCGCGTTATCATCGTTTTCCGTTGCGTTTCGTCGCTTTCGCGCCCTCGTTCCGTCGCGGGACTTCCCATCCAAAAGGCGCCGGGCCGAACGTGCAAAAACCAAATTCCGAGCGCGTTCGTCCAAGACGCCGGTTCGTCGCGAACGCGTTGCGCGTCGCCGCAAAGCCGTCGGAGCGTCGCGTCGCAATCGATCGGCGCGCTCCAACCGTCCGTCGCTTCGTTCCAATCGCGCAGCGCCGTCGGGAAATCGTCGTCGAACTTGCCGAGCGCGCGCAACGCCAACGCCGCTCGCGCCGTTTCCGTTTTATCGAGCGTTCCGGCGCCGAGCAAACGCAAAAACTCTCTCTTTTTCTCGTCGAGTTCGTCGAAAAACGGTTTGCGTCCGGCCCCGTTCTTCGTCAAATCAAGAAAATCGCCGACGACCAACTTCGCTCGGGCCGCCGCCCAAAAATTTTCGTCTTCGTTCGGCGCGAGTCGAGCGATTCGTTCCAACCAGGCGAAAGCGTTTTCGACCCGCCCTTGCGCGAAACGGAAAAACGCGAAGTCGAAATTAGCGAAAATTTGCGAATTATTCGTTCCGGCGTCGCGAATTTGCGTCAACGCTTCCTCGATTCGCGCCGCGACGTTTGCATCGACGACGGCGCTCGATTTAATCGCCTTTGCGAGGAGCCGTCGGCCCTCTTGGAAATCGGCGCCAAAATTCCAGAGATCGCTAAATTTTTCAAGAGAGCGCCAAAAATCGTCCAGATCGTCGACCGCCGCGCGCATACGGCTGTACGTCGACTCGACTTTCAGCGAATTGAGCGTCGTTTCGAGTTTGGGGATCAACGTTTCAAACTGCCCCCCCCCCCATTTTACCAACTTTAACGTCGCAAGCCTCGCGAGCCGCTCCAACGAGCCCGCGCAACCCGGACGCGTATGCATTACGTTCTTTCATTTTCGAGATTTTTTCCTTAAATTTTACTCGCGACGTCGGCGCGCCGCGCTAACACGTCAAAATTCGACGCAATTTATTGTACCGTCGACGCAAGCGCTTGACAAGCCGTTAAAATAAAAAAACGCCGAAATTTCAATCTTCGCTTAAAATTCCGACGTTCGTTCGATTCGCTCGCGTTCACAACCGCCAGTAAAGGTACCCGGCGCGCTCGTATTCGTCGCGGTCGAGGAGCCCTTTTAGGTCGAGGAGCGTTTTGACGCCGGCGCCGAAAAAGCCCGCGATCTTCCCTTCGGTCAGCGCCGAAAACTCGCGATGCGCGACCGCCAACACGACCGCGTCCATTCCGCGAACGTCGGCCAACTCGACGAACTCGACGCCGTACAGCGCCCGCGCCTCGTTCGCGTCGGCGGTCGGGTCGGCGACGACCGGCTCGATTCCGTATTCGCGCAACTCTTTGATAATATCGAAAACCTTCGTGTTCCGCGTGTCCGGGCAGTTCTCTTTGAAAGTGAACCCAAGAATCGCGACGCGGGCTCCCTTAACCGTTTTGTCGGCTTTAATCAAATTTTTGACGAGATTTTCCGCGACGTAACGCCCCATATCGTCGTTGATGCGCCGCCCGGCCAAGATGATTTGGCTGCGGTACCCGACTTGCTCCGCCTTGTACGTCAAGTAATAAGGGTCGACGCCGATGCAGTGCCCGCCGACGAGCCCCGGATAAAACTTCAAAAAGTTCCATTTCGTTCCGGCGGCTTCCAACACCGACTTCGTATCGACGCCGAGACGGTTGAAAATGATCGACAACTCGTTCATAAAGGCGATGTTAATGTCGCGCTGGCAGTTCTCGATCACCTTCGCCGCTTCCGCGACCTTAATCGACGGCGCCCGATAGACGCCCGCCTCGACGACGAGTTCGTAAACCTTCGCGACGACGTCGAGCGTCTCCGCGTCCATCCCGGAAACGATTTTGACGATCGTTTCGAGCCGCCGCTCTTTATCCCCCGGGTTGATGCGCTCCGGAGAATAGCCGACCTTAAAATCGACGCCGCAACGCAAACCGGATTCCCGCTCTAAAATCGGAACGCAAACGTCCTCGGTAACGCCGGGATAAACGGTCGACTCGTAAACGACGACGCTTCCCGGAGTTAGGTTGCGCCCCAAAATGCGGCTCGCCCCCTCGACCGGCGACAGATCGGGCGTATGATCGGCGCGAACCGGCGTCGGGACGGCGACGACGTGAAACTTCGCTTCCCGCAACTTCGTTTCGTCGGCGGTAAACTCGACGGTCGTCGCTTTTAGCGCGTCGGCGCCGACTTCGTTCGTCGGGTCGCTTCCGGAGCGGTAAAGCGCGATTTTTTCGGCGTTAATATCAAATCCGACGACCTTGGCTTTTTTCGCGAACGCGACCGCGATCGGCGTCCCGACGTAACCGAGCCCGATCAGCGAAATTTTTTCCTCGCCGGCGACGATTTTTTCATACAACGCGTTCATTTCGCCCGTTTTCCTTCTTTTGCGCAATTTCCCGGAGGCGCCGCCAAACCGTTTCGCGCCGCCCCGTTTTATCGATTTTTCTTATATTATCGATAAAATCGCGCCTCGTCTTTCGCTATTTTGCGTCGACGTCGAAAAAATCGGACGAAAAACGCGTTTAGAGCGTCAACTTCCAAGGCTCGCGATACGGAACGCCGAGAAGTTCGTTCGCCGCCTCGTCGTTCGTAATCCGTTCCTTTTCGGCGTCCCACTCGAGCCGCAACCGCGTTTTCAACGAAATATTCGCCAAATGGCTCATCGTCGTGCTGAGGTGCGCCTCCTCGACGTCGGTGTTCGGCGTTTTGCACGACCGCATGCAGTCGAGGAAGTTTTGCGCGTGCAGCGCCGTCGCGTCGAGATTCATTTGCGCGGCGCCTTCGATCGCGATCGTTTCCTCCGCCGCGCGCGGCTCCTTCGTTTGGAACTGCCCCGGTTTCTCCGGTTTGATCAGGAGGCGATTGTCGTAAATATAGCCGGTGCCTTGCGTTCCGCGGAACTCGACGTATCCGAGCGCGCGGAAATTTTCGTCGGTCGCCATAATCGGGTTCCCGTTCCCTTCGAAGTGGTTGAAGGTCGCCAAGCGGCCCGACGCGAACTCGAAGCAAACCGCCATCGTGTCCGGAATGGTTCGGTCGTCGTCGACGACGAACTTCCCGCCCATCGCGCAAATCGACGCCGGCGATTTTTCGTTCAAGAACCAGCGAATCATATCGAAAAAGTGAACGCCCTGGTTCGCGACTTGCGAGCAATATTCGTCCCACCAACGGAATTTATACGGCGTAATGTTTTCCTGATACGCCCGTTCGGCGCGGGGCCCAATCCAAAGTTCCCAATCGAGGTTTTCCGGCGGCGCGGTCGGTTTCGCCTTCCCCATTCCGTTCGGGTACATATTCGAACAATGGCAAGTCCGCGCGACCGTCGCCCGCCCGATTTTGTTTTCGAGCCCGATTTCCGCGACCTTGCGATAAAGCGGCGACGAACGCCGGTGAATCCCGACCTGAACGACGCGCTTGTATTTTCGCGCCGCTTCGACCATCGTTCGCCCTTCGACGACCGACGTCGCGAGCGGTTTTTCGCAGTAAACGTCGAAACCGGCCTTGCACGCCTCGACCGTTTGATACGCGTGCCAATGATCGGGCGTCGCCAAGACGACCGCGTCGACGTCGGAGCGTTCGTAAATCTTGCGGAAGTCGGTTTCGAGCGTCTGCGAACCGTCGCCGAACTTTTCCGCCGCGTTGGCCAGCGTCTTCGAGTCGACGTCGCAAAGGGCCGCGATCTTCATATCGGGCGACTTTTTGAACGCTTGCAACAGTTGCGAACCGCGGTTGGCGACGCCGAGGAACGCGAGTCGGATTTTATCGTTGGCGCCGAGTATTTCGGCTTTCGACGTCGGCGTTTGAAGCGCGGCCAAGCCGAAAGCGAGCGAAGTCGCGGCGCTTCGTCGGACAAAAGAACGGCGGTTCATCGAATCTTGACGGTCGGACACGGCGGCCCCCTTTCGTTGCGTTAATACAGCTAAAATGGGCAACGCAGGCAAAACGTTGCGAAGTAAAAAGCGCGCTCAATCTCTTTTGCGTTGAAGCGCAAGCTAAGTATAACGGAACGGAACGCGATTTTCAAGCAATTTCGCGACAATTTCGCCGCGCCCGTTGAAAATTCTCAAAAAAACGTTATCATTAAGGAAACGTCGGGCAAGTCGACGCTCCGTTTGAACGCCGAAAACCGCCCGCGTCAAAAAAACGCAAGAAAACAATGAAACGAACCGAAACCAACAACGACGCGCCGCGACGCCCGACGCCGGAAGAGTACCGCGCCGCCCGTCGCCGAGTGCAACGCGAAACGACCCGCGTCGTCAAACGAACGCTCGTCGGAATCGCGCTCTTCGCCGGGATGTATTACCTCTTCTTGGCGACGAACGCCCGCCGCGTCGAACCGCCGACCGAACCGGAAGCGCCGCAAGCGACCGCCGACGCCGCCGTCGAAACGAGCGCGCCGGAAGCGCCGACGCTCGAAACGAACGCCGAAAACGTCGCGACGCCGACGCCCGCGACGCCGTAAATTTTGGACGCCTTTTTTCGCCCTATAGTATTAATGACAAAATCGCCGCAAGAAACCGCCTCCGCCAACGACTCGCTCCTGATGAAAGCGCTCCGCCGCGAACCGGTCGACCGCCCGCCTATATGGTTGATGCGCCAAGCCGGACGCTATATGGCGGAATATCGCGCCGTTCGCGAGGGTCGAACGTTCCTCGAACTTTGCAAAAACCCGAAACTTTGCGCCGAAGCGATGCAAACGGCGGTCGAGCGTATCGGCGTCGACGCGGCAATTATCTTCTCCGACTTGCTCCCGATTCTCGAACCGATGGGGTTCGACCTCTCGTTCGTCGCCGGAGACGGGCCGAAAATCGGGAACCCGTTCCGCGAAGCCGACGACTTGGCCCGCGTTCGGGAACTGGTCGACGTAACGCCGCTCGATTACGTCTTCGAGACGGTCGCGCAAACGCGCCGCGCCGTCGCGCCCTTGCCGGTGATCGGTTTCGCGGGCGCCCCGTTCACCCTCGCCGGGTACGCGATCGAAGGCGGGACGAGTCGGCAATTTTTACGAACGAAGGCGCTAATGTATTCTCGTCCCGACGTTTGGCGCGAGTTGCTCGGACGCTTGGCGCGCTCGGCGGCCCGGTACCTGAACGCCCAAATCGACGCGGGCGCCGACTGCGTTCAAATTTTCGACAGCTGGGTCGGTTGTCTCGGCGTCGACGATTTCCGCCGCTTCGTCTTGCCGTCGCTGCAGGAATTGCGTCGCGAATTAAAACCCGGCGTTCCGGTAATCTATTTTGGAACCGGCAATCCGGCGCTGTTGCCGTCCTTCGCGGAGGTCGGGAGCGACTGCGTCGGCGTCGACTGGCGAATCCCGATCGACGACGCTTGGGCCCAAATCGGCCCCGACCGCGCCGTTCAAGGAAACCTCGACCCGGTCGTTTTGCTCGGCCCGCAAGAAACGATTCGCGCCGAAGCGACGCGGATTCTCGACCGCGTCGGCGACCGCCCCGGTTTCATTTTCAACCTCGGACACGGGATTTTGAAGGAAACGCCGGTCGAGAACGTTATTTGCCTCGTCGAAACGGTCAAAAATTGGCGCCGCGCCGCTCGTTAGCGAGTTACCGCGCCCGCCCGCTTTTCCCATTTCGTCTATTTTAACGCCGTCGGCTTTTTTTCGTCGACGACGCTTTCCCCAACCGCTTCAAAAAATTTCAAGCGCCGTCGTTATTTTGGGCGCGTTTTGGCCCTTATTTCCTTAACCGCGTTAATTTTCGTTTCGATGTATCGTTTCGACCCCAAGAATTCATTCGGTTGGACGTTTTTCGTCTTGATCGTCGCGTCCTTTTGGAACGGCGCGGCGATTAAGTTCGACGCGTCGCCGTCGAGCGCGCCCGCCGTCGCGAGCCGTTCGGTCGCCGAAGATTCTTCGTCGGCGTTCGATTCGCCCGTTCAAGCGTTCGCTCCGGAAAACGCCGCGTCCTCCGACGTTCTCTCCGAACCGACGGCGGCGCTTTGGGCGGCGTCTCCGTTCGACGCTCGACGCCTCCAAGACTCGACGCGACGACGGCTAGGCGGCGCCGATTTCTCCTCGTTGACCGGTTCGGAAAGATCGGCGTTTTTCCGCGCCTTTTCGTTCTCCGCTCCCGGCCTTTCGTCGGCGGTTTTCCGTTCCATTTGGGACTGCCAATCGGTTTCGCGTCCCCTCTTTCTAACGTTGCGTTCTCTTCGCAATTGACGGTTGACGTTCGCGCTCGCGGACAGAATTCAAACATCATTCAATTTCAACCGTTTATTATTCAAAACAGCGCAAAATTATCTTTGCGCTCGTTTATAGAGATTTTACGTTAGGAAACCTAAAATGGGTCTTGAAAATTTAAGCGCCAACGCGCTCGCCGTCCTTTACTCCCTTCCCGCTCTCCCGATTTTTGGCGCCGCTTGGTTCTCGCAAATCCGTTCCGACCGTTGCGTTCGCCAATTTACCGACGTCGACGCGGGCGTCGCTTCGGACGTCGCGATCGCCGCCTTCCTGAAAGAGGTCGACTTGCCCGACGTCGAGGTCGTCAAAAGCGAAAATTATATGCAAAACGAATACGTCGCCGCGCAAAATAAGATACTTTTGAGCCCGGATACGCTCGGTCGCCGCGACGTCGCCTCGGTCGCGTTGGCGTTGCGCGCCGGAGCGCAAGCGGTCGCGGAGCGGCGAACGCCGGAAAAACCGAGCCGCGCTCGCGCGTTGCACGCCGCCGAAAACATCGCGTTTTGGGGCGCGTTCAGCATTTTGGCGTTCGGGATTATGTCGTCGACCCTCGCGACGACGATTCTCGGATACGCGTTGGTCGCTTTTGTTTACGTACTTTGGCGCGTGCGAACGAAAATTTTGCGCGAAATCGACTCCGTCGCCCTGAAGTTCGCGAAAACGAACCCGACGATTCCGCAAGAGACGTCCCGTTTGGTCGAGCAAGTTTTGAAAGCCGAACGCGTTAAACTTTAACGTCTCGCTCACCGATTCCGAAACGTTTAACCGCAAGTCGGCGCGTTTTCAAACCGCGTCAACTTGCGGGCGTTCCGCGTTCCGACGCCGAGTCGCTAGTTTCGGCGCCAAAATCCCGGCGTAAAAATCGCCAACACGATCCAAATTTCTAATCGTCCGACCAACATCGCGCCGCTGTAAAGTAGTTTCGTCGGCGCGGACAGAAACCCGTAATTCTCCAAAGCGCCCATTTTACCAAAAGCGGGCCCTACGTTGGAAAACATAGAGAGCGCGGCGCCGGCCATATCGGTCAGTTTTTCGATTTGCGGCGACGGCGCGTTCGCCCAAGGCGCGTCCGATTCCCAAGCTAGCGTCGCTAATGTCAGCGCCAAAATCAAAACAATCAACGTTATTAGATGAACAACAACGGAATTCAACGCGTCGCGCTCCAAATTCTCTCCGTTATACCGCGTCGCGCGGACGACGTTTGGGCTGTGCGTTCGTTCGACGCTCTGCAAAATCGCTTTTCCGAGGAGAAAAACGCGATATGCTTTCGCTCCGCCGGCCGTGCTGGCCGAACATCCGCCGCAAAACATTAGCGCCGCCAAAATAAGGAGCGACGTCGAGTTCCAAAGTTCGTATCGCGTCGTCGCGAACCCCGTCCCGGACGCTAACGAAACGACGGTAAAAGCGGAGGTTCGGAACGAATCGAACCAAGACGCCGCCCTTTTTTCTTCGCTCGACTTCCCATTTTCGCCAAACCGCCCGACGCCGCCGTCTTCGCCGCGCTCTCCGGTTCGCGCGTTTCCCCTATCTTCGTCGTTCCCTTTATCTTGCGCGTCCTTTCTTACTTCGCCGCTTCCTTTGTCTTGCGCGTCCTTTCTTACTTCGCCGCTTCCTTTATCTTGCGCGTCTTTTCTTACTTCGTCGTTTCCTTTATCTTGCGCATTTTCTTCATCTTGCTCAAACGCGTCGTTTTGCCGTAATTCGCCGGAAATTTGCAAAAACGGCGTCGCGTTCCAAGCGACCTCGCGTTCGACGCTTTTCGCTTCGCTCCGCAACGCCGAATCCGCCGCGCTCGAAGCCGCGACCGCGCCCGCCGTCGGTTCGTTAAAATCTCCGTTGGCGCGCCCAAAACCGACCGTCGCGACCGTCGCCAAAGTCAAAATCGTCAAATACGTTCGCCATTCGACGTCTCGAAACAATTTTTTCGGTTGCCGAAGCGCCGTCCAATAAAGCAACCCGTAATTTGTCGACGCGACAAACATAAAAAATAACGCGACCCATTCGAACGCGTCGCCGTCGACGCTCGGGTCGGTCGCAAAATAACCGACGCTTTCGTTTCGCGAGCTAAACCCGCCCGTCGCGACGGTCGAAAAGGCGTGCGCAACCGCGTCCAAAAAAGAAACGCCGCAACACAAAAACGATAACGCGCACGCGATGTTTAAAAAAACGTAAATCTTAAAAAGCGCAAAAGCAAGCTCGCGCATTTTCGCAACGGGCAGATTGCCGGAAGCGCCGCGTTCGAGCTTCATAATCGCTTTTCCGTTCGCGCCGTGTCCGATTAACGCGACGAAAAAGCACATCACCCCCAATCCGCCCAAGAAATGCGTCGCAAACCGCCAAAAGAGCAAGGTTCGCGGCAACGACGCGGGATTTTCCAGCTCGCCGAAAACGGTCGCGCCGGTCGTCGTCAACCCCGACGCCGACTCAAAAATCGCGTCGGCCAACGTCGCCGGAACGCCCGGTCGCAACTCCGCGGCGCCGTATAAATAAGGGGTCGCGCCCAGCAAAATCGCTAAAATCCAACTAAACGCAACGATCGCGATCGCTTCTTTTCGAAAAAGTCGCGTCGAGTTGGCGCCGCGTCCGAACCAGTAAAACGCAAACGCGACGACGAAGGAAGTCGCCGCGCCCATCAGAAGCCCCTCGACGCCGCGCGCTTCCCAACGCCAATCGCCGCCGAACGCCTCGCACCCCCAAGGAATGCAAAAGAGCATTCCGCCGCCAAGAAAACAAGCGACCGCGCTCAAAAAAGCAAAAATAGCCCGATAATTCATTAATGCAATTTATTTCCAGCCTACGACTCGCGACCGTCGACGACGCTTCGAAGACGCGCCCCTTTATTTATAAAAATCGCCGCCGTCCGATCAGTTTAACCGTTATATTTTAGCTTATTTATTAAAAACAAGAAGCGGGTCTTTTCGCTAATCGCGCCATTCCGCCCATTTTTTACATTTTTCCTTTTCTTCGTAAAAGCCGCGTCTCCCGCCAAGCGCGCGTCTTCACTTTTCGCGAAACGCCGCCTCCGTCTTTAACGAGGCCTTTTTCGTCTTTCGTCAACGGCGCGAAACGGCGTTTCCTTCGCGACGACAAAGAATCTTTTTGAACTCCAACGCCGCGATTAGACCGACGATTTTCGCCGCGCCGAGCCCCGATTCGCGAACGACGCGGTCGATCGGAACCGGATCGGCGCCGACCAAATCGACGATTTTCCGTTCGTCCGCGCTCAACGTCGCCAACGTTTCCGCCGAAACCGCCGTCGACGCCCGCTTTTCCGTCGCGACGCTCGAAGCGCCGCCGCCAAAGTTTCTCGACGTTTCCCATTTTAACGGCTCCGCTCCCCTCGCGGCGTCGCGACGCGCTCGGCTGACGCGTTCGAAATCGCTCGTCGCCCCGGCGTTTAAAATACGTTTTCCATTTTTCGCAACGCTCCGGATATTTTCTCGCCGACCGTTGTTTTTCGTTTGTTTTCGAGGTCGTTCGAACGCCGGAAGCGCCGCCAAAACGTCCTCGACCGACTCGACCAGCGCCGCGCCTTCGCGCAAAAGTTGATGACAGCCGCGCGACGTTTCTCGGTCGACCGGGCCCGGAAGCGCGAAAACTTCGCGATTTTGCTCCGCCGCCAAGCGCGCGGTGATCAGCGAACCGCTCCGCAACGGCGACTCGACGACCAAAACGCCGAGCGAAAGCCCGCTGACGATGCGATTGCGCGCCGGAAAATTCCCGGCCAGCGGCGACGTCAGCGGATGATACTCGCTGAAAACGGCGCCCGAATCGGCGATAAGTCGCGCCAAATCCTCGTGTTCGCGCGGATAGACCTTCGCGACGCCGCCTCCGAGCGCGGCCAACGTTCGCCCGCCGACTTCGAGCGCGCCCCGATGCGCCGCTCCGTCGATTCCGAGCGCCAAGCCGCTGACGACGGTAAAACCCGCTTCGGCGAGTTCGCGTCCCAAACGCCGCGCTTGGTCGAGCCCGTACCGCGTCGCGCCCCGCGTTCCGACGATCGCGATCGCCGTTTGGTCTTCCGGCGCGAAAGAGCCGCGAACGTAAAGAAGTCGCGGCGGATTGTCGATTTCCCGCAGTCGCGCCGGATACCGAGCGTCCCGAAACGCGACGATTTCAATCCCGTTTTCTTCGCAAAATCGGAGCAACGCCTCGACGTCGCAGGCCTCCCGCGCTTGCGAAATTTTTCGCGCCAACGTCGGCCCGACCTTGTCGACTCGCTCCAAATCGCGCCGCGACGCCCGCAAAACTTCGCTAGCCGACCCAAAGTACGCGATTAAACGTTCCGCGGTCAGCGGGCCGACCCCGTCGACGGTCGACAGCAAAATATCGTCGATCAGTTCGTTCGGCGCCCAAATCCGCGCCGGTTCTTCCGACGCTTCGTCTTCAAAGTCGGTCGATTCTTCGTTCGCCGCCGACTCCGCCTCGTTTGCCGATTCAGCCGATTCAGCCGATTTTAACGCGACCTCGGGAACGTTTTTCTTCGCCGCTTCGCCCATTTCAGCTAAAACGCCCCGACGCGCCAGTTCGCCGTCGTTCGCCCGTTCCGTGAAAGCGCCCAAATCGCCGTCGTTCGCCCGTTCCGCGAAAGCGCCCAAATCACCGACTTCCTCCGCGCCGCCTAAAGCGCCCGGTTTATCGTCTTTCGCCAAGAAAGTGAAATCGCAACGACCGCTCAACGCGCCGACTTCCGCCGACGCGTCGTCTTCCGTTTCGTCGATTTCCTCGTCGCCGAACGTTTTCCCCCAAGAAGCCGCCGCGTTTTCGTCGAATAACGCGTCGGCGCCGCCGTTTTTGTTGCCGGAATCGTAAGAACGTCCGCGTTTCATCGTTTTTTCCTCGACGCGCCGCCCAAAACGCGGCGCCCTTTCCTTCGACGGCTCGCCCGACGCGGCGGACGCGGCAAGCGGCTCGGCTCGGTTCGCGTCAAACGAACTCGGGTCGACGGTCGCTCAGTTGTTGCTGCAGACGGTTGACGATGGCGCTGTGCATTTGACTGACGCGACTTTCGCTCAAATCGAGCGTCGCGCCGACTTCCTTCATCGTCATTTCCTCGTAATAATAGAGAATGATGATCATTCGTTCGTTGCGGCTGAGCCCCTTCGTAACGAGGCGCATCACGTCCGACTTTTGAATGCGGCTCGTCGGGTCTTCGCCGCGCGCGTCCTCGACTAAGTCGATTTCGCTAACGTCTTTCGAGCCGTCCGTTTCGAACCACTTCTTGTTCAAGCTGACGAGATTGACGGCGTTCGCGTCGTTGAGGACGCGCTCGAGTTCCGCTTTGCTCATCTTAAGATGTTTCGCTAGTTCTTCTTGCGTCGGGAGGCGCCCCAAGCGGTCGGAGAGTTCCTTATTCGCTTCGGACAACTTGCGCGCTCGCGAACGCACCAAACGGGGCACCCAGTCCATATTGCGGAGTTCGTCGAGCATCGCGCCGCGGATGCGCGGGACGCAATACGTTTCGAACTTAACGCCGCGCGCCGGGTCAAACGCGTCGATCGCGTCCATCAGCCCGAAAATGCCCGACGAAACCAAGTCGTCCAGGTCGACCTCGTCCGGGAGGCGAGACCAAACGCGTTCGCCGTGATAACGCACGAGCGGCAAATATTGCTCGATCAACGCGTTGCGAAGCGTTTGATTCGAACGATCTTCGATAAAGTCTTGCCACAAACGGGCGACGTCCTCGGCAATAGACTGCGTCGCGACCATAAAATCCTCCCTGATTTTTCCAGTCCAACCAACAATAAGCAAAAGTTAACGCGTTGAAACGTCGCCGTTTCGTTCGTTATTCAACGAAGCGTCGTTTCGTCGTTTTTTTTCAACGCGACGCGACTTCCCGTTTCGTCTCCGCAATATCGAATCAAAACGTTTAAATCGAGCCGCTTTTCATTGGAAAAAGAACGCCGACCGAACGCGACCGCAAGCCGCGCTTCTCCGACGACGCCGATTTCTCCGCGTTTGAGCCGACGCGCCGCCCCCGACGGAACCGTTCGCCGTTCGAAGAATTTCCGCGTCCTTGCGACCTTCTTCGAAAGCGCCGTTTCCGTTTGCAGACCTCCGCCGACCGTCGCGACGGCAAAACAACGCAAGAAAACATTGCCCGTCTTCGCCAAAACCTCTATTTTAACGAATCAAGCCGCAAAAAAACCGGCGGCGGGCCCTTCCTACTCCGTTTTGCCGCGACGCGACGCCGCGAACGTTCGGGCGTTTTGTCGTCGACCGTTCGTCCCAAGCGTTGGGCGCGTCCCGTTGAAACGCCGACGCGCGCTTATCCCAATCGCCTTCCCGACCTCCTTGTCTTTGTCGGGACGAACCTTCACAACGCGTTTTTTCTCCGCTCGGCGCCGAACGTTTCGCGTCCGCCGCCGCTTCGTTTTTGAAAAATCGCGTTCCGAGCGCAACGATTTCGTCGATCGCCAACCCCTTGCCGACAAAGCGTTTATCCTTCGACGCTTTTCGTTTCGGCGCGGCGTTGCAAGCGATTTAAGTTTCAAAATCGTTCCAAACCTCGATACTACTTTTATCGGCTTAATCGAGTAAATTTTTTAAGAAAAGAACGAAATTTTTAAAAAGAATCGCAAGAAAACCGCTCGACGCGCCGCAACCGCGCAGAAAACTAAAACAAAAACAACTTGTCGTCAAACGCAAAGAATCGCGCGCAATTTAATCGACGTTCTAAAGAAAAAAACCGTCTTTCGACGGTTTTCGTTCAAATTTCGTCAAGGAACGACGACGCGAACGGTCGCTCGATAAAGAATCGTCGGTTCGTTTTCGGACGCTCCCGACGACGCGTTAGCCGTCCCCAAAACTCCGACGTTTTCCGAAATTTCGACAACGTTTCCGACCGGTCGGCAGGGCTCCGGCGGCGCCGACGCAACTTCCGCCGGCCAGATTTGCTTAATCAAACGCGGCTCGTCGACGTATCGCAACACTTTGCGCCAACCGCTCGGCGACGAAGCGTCCGGTCGCGTTTCGACGACCGCGCGCCGCCGAACGCCTTCGACGAAGCGATAATAATACGTCTTTCCGTCGGTTCCGACGAACGTCCCGGAGTCGCCGACGCGGGGCCCGACGCTCGCTTCGGCGTTCTTTTTCGCCGCGTCGCTTCCCGATCCGCCGCCGGTCGCGGTTTCCGAACGCTTCAAGAGCGGAATCGTCGGCGCGTCGCTCGGGTCGTAAGGGGGCGAATACGTCGTTCGAGCGCCCGGAGCGCCCCAAAAGCAAGATTCGTCCGCCGACGCCCAACCGCCGAACGCCGCGACGCTTCCCAACGCTAAAAGCGCTTCGAAAAATCGAACGCGTCCGTTCATTCCGCCGCCGCGTTTTCGACTTCGTTCGCCGGTTCGCGCGTTTCCTCGGCGCCTTCGAGACTTTCCGCGTTTTCCTCGACTTCCGCGTTTTCCTCGCCGGTCGTCGATTCGTCGCCGGCGTCTTCGAAAGCGTCGACGTTTTCCGCGTTTTCGTTATAATCCGTCGATTCGGTCGGAATCGGCTTCGTTTGCAAAGAACGCCAAACGCCCAACTCGCGTCCAAGGCCGAAAGCGACGACGACAAGCGCCGCCAAGAAAACGAAAGTCGCCGTCCAAGAAAACGCCGAACGCGTTCCCTTAGCCTTTCGCGTCTTCCACACGGTCGAGCAGAAACCGCATTTCATTTTGCGTCGCGGAATAAAACGCTTATAACAACGTCCGCAACGGGGGCACACATAGTAATATTTGCGCATTGCGTCAATTTTGCCGATTATTTTTATTCTATTTTTTGGAAAACGCGGCAATAAATAGCAACAATTTTAGTTAGCATACCACAGTAATCGTTTTCGTCAATCGTCTTTTTTTGTTTTTTTAATTATTGGCCGCCGTTCCGCTCGGCTTCATCCTTTCATTCATTGCAATTTCCGCATTTTTACATTCATTACCGTTATTCGGCTAAAAATCGCTCGGCGTCGAGCGCGGCGCAGGCTCCGGACGCGGCGGCGACGACCGCTTGACGGTACCGCTCGTCGGCGACGTCCCCGGCGACGAAAACGCCTTCGACGCTCGTCTCGGTTCGGAACGGAATCGGGCGCTTGATAAAACCGTTTTCGGTCAGTTCGAGTTGACCGCCCAAAAACGCGACGTTCGGCCTATGCCCGATCGCGACGAAAACGCCCGCCGCCTCCAGTTCGAGCGGCTCTTCGCCGACGACGCTCGCCAAGCGAACGCCGGTAACGCCCGCTTCGTCCGTTCCCAAAATCTCCTCCGGAACGCGGTTCCAAACGAACTCGATTTTCGGGTTCGCCTCCGCTCGACGCGCCAAAATCTTCGACGCTCGCAACGCGTCGCGCCGGTGAACAAGGTAAACCTTGCTCGCGAACTTCGCCAAATATTCGGCGTCCTCGACCGCGGAGTCGCCCCCGCCGACGACGACGATCGGACGGTTCCGGAAACGCGGAAGCGCTCCGTCGCAAACGGCGCAAGAGCCGACGCCCCTATTTTTAAAACGCGTCTCCGACGGAAGGCCGAGCCAACGCGCCGACGCCCCGGTCGCGACGATTACCGACCGCGCCCAAACGGTTTCGCCGTCCGAGCCGGTCAGTCGGAACGGTCGTTGCGAAAAATCGACCGAAACGACGTCCTCCGAAATGATTCGCGCGCCGAAATTCTCCGCTTGACGACGCATTAATTCGACCAACGCCGGGCCGAAAATCGCCCGTCGAACGCCCGATTCGAGCGCTTCCGGAGGCAAGTACGCCGAACGCTCGTCGCCGAGCGCGCTCGTCAGATACGTCGCCAAGTCGCCCGCCGGGAACCCCGGGTAATTTTCGACTTCCGTCGTCGTCGACAATTGCCCCATCGGGAGCGTTCCGGCCTCTTGATTTTCGCCGGAAAACGCGCCTTCGAAGACGACCGGCGCAAGAGCCGCCCGCGCCGAATAAATCGCCGCCGCCCAAGCCGCCGGGCCGCTTCCAATCACGACGACGTTTTCGACCTTCTTTTCCAGTTCGGGAATCGCGTTTTCGCTCATTTTTCTTCTCGTCGTTCTTCGCTCGTTTTTGCGCGACGCTCGCCGTTAACCGCAACCGCGCCGCCGTCCAATAATCATTAAGTTATCCGCGAGAAAGCGCGCCAAGTCAAGAAAATTTTCGCCGTTTCCCGTTCTTTTTTGCAAAAATAAAAAAACGTCGCCGCTTCCATCGGAAACAACGACGCTTCTTGCGCAAACGTCAAACTCTTCGCGCCTTCGCCATTCTTTTCAAAGCCCCCCGTTTCGCTCAACGGCGAGTCGGCGGCGCGAATTGCAACGGCAAACCGTCGTCCTCGAAGAGCGGTTCGGCGACCGAGCCCGAACCCGCGCCGTTCGGAATCGGTTTCGGCGCGTCCAACAACGACGGTTCCGCGATTCGGTTGATCGACGTCGGCAACTCCTCGACGTCGCCCGCGACCTCGACGTTTTCGCCGGAATCGTCGGCCAAGCCGAAATCGAGTTCGAGCGCGCCCGCTCCCGACTCCGCGTAAGGCCCGAGCGGCGCCGCGTCGACGGTCGACGGCGGAAACGCGGAACGCGAAACGCTCGGAAGCGCCGATTCTTCGGTCGAAATCGTTTGCTTCGGAACGCCGTTCGATTTGTTCAAGTCAATCGATTCGTTAAAGTCGACCGATTCGCCGGAATCGCTCCCGTTTTCCCAAACGTTCGCTTCGAACGGAGCGCCTTCGAATTCGGAGTAAACGGCGGTTCCAAGCGGCGCGAACGTCCCGGAAGGAACGACGTATCCGACCGAACGCGCTTCCGAAATCGATCGCGTTTTCGACTTCGAACGTCCGAACGACCAAAACGCGCCGCCGTCTTCGTTCGCATTTTTCGCGCAAATCTTGTTCCAAAGCGTCGTCGGCGACCAACGCCCGCGTTTCTTCGTTTCCGGATAGGCGGCCTCATACGCAAACCGCGTTTCGGCGTCCATCAGTTCGACGTCGGCGGCCGGATAATATTCGGCGCGAGCGCGAATCTTTTGCCCGGACGGCGTCGGACGATACAACGGCGACGAAAGTCCGCCGTTCGGCGAATCGGCCTGCATCCCGTATCGCCCGTTCGTCGGCGCGCCCTTGAACGTGTTTTTGTCCCAAATCAGCGAACTCGGACGGTGCGCGATTTTGTTCGAAAAAACGCGGGCGTCGTCCAAAATCGGGTAAACTTTTTCGGTCAATTCTTCGGCGTTGCGGACGATGCGGCGCAATCGCGCGGCGGTCTCTTGGTCGGCCAACATACCGAGCGGCGTCGTCGGGTCTTCAAATTGCGTTTCCAGTTCGCGAGCCAACGACGCGACGTTCAGCATCATCGACTTAACCTCCGCCGCGCCTTCGTTCAACGCCGACATAATCTCCGGGCCCTGCTCCGAAAGAGACGTCGTAAATCGGTCGACGTTATCCAGATTTTTGTCGACCAAATCGAACGTCGTTTCGGCGCGCGCCATCGTTTTCCGAGCGTCGCCGGCCAGCGCGTTAGCGTTCTCCATCAACGCGTCGACGCGTTCCAAAATTTGCGGAACCTCCGCGACGGCGCGGCGAATATCGGCGTTGAGTTGTTCGTCGGCGACGACCGAATTGATATTCGTTCCAAGCTCGTTGATCGTCGCGAGCGCGTCCTGAATCCCGGTGAAAATCGATTCCAACTTCGCTTTTTTTCTGTTCAGCTCTTCTTTATCGCCGACAAACTCGTTGGCGCTCGTCATAAAACGCGTTATTTCCCGCGCGACGTCGTTGATATTTTCGGCGACGTTATTAATATTCTGCATCGTTTTAGCAAGATCGCCCTCGATATTGCTAACGGTTCCCATCAGGTCGCCGCCGTTTTGCCCTTGAATGAATTTGTCTCGATTAACTTCGACGATTTCCCCCGTAAATTCGGGATTTTTGACAAATTCGATCGACGCGTCCCCTAAAAACGTTCGATTAATCTTCGCGTATTCGTTTGTGTAAATTTTCGCGCCCGGATTCAGTTCAAAAGTAACTTTCACCTGCGCTTTGTCCTTCTCGTCGAGAAGGTCGACCGAGTAAACGCGCCCGATTTTGATGCCGTTTTTGAGAACGAGCGAATTTTGCGTAACGCCGCCCGCTTTTTCGAACATAATCGTCAACCGTTGGCCGCCTCCGCCGACGAAGAAACCTTTGTTGGAGCCGAATAAAATCGTCATAATAAAGACGCCGGCGACGATTCCGATCACCATCATCCCGATGAAAAATTCCATTCTTCGGTTAGCCATCTTTTTTACGCTCCTTCGAATTCCGGCGCTTCAACCGCGCCGCGTTTCGTTTTTCGACAAGTCTTACGTTAAACAAGTTTTATTCGTTAAAATTAGCGACGTTTAAACGAGCGTCGTTTCTTTTTCGTCGTTTTACGCCGCTCGCGTCAACGCCCGGCGGCCATTTCGCGGAGCCGTTCCCCCGCTTCGCCGCGAATGAACTGCGCGACGCGAGGATCGGTCGCCCGTTCGATTTCCTCCGGCGTTCCGTCGAAAATCATCTGCGGTTCGTCCGGTTCGAGCCGCGAATGCGGGTACAGCATCACGATTCTATCCGCGACCTTTTCCGCCGACTTCATGTCGTGCGTGATGAGGACGCCCGCGACGCGGCGCCGGTCGCGCACTTCGATCATCAGTTCGTTGATAACGTCGCTCATAATCGGGTCGAGCCCGGTCGTCGGCTCGTCGTACAGCATCAACTCCGGCTCCATCGCGAGCGCGCGAGCGAACCCGACGCGCTTACGCATCCCGCCGGAGATTTCGGCCGGAGTCTTGTTCGCGACGATCTTCGGGTTGAGCCCGACTTCCTCGAGCAGACTTTCGACGCGCTCCTTAATCTCGGAACGCCGCATATTGCGCCGGTGTTGGCGCAACGGAAACGCGACGTTGTCGGCGATCGTCATACTGTCGAAGAGCGCCGCCATTTGAAAAACGAAACCGTAATGCGTTCGAATCTCGGTCAACGCTTTGCCGGAAGCGCGCGCCAAATCTTTCCCTTTGAAGAGGACGCGCCCGCTCGTCGGAGCGATCAAACCGATCATATTCTTCAACAACACCGTCTTGCCGCACCCGCTTTCGCCGATGACGGCGACCGTTTCGCCGCGACGCACCTTCAAGTTAATGTCGCGCAAAACTTGGTTTTCGCCAAAAATCACGTTCAAATCTTGAATTTCAAGGAGCGGAGGACGACGGCGCAACACCTTTTTGACGCCGTCCTCGACGACGATCGCGCCCTCGATCAAACGTTCCGACGCGTTTTCGCCGCGTTCCGCGCTCGGTTCCGGGTTCGACTCGCCGACCAAATTCGGGAGCGGATACGGTCGCGCGCCGTTTTCGACGTTCGGCTCGACGCGAACCGGCTTCAGCTCGCCGTTCGTCGCCGCGTCGTCTTTTTTCGTTTCGTCGGTCGTCATTGCCGTTTCTCCGTTTCGCCGATTTTTCCTATTTTACGCGTTCCGTTCATTTTCGCCGTTTGCCGTATTTCGCTTATTTTACGTCGCGGCGCCGATTCGCGTCAAATCATACTTCCTTTGGGGCCGCCGAGGAATTGCGTTTGAATTTGGTCGAGCCCGATCCCGAGGAGCAAGTCGAGGAACAAAATCGCGACGAACGAAATAACGAAGGAACTCGTCGCCGCCTTCCCGACGCCCTCCGCGCCCGCGCCGCAACGAAAGCCTTGATGGCAGCAGATCAACGCGATCGCGGCGCCGAAAAAGACGCTCTTAAACATCCCGGCGAAGACGTCGAACATCCCGACCATATTTCGCGAATATTCCCAATAATAACTCCAGTCGACCCCGAGCAACTTGATGCTAAAAAACGCGCCGCCGACGACGCCCATCAAGTCGGCGAAGAGCGTCAGCCCCGGAATTAACGTCAAACAAGCGAGGAACCGCGGCGCGACCAGGTAGTGAATCGGGTTGACGCCCATACTCGCCAACGCGTCGATCTGTTCGGTAACGCGCATCGTTCCGAGTTCCGCCGCCAACGCGCTCCCGACCCGCCCGGCGAGCATCGTCGCCGCGAGAACGGGGCCCAGCTCCTTCACCAGCGACAGGTTGATCGCCGCGCCGATTCGGGTTTCAAGTCCGACCAACTTGAACTGCGGGTACGACTGCACCGCCAGCACCATTCCGATGAACGTTCCGGTCAGCATCACGACCGGCAGACTCAAAACGCCGACGTTGTAAAACGCCGGAGTCAACGTTTCGCGCTTCGCCCCTTTAACGACGAGCCAAAAAACCGTCGCGACCGAAAAAACCGCCAAATTCCCCGCCAACGCGACGCGAGCGGTGATCGAACGCCCGATCTCCGCCGCCGACTCGACGAACCGTTCCCAAAGCGTCGGCTTTTTCCATTCTAACGATTTTACGCGCATAATGCTGTCAACACCGGCAAACTTTAACAATATTAACGCCGACGCCGCGCCAAACGTCGGTTTTCGTTCTTTTAAATCGACAAAACAAACAAGAAGCGCAAAATAAACAAAACAAGTAAACAAGGGAAAACGCGCCGCTTTCGCCGACTCGCGTTCGGTTTGTCGCGACGAGCTTCGCTTAGTCTTATCGGGTTAAAACGCGCCGTTCGTTAACAAATTCCGCAAAAACGCTAAAATTTTTGCAACCGTTGCCACACAACAAGCCCGCCCCGTTAACGCAATATCGCTATCTTACCCAAACATCTTATTTCAACTTATCGCAAATTTCAACTCAATCGTCAAAAATCGTCAAAAAGCTCTTGCGCCGCCGGAAAAAATCGGTTATCTTTCGGCGTCCGTTCGAGTCGGCGCGGTAAAAAATGTTAAAAATTTCAAAAAAAACTAACGAACTTTAGATTTTTTTTCTTTTTTAACGCGAAAAGAACCGATACAAACCTTAGAGCCGTTAAAGTCGATATAAGACGCAAGGAAGCGCGGTCGACGCCGACGCGGCGCCTATTGGTTCTTTTCATCGCGCCGTCGTTCGCAAGACAGGGAAGTCAATAAAGGAAGTAAATTCGATGAAAAATAAGTTCGACGCCCGAATTTTCGTCGTCGCCGCGCTCGCCGTCGCGCTCGCCGCTTCGACCGGCTGTCGTTCGGGTTGGAAATTGGGAAATCCGTTCTCGAAAGCGCCGAAGGCGACCGACGTCGACACGCCGAGCGAACTCGACGAATTGAACGATTTAACGCCGCCGCCGGAAAATTACACCGTCGGCGACGCGACGCCGAAAAAAGTCGACGCCGAAAAATCGCTCGCCCAAAAGGGCAAATACGAAGCCGACGAAACGCCGAAACTCGCCCAAACGCCGGACGACGCTTCCGCGCTCGCGCAACATTCGCCGTCTCCCGCTCCGGGCGCGACGTCCGAAAACGCCTTGACCGCGAATCTTCCGCCCGAACCGACGCAAAACTTCAAAACGCCGGATTACAGCCAAAACTACCAAAGCGCCGACGCTTTCCAAGTCGCCCAAACGCCGCAAACGACGCAAACCCCGGCGGCGACGCAGTCTTACCAAGCGCCCTATTCCGTTCCGAACGCCGCGCAAGAATACGCCGCGACCGCGCCTTACGTCCCGACGACGCCGACGCAAAGCGACTTCCCGGCGGTCGATCCGAACGCTTTCCCGGTCGCTCAAAACGCGCCCGTCGCCGTCGATCATTCGACTTTTAACGTCGCCGCGCAACAAAACGCTTTCCCGAACGTCGACCCGAACGCTTTCCCGACCGCCCAAAACGCTCCGGTCGCTCCGGCGCAAAACGCTTTCCCGGTCGCCCAAAACGCTCCGGTCGCTCCGACGCAAAACGCCTTCCCGACCGTCGACCCGAACGCTTTCCCGACCGTCCAAAACGCTCCGGTCGCTCCGGCGCAAAACGCCTTCCCGACCGTCGACCCGAACGCTTTCCCGGTCGCCCAAAACGCTCCGGTCGCTCCGGCGCAACCGACTTACGTCGCGCAAAACTTCCCGGAACCGGCTCCGCAAGCCGCCCCCGCTCCCGCCGCCGCGGCGCAAGACGCTTACTCCGGCGTCCATTATCAACCGCAAACGACGAGCGGCGGTTTCGCCCCGGGCAGCGTCGGCGTTTATTGAGCGAAAATTTCGGCGACGCCTCCAACCCGTCGCCGCGAACTCGCCGTCGAAAGCGCGAAGGGATTTCTTCAAAAAAAGAAGTCCCTCCTTTGCTTTCTTGACAAAACGTTATAATAAGAATATTCCGACGCGCAAGGGAGACGGGGCCGACGCTTTTCCGCGTTCGCCGCTCCGGTCGCCGCGCTCGGTTGGGGCGTTTTCCCCTTATTATTAATATATCGACAAAAATTCGATTTGACGACAAGGCGACGACGCGCCGAACGACCGCGACGCTCGCGATA
>JAFSDX010000010.1 GCA_017436025.1 Thermoguttaceae bacterium
GCTTCGACCGTCATCGGGCTGTGTTCGAAAAGTTCTTCGATCGCGACGTAAACGTTTTCGACGACCGCCGCTTCGATCAACGCGGCGCCGGAAAGTTCCGGGCGGGCGGCGCGAACGCGCTTCACCGCCGGTTCGATGTGCGAAACGAGCGATTTAATGTGCCCGTCGGCGTGTTCGTGTTCGACCGTCGCCGTAACCGCGCCGCATTGCGTATGCCCCAAGACGACCAAAATCGGCGTTCCCAAGTGCGAAACGCCGTATTCGATCGAGCCGGTTTCGTCGTCGGCGCAAACTCCGCCCGCGACGCGAACGACGAACACGTCGCCGAAACCTTGGTCGAAGAGGAGTTCGACCGGAACGCGGGAGTCGCTGCAGCCGAGGACGGTCGCGAACGGGTGTTGGCCGTGTTCCGCCGTGTCGACGAGACGGGCGAAATTCGAGTGCGGGTGCGCGGTTTTGTTCGAAGCGAAACGTTCGTTGCCTTCGACGAGAAGGCGGAGCGCCTCTTCGGCGGAGACGCCGGGGCCCGCGTCGTTAGCGACGGCGAGGTTCGAGAAAACGGCGCAGGTCGAGAGAAGGGCGAGAGCGAGGAAGGAAAACGCGACGCGTTTCATTGGTAAAGCTCCTAATTGTTGGGGTTAAGCGGCGTCGCGTCGAACTGAGGGCGCGGCGCTCCGGAAACAAACGCGACGTCGGGGACGACGTAAAAGAGGCTCCGGCGCGCAAACGGGTAAATATCGGCAAACGATCGCGCTTCGAACGTCGATTCGACGGCGGAACGCGGCGTTTGATTTTTTTAGCGGAAATAACGAAGCCGGGAACGTCCGAAGAGACGAACGCGGCGAAAACGGCGGGCGGTCAACGGCGTTTTTTTTCGGCGACCAAGCGTTCGTAAAGCTCGACGTGTCGGGCGATTAGAGCGTCGACCGAAAATTCGCGTTCGACGCGAACCCGAGCGGCGTTGGCGAGCGCGCGACGTTGCGGAGCGTTTTCGTCTTTCAGCAGGCGGAACGTTTCGCGAGTCAGCGCGGTGCGGCGGCGGATGCGGTCGCCGTCGAATTCCGGGACGAGGACGCCGGTTTCGCCGGGGATAACGAGGTCGCGGTTGCCGGGAACGTCCGACGCGATCACCGGAACGCCGCAACTTTGCGCTTCCAAAATCGAGTTCGATTGGCCTTCGTAAGCGCTGCAATTCCAAAGAACGTCGAACGTCGGCATAAGGCGCGAAACGTCGTCGCGCTCGCCGAGGAAGCGGACGCGGTCGGAAATGCGCAGGGCGTCGCGGTAACGGAGAAGCGACTCGCGCTCCGGGCCGTCGCCGATAACGAGGAGGTAAAAATCGAGTTGAGCGAATTTCAGTTGGTCGGCGGCCCAAAGCGCTTCTTTGACGCGTTTTTGCGGCCAAAGTCGCGCGACCAAGCCGATTAAAAACGGGAGGCGCCCCGGTTCGAAGGGGAGTTGCAACTCTTTTAACAGCGCGATCTTCGCGGCGTCGGCGGTCGCCGAGTCGATGGAGCGCGGGAAGGGCGGCGGCTCGACGGCGTTCGGAATGACGACGAACTTTTCGGCGGGGATTCCGCGCTCGACGTAAAAGTCGACGATCCCGGAACTGTTGACGGCGAACGCGTCCGTTTTCGGTTCGAGGCGGCGGTCGACCCAACCTTGCCAACGCGCTTTCCAAGGGTCGAGGCAACGCTCGCCGCAAACGACCGCCGGAACGCCGAGCGAAAACGCCGCGCGCCGCCCGTAAGCGTTCGCGGCGAAAAGCCAAGTGTGAACGACGTCGGGGCGGAAGTCGCGAATAATTTTCTTCAACCGCCAATAAGCGCGCGGCGAAAATTTAGCGGTTTTGCCAATTATATCGACCGGAACGCCGGCGTCGCGAAGCGTCGCTTCGTAAGGGCCGCCCCGCGTCAGCGCGACGACGCGAACGTCGAAACGCTCCTTGGGGAGGTTCGACGCGAGAAGCGTCAACTGTTTTTCGGCGCCGCATTTGTCGAGCGTTGGAATGACGAGAAGAAGTTTAAGGCGGTTCGGCGTCATCGCGTTGCGAAAGCGTTAAAATGGGCGGTTTAGCGAAGGGAAAACGAAAAAACGACGCGACGTCGGTTAAAACGTCGCGCCGAAAGTAAAGGGCGATATTATTCCGCCGGAGCCGGAGCGGTTTCTTCGACCGGAGCGGTTTCGGTCGCCGGGGCGGCTTCTTCGACCGGAGCGGTTTCGGTCGCCGGGGCGGCTTCTTCAACCGGAGTGGTTTCGGTCGCCGGGGCGGCTTCTTCGACCGGGGCGGTTTCGGTCGCCGGGGCGGCTTCTTCGACCGGGGCGGCTTCGGTCGCCGGGGCGGCTTCTTCAACCGGAGCGGTTTCGGTCGCCGGAGCGACTTCTTCGACCGGAGCGGCTTCGGTCGCCGGGGCGGTTTCTTCGACCGGAGCGGTTTCGGTCGCCGGGGCGGCTTCTTCAACCGGGGCGGTTTCGGTCGCCGGAACGCCGTAAATGCGGGCGGCGAGCTTCTTCGACACTTCTTCCGAATCGTCGCATTCGGCTTGAATCAGTTTGCCGTCGAGGGTAACGGCGCAAATGAATTCGCCGAACGCGTCGCTCGGTTTCGCCGGATTGAAGACGAATTCTTCCGGGCGCGTCCATTCGACCGCGTTCGATTCGGCGGCCAAGACGACCGACAAAATCGGTTTTTCCGGGTTGAGGTCGTCGAGCGTCAGCGGTTCGACGCGACCGAACGGCGCGTTTTGACCGGTAAAGACGAGGAACGGCGTCGACGTTTTCGGAACGTCGCCAAACGGCGCGGCGAAAATCGACGGCATTTTCTCCAACAGTTTCAGGTTGGCGTCGCTGTTCCAAGGCTCGTCGAGCTTGAATTCGTCGTAAAGTTTTTGGCCTTCCGCGCCCAAAACCGGAAGGAGCGCGACGCGCCAGCTCAAGAGCGGCGTTCCGTCGGCGGCGCGAATCGGAGCCGGGAACTTTTTGTTCTTCATCAAGTAGGCGTTAAACGCTTGACCAAGAGCGGTTAACGCGTCTTGAGCGCCGCCGTATTTTGCGTAAATCTCCGATTGACGGCGGAACGAGTTCATATTCTCGCAAGCGCCGACGAAGAACGCGAGCGTTTCCGGCGAATTTTTCAGCGTTCCGACGACCCGCGTTCCTTCGGTCGCAAGGTTCGCCGATTTGAGAATCGTTCGCAGTTTTTCGAACGTTTCGACCGCCTCCGTCGCCGCGGCGGCTTGTTCGCCTTGCGGAAGAGCGGAGCCGAGCCCGTCGATCGCTTCCATCAGCGCGCCGCCGATCGCCTTGCGCAACGCGTCGGCGCCTTCGGCCGACTTCGCGTCGACGACGAGCGTCAAAATCGCGCCGTCGGCGGAGTTCGCGTCGACGACGAAATGGAAGCCGGCGACGTTCGGTTGCATCGCTTCAACAAGCGCCGGGGTCAACGGAACCGGCGGTTGAACGAGCGCGGTCGTCGCGACGTCGAAGTCGAAGTCGTAAAGGAAGGCCGCGTCGAGTTTTTCGAGCGGAAGACGACCGACGCGTTGCGCCGCGATTCCCCGTTCGTCGCCGGTTTTGCCGCTAAAATAAGCGTCGAGCGCGGTCGGCGAACCGGAGAAGAAAACGACGGAGTTCGGCGTCGGGAAGGCGAGACCGGCGAGCATTTGGTCGACGCGACCGAACGCTTGGCCGGTTTGGTCGAGCGGAACCGGAAGGGCGTTTTCCAAGACGCGAACGTCGACAGCGCCGAATTTTTGCGTTTTAACGGCGTTCGGGTCGGCGTTTTTGAAAACTTTCGCGTCGAGCGCCGCTTGGTCGACCGGCTCGGGGAAACGGAGATAAACGACTTCGGACGGCGTCGGGAAACCCTCTTGGAGCGTTTCGCCGGTTTGCGCGTTTTTCAGCGTTTCGAGCGAAAACGTCTTGCTGGCCAACGCTAAGTCGGCGCCGTCGAGGAGTTCCGGAAGCGGGAGTTGCAGCGACGCGTTCGCGAACGTTTCAAGCGCGACGGCGCCGTCTTCAAGGTCGCGAAAACGTTCCGGACGAACGACTTGAACGGAATAAGCGTTCGGTTGAACGAACTCGGTCGGGAGGTCGTTTTTCGCTCCGAGCGCGGCGAGTTGTTCCTCCGAGAGGAAACGGATTTCGGTCGAAAATTGCGGGAAAGCCGGAGCGTCGCTCGGTTGAGCGACCGCGTTCGGGTCGGCGTTTTTACCTTCCGGCTTCGATTTTTGGCAACCGACGAACGTCGAGACGCTCAAGAGAAGCGCGCCCGTTCCAACGAACGCCGTCCAACGCGATAAATGCGAACGAAACATCGAAAAATCCTTTATCGTTGAGTTAATCTCGCGGCGGCGCAAAATTGGATCGCGCCGCCGACGAGGAATTTTTGAGCGAAAATAACGAATTAGTCGCGCGAACCGCCTTCGGGACGAGGGCCGCGACCGCCCGGTTTCTTGCCGCCGCCGAAACCGCCGCGACCGCCGGAACCCGGTTTTTTACCGCCGAACGAACCGCCGGAACGTTCGCCGCGACCGCCCGATTTCTTGCCGCCGCCGAAACCGCCGCGACCGCCGGAACCCGTTTTTTTACCGCCGAACGAACCGCCGTTCGGGCGGGAATCGCCGCCTTCGCCGCCGAATTCGCGACTTTTGCCCGTCCAACCGCGCGGCGCCTTGCCGTTGCGTCGGGCGAAAACGCGCGTTTCGCCGTTCGCCGAGTCGCCGCCGTTCGAGCGGGAATCGCCGCCTTCGCCGTCGAACGAGCCGCGACGGTCTTGCGCGTCGACAAATTTGCGTTCCGGTCGACGGTTCCGGTCGTCGCGACCGCCTTTGCCACCGCGACCGCCGCAGAAACCGCGTCCGCCGCGCCCGCGACCGGAGCGGTCGTCGGAGAACTCGCGGCGTTGTTTGTTGTCGACTTCGACCGGCTCGACCTCCGCCTCGATCGGCTTGCCTTCGGCCAACGCTTGCGCGCGGCGCTCCATTTCCTCGAAGCGGCTCTTGCGGCAGAACTGCAAAATGACGCTGTTGTGTTCGGCGCCGGGGTTCTCGTATTCGTCGATTTTGCGCAACGCGACGTTGTTCAAGAGGTTGTAGTGGCGCGCTTCGCCCCGTTCCGCCGGCCAATTCGGGCCCTTAATCATCAGGATGCGGTCGAACGCGTGCCAAAGCGGAGCGAACGTCGGCAAAAGTTTAGCGATTTTGCCGACCGCGCGGATAGCGAGGGTGTGAAAGCGGTGAACTTTTAACAAATCTTCCGCCTTCGCGTACCAAACGTTCGTTTCGAGGCCGAGCGCGTCGACGATGGCGCCGAGCGCTTCCGCTTTTTTGCCGGTCGAGTCGCAAAGTTCGACGACGACGTCCGGACGCAAAATAGCGACGACGAGCCCCGGGACGCCGCCGCCGGAACCGACGTCGAGGACGTGTTCGCCCTTTTGGAGGCAAGCGGCCAAGCGGATCGAGTCGACGAGGTCGCGGGAAACGAACTTGTCGTAATCGTCGTGCCGGGTGAGGTTGACGCGCTCGTTCCAAATCCAAAGGGTTTCGCAATATTCTTTGAGAAGCCTAACTTTTTTCGCCGGGAGTTCGATTCCGAACTTTTCGAGCGCTTCTTCGAGCGTCGCGGAGGGCGGGGCGACCGGCTCGGCGTTTTCGTCGGCGGGCGTTTCGGCGACCGCGTTTTCGGCGTCCGCGTTTTCGGCGAGTCGAGCGTTGACGGCGTCGAGGTTGATTTCGGCGGCGTCTTGGGCGGCGTCGACGGGGGCGGAAACCGACGCGACGGGTTCGGTTTTGACGGTTGCGTCGACTTGAGCGGCGTCGACGGCGGGCGTTTCCGCGACTTGCGATTCTTGGGCCGGGACGGCGTTTTCGGCGGGCTGTTCGGCGGGGGCGCGGTCGTTAGATTCCAACATTTCGACTCGTTTTCTTCCTTGTTCGGGGGGACGTCGGCGCTTCGTTGGGCAACATTTTGTCAATATTAATATATAGGAAGCGTTTTCGACGTTTGGCTGTCGGTCGTCTTGCGCGTCTGCGCTTCGGACGGCGGCGAATCGAGAGAGCGTTTCGACCGTCCGCGACGTTTTCTCCGTTATTATAACCCAATTTTGCAATTTTGTCTTCCCCCCCTTTAAGAACCGACGCGATTTTCTTGCGAGAAGAGCGCGAAGCGGAAAAAGTCGGCGTTTTCTCGCGCCGCCCGTCCTTGCGTTATTTCGCCGAAGAATTATAATGAAGACGGAAGCGTTCGAGTCGGCGCCTTAAATCGGCTCGACGACGCGCTTTCCGACGCTTAAGCGCCGTTAATATCGGCGCCGTCGTTAAAGACGTTAAAATTGTTAAGGCCGGCGCGCTCCGCCGTCGATCTCTTCGTTCCCCCCGCGAACCCCGTTTACGAGAGTCCTAAAAATGGAAAAAGCGACGTATAAAAGTTCCGGCGTCGACTTGGATATTTACGCCGAATCGATGTCCCGTTTGCCCAAATTGGTTGCGAAGACCTTTTCGCCGCGCGTGATGCGCCTCGACGGCGGGTTCGCCGGGCTTTTCCGCTTGAACGGCCTCCTCAAAGACGGCGGCCCCGAACGCAAGTACGAAGACCCGGTTCTCGTCAGCTGCACCGACGGCGTCGGAACGAAAATCAAAATCGCTTGCCAAACGAACCGGCACTCGACCGTCGGGATCGACTTGGTCGCGATGAGCGTCAACGACGCGATCTGTTGCGGCGCCGAACCGCTTTTCTTTCTCGATTACGTCGCGACGCCGAAAGACGATCCCGACCAACTCGAAGAGCTGGTTTCCGGGATCGCTAAGGCTTGCGAAGAGGTTGGTTGCGCGCTGATCGGCGGCGAAACGGCGATTCTTTCCGGAATGTACAATCCCGGCGAATACGACTTGGCCGGCTTCTGCGTCGGCGTCGCGGAACGTTCGAAAATCATCGACGGCAAAGCGATTCAAGACGGCGACGTCCTGATCGGCGTCGCGTCGAGCGGCTGCCATTCGAACGGTTATTCGCTGATTCGCCGCGTCGTTTTCGACATTGCGGGCCTCCAACCGGACGAATTTGTCCCGGAATTGAACCAAACGGTCGCCGACGCGCTTTTGACGCCGACGCGCCTTTACGTCAAACCGGCCCTCGCGCTTTTCGAAAAATTCGGCGCGAACGACGGAATCCGCGGCGTCGCGCACATTACCGGCGGCGGGTTGGTCGAAAACCTGTCTCGCGTCCTTCCCGAAGGCGTCGCGCCGGAAATTATCCCGAATTCTTGGGACGTTCCGCCGGTTTTCGGTTGGTTGCAAAAGCTCGGCTCGATCGACGACGCCGAAATGGAACGCGTTTTCAATATGGGGCTCGGCCTCGTCTTGGTCGTCAAGCCGGAAATCGCCGACGACGTTCAAGCGACGCTCGCCGAAATGAACCTGCAAAATTGGAAAGTCGGTAAAATCGTTAAAAAGTAACGCCGGTTTTTGCCAATTTCCGCTTTCCGGTCTTGCCGCGACGCCCGCTTTAACGTCGCGGAGGACGGAAGCGACGAACGAACGTTAACGCGCCGAAATCGGCTTTTCGACGCGTCGGGCTTTTGTTTGCCTTGACGGGATGTAAAAAGCGAGAAGGGGAGCGAAACGATGAAAATCGAAACGCGGCGCGAATTTTGTTCGCGTCAGAGCGGTTGTTTGCGTTCGCTCGACCGTTTCGCAGCAAACGGCGCGAACGTCGGTTTAAAGCGCGGTTCGTTCGGCGGTTTTACGTTGGTCGAACTGCTCGTTGTGATCGCGATCGTCGGTATTTTGCTCGGTTTGCTGTTGCCGGCGGTTCAAGCGGCGCGCGAAACGGTTCGAAAAACGACTTGCGTTTCGCATATGCGCCAAATCGGCTTGGCGATTCATTCTTATTTGGACGTCAACGGCGTTTTCCCGCCGACGAAGACGACGTATGTCGCGCCGAACGGTCAACGCCGCGACCGACATAACGTTTTGACGATTCTTCTGCCGTTCGTCGAGGAAAGCGCGGCGTATTCGGCGGTCGATTGGACGGCGACTTGGTCGGCGGCGGTCAATCGCGAGGCGACCGAGAAGCGGATGTCCGTTTTTCTTTGCCCGACCGCGCCCGGCGACCGGGATTTCGGGACAAAAAAGTATTATCCGACCGATTACGCGAGCTGTTATCTGATTCGGCGCGGCGTTCGGACGAAACTCGGCCTTCGCGAACGCTCCGAATGGACGAGCGTTTTACTGCCCGACTTTTCCAATTCTTCCGAATTTTCAAGGCGCGCGCCCGTTTATCCGAGCGCCGTTCTCGACGGGTTGAGTTCGTCGTTCCTCTTTTTCGAAGCGTCCGGTCGACCGTTTAAATTCTTGCGCGGCGGGCGTCGCGGCGACCCGAACGAAACGCCCCGCGAACCGCTTCTCAACTCCGATTGGGCCGACCCCGGTTCCGGCTTTGTGATGGACGCGAACGTCGTCGCGCCCGACGGTCGCTTTTTCAACAACGCGAACAACAACGAAATTTTCTCCCTTCACCCGGGCGGCGCGAACTTCCTTTACGCCGACGGTTCGGCCCGCTTTCATTCCGAGACGATCGACGCGGAAACGTTCGCCGCGCTTTTCACTTGCGCCGCCGGCGACGTCGTTCCGTCCGGGCTTTAAAAAGGATAAACTTTGACGATTTAACCGCCTAAAAGGAGAACCGCCGTGCCGACCTCCGCTCCCGATCCGAACGCGACCCGCCGTTTGCCGTCCGCCGACTCCGTTAAAAATGTTGAAAGCGTTAAAAACGTTGAAGACGTTAAAAAAGGAGAAGACGGAATTTACTCCGCGACGCCGACTTCCGAACCCGCGTCGCCGATTCGATATCGCTCGTTCGGGTGCCCGCGTTGCCGAACGCGACTCTCCGCGACGAAGGCGGACGTCGGCAAGATCGTCGTTTGTCCCGACTGCGACGAAGAGATCGTCGTTCCCGATTATCTAGATTTTGAAACGGAAACGGATTACGAGCGCTTTAATAATCCGCAAAAACGCCGCCAAGACGAACTCCTTTCTCCGGCGCGCAACCCGAACCGCGTTGGAGTCGACGTCGCCGGGGCCGATATTTACGGCGTTAAAGAAAATGTCGACGCGATTGACAAAAACGGCAAAAGCGTTAAAAGGGCTTCCGCTTCCGGCGTCGCGTCGAATCCGGCGGGAAACGGGCGTTCGAACGAGCCCGACGGCGAAAACGACGGCGATAAAACCGGGAAATCCGGCAAAAACGGCAAGGTCGAAGCGGGAAAACCGGCGGAACCCGTTTATTATCCGGTGCGTTGTCGCGTTTGCGAGACGTTGACGCAAGCGCCCGCCGAACTTCTCGGAAAGCCGGTTCGCTGTCCCGATTGCGGAACGGAAACCGTCGTAACGGCGGCGCTGAAAGAACAGCTCGCGACGACCGACGTTCGTTTCCAACCGCGCGACCGGGGCGTTTACGATCTCAGCGAAATTCCGGACGCGCCCGATCGCGTTTATCAACGTTTCGACGGAAAAACGGTTTTCGTTCCTCATTCGGCAAAAACGATCGCTCCGGCGGCGCCGAAAACGGTCGACGCGTCGGTTAAATATCCGAAAAAACGAAAAAATCCGCAAAGTTTCGCGGCTAAAGCCGATGTTGCGCTCGGTTCCGCGGACGTTGCGAAGTCAAAAAAACGCCGGAGTCGGGAAGAGCGGAACCGACGGCGGCGTTTGGAGGAGTTGAAGGCGGAGTTCGGCTCCGTCGCGGTCGAAGAGGCGTTGCGAAACGACGACCCAACGGAGGAAACGGGCAAACGGCAAAACGTCGGCGCTTTGGGCGAAAACCGCGAACTCGACCGGACGTTGGCGATTTTATCGAATTTAACGTCGCCGATTCGGACGCTGAAACGCTTTTGGGGCCGCTTGGCGGTTCCGCCGGAAATCGAAGACCCGACCGCCTTTTTGCCGCCGCTCGTTCTCCGTTATCGGAACGGGCAAGCGGTTTGGACGCGTCCCGGGCCGCCGCGCCGCTTGCCGCTCTTCAACCGAACGTTTCAAGCGCTCGCGACGAACGAACTTTGGGCGCGGGCGGGAACCGTCGTTCTTATCGGTTTGGCGATAACGGCTTACGTCCTTTACTCGTTGGCCCCGACGATCGCGGCGCAAGGGAGCGGCGGCCCGCTTGAGAAGTTCGAATTTTGCGTTTTAACGGTTATAGCGTTTCCAACGGCGCTCTTTTGGGCGTATTGGACGGCGAGTTTCTTCGAGGCGATTTTCGGCGCCGGAGCGTCCGGGGCGCGCCGCGTCCTCTCTTGGCGCGACGACGACCGGCTCGACGGGCTCCTTTACGCGCTTTGGTTCGCCGCGCTCGTCGGAGCGGCTTTTTCGCCGGGCGTCGCGCTCGCCGGGGGACTCGGTTGGTTCGAAACTGGAGAAACCGACGTCGAAATGTTTCGCGGCGTTCCGCTCGTCGACCTGCGAATCGCCGGAGGGCTCGCCGGGTCGTTTGCCGTTTGTTTTCCGATCTTTTATCTTTCAACGCTCTATACCGGTTGGCCGTTCGCGCCGATTTGCGGAGCCGTTTTGTCGAGTTTTTTGCGTCGAATCGTCGTTTGGGCGCAGTTTTGGGCGGTCTCGGCGGCGTTCGTTTTCGCTCCGCTCGCGTTGGCGATTCGTTATTTCAAAACGTCGGCGTTTTGGTGGGCGGCGCCGTTCGCGCTTGTCGTTTTGACGCCCCTTTACGCGCTTTTGCTCGGGCGGCTCGCTTGGATTCTCGACGAAGACGAACGAAGTCTCGATTACGACGATTGAAGAGGTTGCGCAAGCCGGTAAAAATAAGCGAATGAGGTAAAACAAGAGGATTAACAAGAATAACAGAATTAGCGAAAATGCGCTTTATCGGCGCTCGACGACGTTTGCGTCGAGTTTGAGTCGGTAAAGCGCGTTTATTGGCGACTTTTAGCGTTAATTTGGGGAAACGGCGGCGTTTTTAACGCGGGCGCGGTAAAGGAGGAGAGCCTGCATCGCGACGGCGAGCGATTCTTCGTCGAGCGGCGCCAACTTGTCGAGGTCGTCGACCGAGTTGAAGAGCTGATCGACGAGCGCGCAAAGTTCGAAAACGGCGCGACGCGTTTTTTCCGAGCGGAGTTCCTCCGGCGACGCGGTCAAGGTCAGCCAACGGAGAAGCGCGCCGTTGACGTAAAGGCGCATATGCGGCGTCGTCAACTTGACTTTCTCGTCAAAAAAGAGCGTTTCGGCGAGCGGCGCGTCGTTAAAAAGCGCCCAAACTCGCCCTTTTAACGCAATCAACGTCGCTTCGGCGCGTTTTAACTCCGGCGAATCGCGGAGCGCGCCTTGTTTCAAACGGGCGAGAAGAAAAGTCAGCGCAAGGAGTTTGTCGGTCGCCTCGGTCGAGCCCCAATCGACCGGGCGGCGCGTTTCTTGTTCGAGAATCTTCGCGAGCGACCAAGTTTCGCCGAACGCGTTCGTCCAAGTTTCGTCCGGATTTTGCGAGTAGTGAGCGAGCCCGACGGCGACGGTCGAGAGGTTCGCGCCCTTCGAACAAGCGAGTTTTTCCGCGTCGACAAGGTCTTGAACGCGGAATTTTTCGTCGTTTATTCGAATTTCGTAATTGCGATCGATTTTCGCGAACGCCAACGCCGCGAGAAGTTCGCCGCGCTTCGATTGGAAGCCGAACCCGACTTTCGCTAAGGGCCGACCGTCGACGACGCGCAAAATCCGCTTCCCGCCGCAAGGAACGTTCCAGCAAAGGGCGCCGAGCGCGTAAATCGGCTCCAAATCGGGCGTCGCGTTCGGTATATTTTGCCCGGTTTGCGCATTTTCCGCTGAAAGAGCGCGATTCGGCGCCAAAAACGTCGCGTCGGCGCCGCCGATCAGCGAATAACGGAGAAGACGGCCCGGCGTCGAACTTTCGATCGAAAGGGGCGGTTTCGAAAAACGCCGCGCCAACGCTTCGGCGCGCTTTTCAAAGTCGGCGTCCGTTCGCGGAACGTTCAGTTGCGGGAGGGGACGGGGCGCGTTCGGCTGCTTTTGTTCCAGCAACGGAATTGAGTTAATGTCGCCGTTAAACGGGATTTCGCCGATAATTTGCCCGCCGAGGGGCGTTCCGACGGAAACCGCGCCGGAAAAATCGGGAGAAACGGCAAAACCGGAGTCGTTCGGCGGGAGAAAAGCGCCGTTGGGGAAGGAATCGCCGACGACGACCGGGGCGCCGAACGACGTCGCGTTGGGAACGAACCCGCCGTCGAATTGCGGCGACGAGTAAACGACTTGCGCCGCCGCGTTCGCGCTCCAAGCGAAAAACGCCGCCGCGCCGAGCGTCGCTGAAAACGCCGTTTGAAAAAATGTCGCCGCACGTTTGTTCGTCAAGTTGGCCTCCGCCGCCGTTAAAACCGTTAAAATTTCTTTAAAGCGCCGCGTTCGCTCGAAAAAAAAGGACGCTTACTCGTTAAAACGTCCAAAAGAGCGTTCGACTTTAGCGTCGGCGCGCGAAAATATTGCGTTTTTTCCGGTTTTGACGGGCGGACGATAGAACGGAAAGCGCGGAAAATACGGCGCTGGAAGATTCGGCAAATTAGGAAGCGGGCGCCGGTTGCGAAAAGAAAAACGCCGCGTCGCAACGGAACGCGACGCGGCGGCAAAACCGATCAAGGTCAAACAACGCGAAAAAGAGAAACGTTAAGCGTTTTACGTCGACAAACGCTAAAAACGCCGTTAAACTCGTCTCAGTTTCGCCAACTTTCCGGCTCGACGACGCGACCTTCGCGCAAGGAACGTCGAGAGAGAACCGGCGTTAAACTCGTCTCAGTTTCGCCAACTTTCCAGCTCGACGACGCGACCTTCGCGCAACGAACGTCGAACGTCGATAAAACGTTGATTCGTCGATCCGGCGAATTTCAGCGTCCAACTCCGCAACGCTTGCACAAACGGGCCGTCGACGACGACGTCCAACTCGGCGAGAAGCGCGTTCCAAGCGGAATCGTTCGCCGCGATCAACTCTTCCCAAAGGTAACCGGTGTACGCGGCTAGATTAAGGTCGCGTTTTTTTATTTCTCGCGCTAATTCGGCGAGCGCCGCCGCCTGCAAAAACGGTTCCCCTCCGCTGAACGTAACGCCGTCGAGGAGCGGATTCGCGTCGATTTCGGCTAAAATCGCCTCGACCGTCGTCTCTTCGCCCCCTTCGAGCGGTTGAGTTTGCGGATTATGACAGCCGGGACAGGCGCGCGGACACCCTTGCGTAAAAAGCGCGTATCGAATTCCGGGCCCGTCGACGATCGACTCGCCGACGCGACCCGCGATACGAAGTCGCGTCATTCGGCGCTCCCGTTCGACTCGGCGTTTTGCGCGGCGCCCGGGCAGGCGGTCGAGTGCGAGACGCGGTCTCGAACTTCGGAGCGTTTCGCGTCGTTAAAACGGTCGAGCGTCCCGACGAGGTAGCCGGTGATGCGGCGAACGCGTTCGAACGGAGCGTCCGGCGTTTCTTTGCGACCGCATTTCGGGCAAACGTCGCCGTTAATGACGCCGTTGAAACCGCAAACCGGGTCGGAGTCGATCGGGTGGTTGATCGCGCCGTAACCGACGCCCGCTTTGCGCATCGCGCGAACGATTTTTTCAAACGCGTCCAAATTTTGCGACGCGTCGCCGTCCAGTTCGACGTAAGTAATGTGCCCGGCGTTCGTCAGCGCGTGATACGGCGCTTCGAGTTGGATTTTTTGCCAACACGGAACGTGGAAGTGAACCGGAATATGGAAGCTGTTCGTGTAATATTCGCGGTCGGTAACGCCTTCGATCGAGCCGAACTTTTTGCGGTCGAGCTTGACGAAACGCCCCGAAAGCCCTTCGGCCGGCGTCGCGAGGAGCGAGAAGTTCAACTGTTTCGCTTGCGCGACGTCGTCGAGATATTTGCGCATAAAACCGACGATTTCGAGCCCGAGCTTTTGCGCTTCGGCGCTTTCGCCGTGGTGAACGCCGATCAGCGCTTTTAGCGTCTCCGCCAAACCGATGAACCCAACGGATAGCGTTCCGTGCTTCAAAATATCGCCGACTTCGTCTTCCGGGCCGAGATTTTCGGAGTCGAGCCAAACGCCTTGCCCCATCAGGAACGGGAAGTTTTTCACCTTCTTTTGGCATTGGATACGGAACCGCTCGAGGAGTTGGTCGACGGCCAAATCGAGTTTCGCGGTCAGGTCGGCGTAAAACGCCTTCATATCGCCCTTCGACTTCAACGCGATTCGCGGCAGGTTGATCGACGTGAAACTCAAGTTGCCCCGCGAGTAGGTGATTTCGCGTTCCGGGTCGCAAATGTTCCCGACGACGCGGGTGCGGCACCCCATATAGGCGATTTCCGTCTCCGGTCGACCCGGTTTGTAGTACTGCAGGTTGAACGGCGCGTCTTGGAACGCGAAGTTCGGGAAGAGGCGTTTCGCGCTGACGCGGCAGGCGAGCTTGAACAGATCGTAGTTCGGGTCGCCCGGGTCGGCGTTGATTCCTTCCTTGACGCGGAAAATGTGGATCGGGAAGATCGGCGTTTCCCCGGCGCCAAGCCCCGCTTCTTGCGCGAGAAGGACGTTTTTAACGATCATACGGCCTTCCGGCGAAACGTCCATCCCGTAGTTGATCGACGAGAAGGGCGTTTGCGCTCCGGCGCGGCTGTGCATCGTGTTCAGGTTGTGGACGAGCGCCTCCATCGCTTGGAAGGTCGCGCGGTCGGTTTCGCGGAGCGCCAAGTCGGCGGCTTGTTTTTGCAGTTCGACGAAGCGTTCGGCGGTCAGCGGCGACGTTGCGTCGGCGTTCCAAGCGGCGAAAAAGCGTTCGGCGACCGCGGCGGCTTCGGCGGCGAAGAACGCGTCGCGCTCTTCGAGCTTCAACTCGACGCCGGAGTCGAAAATTTCGCGGTGCAGCGCCTTCAAATCGTCGGCGACCGGCGCGCTCGACCCGGTCGAAAACGCGACGCCCTTGCTTAAATTGTCGCGATAAAGGCGGCGGAACGTCTTGACGACGCCCGGCGCGAGACCGTAATCGAAGTTGACGATCGATTGGCCGCCGTGTTGGTCGTTTTGGTTCGACTGAATCGCGATGCAGGCGAGCGCGGCGTAGGACTGCACGTCGTTCGGTTCGCGCAGGACGCCGTGGCCGGTGCCGAAACCGTTCTTGAAGAGGCGAATCAAGTCGATTTGGCAACACGTCGTCGTCATCGTGTAGAAGTCGAGGTCGTGAATGTGGACGTCGCCTTCGACGTGGGCGCGCGAGTGTTCCGGCTTCAGGACGAACTTGTGGAAGAACTCTTTGGCGCCTTCGGAGCCGTACTTAAGCATCTGCCCCATCGCCGTGTCGCCGTTGACGTTGGCGTTTTCGCGCTTGACGTCGCTCGTTTTCGCGTCTTTGAAGGTGATGTCTTCAAAGGTGCGCATCAGGCGGGAACCGAGTTCGCGAACGCGGGTGCGCTCGGCGCGGTACGCCATATAGTTGCGGGCGGTGCGGACGTGCCCGTTTTCAATCAAAACCGATTCGACGCAGTCTTGAACGTCTTCGACTTCCGGGGAAACGTAACCGGCGTCGACGACGCGCGACGCGACTTTGGCGGTCAACGCCTCGACGTATTCGTTCGGTTGCGGCTGCCCGGTCGCGGCGAACGCCTTTTGAATGGCGGCGCCGATCTTTTCCGGGGCGAAGCGCGCGCGGCGGCCGTCTCGTTTGACGATGTATTCGATCGTTTCGATCGCCTTTTCGGGGGGATTTTTTTGTTTAATCATCGTTTGCGCAGCAGTCTCGGAAATAACAGACATTATTATTGGATAACAAGCGTTTTCAGGTTTATGTGCTGGAAATCGCGCTCTGTCGCGTAAAACAAGGCGCGACGCCGAATTCGAAGCGCAAACCGCCGACCGTCGGTCAGCGTCGGGCCGATTTTTTCGCGTCTTCGAAGTCGAGGTACATCATACTGGCTTGAACGCCGCGATTATTTTGGTATTTGCCGCCGTCGTAGGGGACGTAGTCGCCCTCGATGGTGTGATAGTAAATCTGGCAAATCTCGACGCCGGCGTAGACGCGAATCGGTTGGACGCAGTGAAGCTCCAAGGTCCAAAAACCTTTGAACCCGACGTCGCCGAAACCGGCGGTGATATGAATCGACAACCCGAGACGACCGACCGACGAACGCCCCTCCAACATCGGGACGAGCGTTTTGGTTTCGGTGTACTCGACCGTGCGGCCTAGGTAAACTTTGCCGGGCTCGAGCAAGAGTCCTTCGTCGGGAATCGCGATTTCGCGATAAGAATTCGGCGTTTTCATATCGAGCGTCGGCCCGTCGTAGACGAGCAGCTCGTTATGAAGGCGCAAATTATAGCTGTTCGGGTTCAAGCGCGAACGGTCGAAAGGCTCGACGACGATATTTCCATTCGCAATTTCTTTTTCAATTTCGAGTCCGGAGAGAATCATCGGCGTTCCTTCGCGGTCGGGGGCAAACGAAAAACGATAAACTTTTCCGTTTTTTCGACCGAATCGCGGCGTTTTCTTCAACGTTTTCGATAAGTTTTCGCGATTATACAACCGCCGAGGCAACCGGGGCGAGATTGTAAAAACGCGTAAACTGAAACGACGATAACGATTAGGAAGTATTTTGGCGTTGCGCAAAATAGACGTTTCGCGTAATCGTTATATAGCAAGGCGAATTTTTGGGACGCTTTATTTAGCGTTCCTTTCCCTCAGCCAAGCAAATTCTATCAAATTTTATTTTCTTGTAAAGGCTTTTTTTTCCGCCGTCGTTGTGTTAAGATAGTGTTCGACGCGGCGCCGCGCGGCGTCGGAAACGGCGTTTTATCGCGGTAATTACCGCGTTTACCGTCTAGCGTTTCGCTTTTGCAAACGTCTCGAGAAAAATTCAAAATTTTTTTGAGCCGGTCAAAAGCGCCGTCCGGAAATTCCGTTCGTTTTTTTGCGCGTCGGTAAAATTTGCGCGTCGTCTCGAAAAATTGTTTTTTGAAGCGATAAGGCTTAAACGAACGCGTCGATTAAGAAGCCGCTTAAAGAATATTGCGATGTTTTTGTTTTTTGCCGTCGAAAAGAAAGTTTGATTTTATTAGTTGCTGGGAATAAGATGACAAAAACTGAAAATTTGCTTTTAAATGTTGCGTTTTTGAGCGCGTTTGCCGTCGGAATCGGTTTTAGCGTTCCCGGGGCGACCGTTCCGTCGAGCTTGATGGAGCGGTTCAGCGTCGCGGCGGAGGCCGATTTTAACGCCGTCGCGGACGCCGCTAGCGTCGAATCTTCGATTTTAAACGACTTGGAAGGCGAAAACAGCGAAAATGGCGAAACTTTAACGCTAGCGTCCGACGCCGCGCCGCTCGATTTGTCGCCCCTGCCGACCGGCGAGGAGAAGGTTGCGGAGCCGATTCCGCACTTTCCGAACCGAACCGCCGCGTTCGTTTGGCGCAACTGGAACCTCGCGACGCTCGAAGCGATGGCGCGAACGCTCGAAACGTCGCCGGAAAAGATTGCGCAAATTGCCGATCTTCTCGGGTTGCCGCCGTATAAAGAGCCGACTTGGGAGCCCGACCGCGTTTATATAACGCTAACTCGACGAAATTGGTCGATTTTGCCTTACGAGCAAATGTTGACGCTTCTCGATCTCGAACCGACCGAGTTCGCCGAAAAACTCCGCGAAGACGACTTTCTTTGGGTTAAATTGGGGCGTTTGAAGCCGGTTTGCGAAACTTTGCGGTTTGAAGAACCGACCGACGCCGACGCCGCCGCGATGCGCAAGATCGCCGCCGTCGTTCGCGAAACGCTCGGGGACGAACTCGACGCGCCGGAAACGCCTCGTTTCGCGTTCCTCGACGAACTCGGAACGGTCGACGGAGAAGACTTGACGGTTGCGGAAAGTTTAACGGTTAAAAGGAGCGCGTCGGTTGGGAAAAACTCGACGAAAGACGGCGAGATTAACGACGCCGCAACGCTTGACGGAAATAATAAAAAGGTTGCGGAAAACGAATCGCGGTTCGAAATCTGCTATTTGCACTCGTATTTCGCGGTATTCGGCGACCCGCTGCTGCAAGACGACGCGAAACTCTGCCCGGACGGCTTGCTCCAAAAATTGAGCGAACGGGGCGTCAACGGCGTTTGGCTGCACGCGCTCTTGCGGGATTTGGCGCCGCCGACCGCCGAATTTCCGGAATTGGGGGCGAAATCGGACGTTCGCCGCGCGACTTTGCGCAATCTGGTGAAACGAGCGAAGAAATATGGGATCGACGTTTATCTTTATATGAACGAACCGCGAGCGTTGCCGGCGCCGTTTTTCGAAAATCGTCCGCATATTCGCGGCGTCGCGCAAGAAAAATATTTTGCGATGTGCGCGTCGGCGCCGGAGACGCGGCGTTGGCTCGTCGACTCGCTGGCGGCGGTCTTCGCGGACGTTCCGGGGCTCGGCGGGATTTTTACGATCACCGGCTCCGAAAATTTGACGACGTGCGCGTCGCATATGCGGCAAGGGGAGTGCCCGCGCTGTTCGCAACGGGATTACGTCGACCTGATCGCCGACTTGAACGCCGCGATGGCCGAGGGCGTTTGGCGGTCGGCGCCGGACGCGAAGGTGATCGTTTGGGACTGGGGTTGGCGCGGACACGGGCTCGCGACCGACGTTATCGAGCGGCTGCCGAAGGGCGTTTGGCTCCAATCGGTCAGCGAATGGGCGCTTCCGCTGAATCGGGGCGGCGTTCCGGTTTCGGTCGGCGAATACTCGATTTCGGCGGTCGGGCCGGGGCCGCGCGCGGTCGAGCATTGGGCGGCGGCGAAGAAGGCCGGGCTCAAAACGATCGCGAAGTGCCAGTTCAACGCGACCTGGGAAATCGCGTCGATTCCGACGATTCCGGCGCTCGACTTAGTCGTCCGACACGCGGCGAACCTTTCGCGTTCCGGCGTCGACGGAGTGATGGCCGGTTGGTCGCTCGGCGGCTTCCCGTCGGTCAGTTTGGAGGCGCTCCAAGAGTTTAAGGACGAAACGACGACCGAAACGGAGGTTCTCGACCGCTTGGCGAACCGCGTTTTCGGTGCGGAAGGGGCGGCGACCGGGCGCGCCGGTTGGACGAAAGTTAGTCGCGCCTTCGAGGAGTTCCCGTATTCCGGGGCGGTCGTGTACAACGCGCCGAATCAGATCGGCCCGGCGAATTTGCTCCGCTTGGAACCGACCGGCTTTCGGGCGACGATGGTCGGGATTCCTTACGACGACGTCGCGGCTTGGACGGCGCCGTATCCGCCGCTTGTCTTCGCCGAGCAGATGGAGAAGTGCGGACGCGGGTTCCGGGAGGGCGCCGCGCTCTTGGCCGAAGCGGCGAAAAACGCTCCGGACGAACGCCGCGTCGAAGCGGAACGGCAAGCGCGTTGCGCCGACGTCGCGGGCGTCGTTTATTTGAGTTGCGCCAATCAAACGCGATTCGTCTTGCTCCGCGACGAACGGAACGCCTTGCGGAAAGCGGAAAACGCCAAAAATGCGGAAAATGGCGAAGACGCGTCAAGATTAGCGGCGGTCGAGGCGGAAATGGCGGCGATCGTTCGCGACGAAATCGAGTTGGCGAAAGCGTTGCGTCGCGCCGCGGCGGCGGATTCTTGCGTCGGCTTCGAATCGACGAATCAATATTGGTTCGTTCCGAACGATTTGACCGAAAAAATTATTTCTTGTCGTCAAATTCTTGAAGAACTTGAAAAATAGAAAAAATAGCGCGGCGACGTATTTTCGGCGTTTAAAACGTCGGAAAAAACGGAAACGTTGAGAACGCCGAAACGTCGAAAACGCCTCGTCGCGAACTTTTAAACGTCGCGCCGGGGCGTTTTTTGGCGTTATTTTAGCGGGGCGGGGCGGAAAAAGAGCGCCGAACGCCCCTAATCGACGTTAAACTCGACCGGTTTTGCCGATTCTGACAAGCGACGCGGTTTACTCGGCGGCGACCGGAGCCGGAGCGAGCGTCGGCGCGGTCGGATTCGCGTTCTCCGGACGCGTTCGACGCTGTTGGTAGTCGCCCCAAAGCGGAACGTTCAGGTCGATCCAACACTTGATCGCGCGCTCTTCTTCCAACGTTAACGCGACGTCGCGGTGATTTTCGTCGCGCAAAATTTCGAAAAGCGAACTTTTCGAAACGCCGAACGAATACGGCGCCGCTTTCGTCGTCAAACCGCCGCCCCAAAGGTAGTCGAAGTAATGGACGGCGCCGCTCGCCAAAAGACTTTTATACGACGCCGGAATCCGGTTCGCGTCGGTCGTCGCGGTTAGGTCGAACTTCGACGCGGTTTCCAAGACGGTCGGCGAAGGAGAGACGCCCGAATCGTCGAGAACGGCGGAAACGGCGGCGGTTTCGGCGGTTTGGGAAGTTTGCGCGGAGTTTGCGGCGTTCGGCGAGTGGCAGGAGGCGCACTTGCGGTCGAGAACCGGTTGGACGACCCGTTCGAAGTGGAACGGCCCGGCGCCCCAAGGCGGCGCGACCGGCGTCGCGGTCGGTTTCTTCGACGCTTCGGTGATCGAGCCTTCCGGCGTCAATAAACGATTTTCGTGACAACCGACGCAAGCGCGCTGTTCGCCCGGTTGGAGCTGGACGACCGAGCGCATCCGTTGAATTTCGTTGAAATTTTCGTCGAGGAGCTGGAAGAAAAGCACCTTGTTCGCCGGGGCGTAAAACTCCGCCGAACCGTCCGCCTCGACCGGAACCGTCCCGACGACGCCCTTGGCGACGTAACTCGGCCAACCGAAGGCGCCTTGGAAGCGGTCGGTCGGCGCGGCGTACCATTCTTCGAACGGCTCGTGATCGGTTCGGAAGGTTCCGTCCGGATTTTGGTCGAGCCAAGCGGGCATTTCTTGGCAAATCCGCAAATATTTCGCGGCGCCCGGTTCGACGTAACCCTCCAAACCGGTGTAAACGTTCTCGACGGAGAAGCGACCGACGCCGCGTTCGGCCAACGTCGGGTCGAGAGCGCCGACGCGAACCGGCGGAAGCGGGCGCGCCTGGAACGGTTGCGGACAAATCGAGTCGATATTGTCGTCTTGGAACAAAAATTCGCGGTTGCCGAAACGGTCGACGAGCCAAAGCGCGAAGCGGTCGCGGTTCGCCCAAGCGACGAGAACGACGTTGCGCGAAATCGGAACCGGCTCGCGGAACGTTTCGGTCGCCGCCCAAGCGCCGGGCCAAGGAACTTCCGGCGTAATCGAGCGAATCCGCGCCGGATCGTGCGGGCCGTTCTTCAAGTCGAGGAACATCAGCGGGCCGTTGAGGTCGCCGAAGTGGGAGATTCCGATCGCGCAAACTTCGCCGGTTTCCGGAACGTCGCGACCGTTGGCGTACCCTTGCGGGAGGTTGATCGTGTTGCCGAAAACGAGTTCCGGCGTCGTTCCGTCGGCGCAAATCGTCCAAAGGGTGTGTCCGTAATCGGCGCCTTTGTCGACGTATTCGGAGCGCGTCCAAAGGAGGCGACCGTCGTCTTTGACGCTCGGGGCGAACTCGGAAAGGTTGGCGTTCGAGAGTTCGCGGAGGTTCGAACCGTCGCGCTCCATTCGGTGCAAGACGAACGCTTGCGGACGCCAACAGATGAACTTTTTCTTGCAGCGCGTCGAAACGAACGCGACGCCGCCGTCCGGAAGTTGCGTCGGCCAAAAGTCGTGAAACGGGCCGTCCGGACTAATCCGCCGCGCCGTTTTCGTCGCGACGTCGTATTCGTAAACGCGGAAGTAGTCGTTTTGATTTTGGCGCCAAGCGAAGAAAATCGTCGCCGCGTCGAACGAGAGAGACGGGTTGCGGATAACGCCGTCGCCGGCGGGGATTAGCTCGTCGACGCGAGCGTTTTCCGGTTCGAGTCGCCCGCCGTCCGGGAACGGGATTTCAAGGGTCGCGACCGCGCCTCCGGGCCGCCAAACGGAGTCGAAAAGGTCGCTGTAGTTGTGCGACGGGTGGAACGGCGCGCGCTTGTTGAAGAGGATTTTGGTCAGCGGCGCGAGTTCCGGGTCGGCCAAAAGGCGTTCGCGCTTCGCCGACTTGATTTCGAACGCGAGGGCCCGTTCGGCGGCGATTCGCTCCGGAGAATCGGTCGAACCGTTAAAGTCGACGGAGGCTTGGGCGCTTTGCGAGGTTTCGGAGGTTTGAACGGAGGCAAAACGGGCGGCAAGGGCGGCGCGTTTTTGTTCGAATTCGGCTAAACGTTCCGCTAAAGCGCGGGTTTTCGGTTCGAGTTCGGCGAGCGGCGCGAATTCGAGCGCGGCGCGTTCTTCGGCGACCGCCGCTTTTTCCGCGTCGACGTCGACGTAAATCGGGTTGACGGCGCCCGGAATCGCGACCCCTTGCCGGTAATGAACGCGCTCGACGGCGTCCAAATCGGTCGCGGTTTCCCGCTCGACGAGTTCGCGGAAAAGGTCGAGTTGACGGCGCGTCGGATCGTATCGCAGGAGAACGGCGAGAAAGTCGACTTCGGCGGTCGAACTTCCGGCGGTTTGGTCGGCGACGCGGAGGCGGAACTCCGGCCCGACGAGCCCGAGTTGCGTCGGAAGAGGAACGCGCTTCGTTTCGCCCGGCGAAAGTTCGACGGTTTGCCGCCAATTTTTCAGCGCGTTTTCAAGCGTTCCGTTCGGGGCGCTCGCGGAGGAAAGTTCGAGCGCGACCGGCTTCGACGCGGCGGTCAACTCGACGGCGAACGAACCGTCGGCGTCCGGAGCGGGAAGGGCCGAAAACGCGAAATTCGCCGGAACGAAGTGAATCGGACGCCCGCCGGACGCTTCCCAACGCCCGCCGAGACCGAGTCCGACCGTCAAGCCGCGTTTCCGCAAACCGGGGAGCCAAGCGAGCGGAATCCGAACCGTCGCCGAACCGGTCGCGCGGTCGAAACGAGCGTCCAGCGGGATTTCCTCTCCGACGGGCCCGGCGTCGACCGCGTCGAGACGGCGCCAAACGAGCGAATCGTCGTCGCGTAAAACGAGAAGACCGCGAATCGGCGCGTTTTCGACGCCGACGACCGCCAACCGCCGCGAAACGAACCGATTGCCGCTAATTTTTAAGAAAAGTTCGTCGCCGACGAGCGCCGCCGTCGCGCTTTGCGCAAGGAGCGGGCCCGACTCGAAGCGGTCGACCGAGGCGACCGTCGCGACCGTCGCTCGGGTCGCGAGGCGTTCGAGTTCCGCGTCGGAAAGAACGGACGGGGCGGTTGGGGAGGTTTGGGCAAATTGCGCGGGCAAAGTCGGGAGCGGAACGACGTTTTCAAGCGGAATTTGCGATTCGACGTGTTCCGGGTAGTTGCGCTGACGGAGCCGCCGCTCGACTTGCCCGAACCCGGCCGCTTTCAGCCAAGCGATCTCTTCGAAGAGGAACGCGTCGCGCAGTCGGCGGTCGTATTGGGACAAAACGGGGAAGGCGGGGAAAGGCGCGGTCGGTTTGCCGGTTTCGTCGACTTTGGCGACTTCGCCGGCGTTGTCGGCATTGTTGATTTTGACGGTCGAGACGGTCGCGGGCGCTGCGTCGCCGAGCGCGAAGTCGAACGGGGCGGCGCCGAGCGCGGCGTCGTCCGGAACGTTCGCAAACCATTGCGAAAACGCGTCGGCAAAAGTCGCCGGTTCCGCGACGAACGCCGGTTTTTCGTTCGCCCAAAGGACGCGCCAATTTTCGCCGTCGTCGGAGGCGGCGACTTCAAGCCGGGTCGGGACGCGGTCGGAATAGCGGTTTTCGCGGTCGCGGGAGAAAACGACGCGGTCGAACTCGACCGACTCCGGCCAAGTAAGGACGAACGACGGGGCCGCGTCGCCCGATTGGGCGACCCAACTCGCGCTATTTCCGAAACGACCGTCGATTAAGTGTTCCGTTTTGTGAACGGCGTAACCGGAAATAACGCTCGACGCGGCGACTTTCACGTCGGAACGGCGGGCGAGGTTGGCGGCGTCGACCGTTTTCGCGTCGGCGTTCTTGTCGACGGCGCCGTTAAAGACTTGAATTTCGTCGACGCAAGGCGCGTCGCCGGAATTCCAAGCGGCGATCGTAACGCGAATCTGTTTCGCGGTCGTTTTTTCAAACGCGATCTCGTTGGCGCGGCGGGCGGAGACGAAGAAAACGTCGGCGTCGGAAGCCGCGTCGGCGGCGAAAATCGGCGGCGAAACGGAAAGGGGAAGCGCGACGACAAGGGCCGCCGTCGCGGATAATAAGCGGCGAAACATGCGAAATATCCTTTAAACGAAAGAGCGCGAACGCGAAAATCGGCGCGCCGCCTCCGCGAAACGTCGTCGACGACGGCGCAAGAAACGGAGGCGGCGGAATAAAGCGCGGCGCTTGGTTGGTTCGACGGAAAGGCGAGCGTTAAAATTCAAAATCGATATTGAATTCCTTGCTTTTTTTCTTAATTTCGAGCGGCAAACCCTCGGAAGCGAAGCCGTATTTTTCCAACAACGGCGCGAATTCTTCCGGAACCGGAGGCGGAGTCAAGCCGCCCGGGCCGAGCGCGGCGGGCGACCAAGAAACTTTCGCTTTGCAAGGGCCCTTTTGGACGCCGGCTTTCGACGCGGAATAGACCGCTCGGTAAGCGCCGCCGGGGCCGACGACCGCTTCGCTCGAGCGCCCTTGCTCCGGTTGGAAAGTAAGGACGAACCCCTCCGGGAGCGGCTCGCCGTTGGCGGCGACCGTTCCGGAAATTTCAACGATAACGTAACCGCCGTATTGATTCCCGCAACCGACCGTCGCCAACGCGAAAAAAAGAACGGAAAAAACGAGCGCTAACGCGGAATTTTTCATCGCGAACTCCTTTCTTTCCTTAATTCTTTAGAGCCCGGAAACGTACTGCGTCGTCGATTCGTGCGGAACGCGGTAGAACGTGCCGCAATAAATCGTCAAGTCGACCGTTTCCGAAACGTATTTGATCGAACCGTCGCAGAAACTGACGTTGACGCCGCCCGGATGGAAGGAGCGAACTTGACGACCCGGCTGCGTCGGCGCGGCCCAGTTGATCGGCGTGAAGCGTTCGTTCATAATGAGCGGCGTGCAGAAACCTTGGCCGGTGAAGCTGACGTACAGGAACGGGTTGACGCCGGGGGACGTTTGGCCGGTTTGGTTCGGCAACGACGCGTGCGACGACTCCATTACCATAAAGGTGTTCGAAAGGCCCTTCGAGACCGCGGCCAAAGGCGTGCCGCTGTTGCGATAGAAGACGCCCCATTTCATCGCGTATTCGTTGTTCGAAACGCAACGTTCCGGGAAGTCGGCGCCGCCGTTGACGCCGTAGTCTTTTTGCGTGCCGTCCGGACGGGTCGACGGCGTCGACGGACAGCGGAACGTGTCCGGACACATAAACGCGACGTCTTTGTTCTCTTCGTCGCCGCAGGTATCCGTGCAATAATCTTGACCGCAAGTGTGGCCCGTCCATTCGCAACCGGCGGGGAGGGCGATGCCGTAATAGTCGGTGTAGGCGCGCTTCGTGAAGTCGATTTCTTCGTAAACCGCGTTTTGCTCCATAAAGGGAAGGATAAAACCGGCCCAACCCATCATACCGCAATAAGTGTTGGCGATCGGGTGTCCGGCGGCGGTGTTCAGGTTGTCTTGAAAGCAACAGCCGGGCGGGAATTTCCCGTGAACGTCGGCGTAGTTGATCAACGCCAAGCTCAGCTGCTTGATATTGTTGCCGCATTGCATACGTCGCGCCGCCTCGCGAGCGGCTTGAACCGCCGGCAACAAGAGCCCGATCAAAATGCCGATGATGGCGATGACGACCAACAACTCGACCAACGTGAAAGCGCGGCGGCCTAAATTGCCCCCCCCCCCCATTTTGACATATAAATCAGTTCTTTTTTCATTTTTTGACCTTTCGAATTCAAAATAACAAACAAAAAAAACGGCGTTTCAAAGCGTTCGGCTTTTTAACGCCGACCTCTACATCGTATGTTTTATTAACTAATCGACAACGAAAGGAAAGAAAAAACGGAACCTGCGAACGTTCCGATTGGATTTTCGCAGGTTCCGCGGCGAAGCTAAGAGTTTAACCCTTCTTTTTCAGCGATTGCGCCAGGTGCCAATGGTTCGGGAGAACCGCGCCTTTTTCAACGCAGATAACGCCGTCGCGAATCATACCGAACTCGCGTTCTTTTGTGTTTTGGACGTTATCCGGGTTGACAATGAAAACGTTCGAGCCGATTTGGCAGTTTTTGTCGACGATGGCGCCGTCGATGACCGTGTGGTCGCCGATTCCGACCGGCGGACGACCGGCCGCGAGTTCCGCCGCGTCCTCTTCGGGACTCGTAACGAAGTCTTGCCCCATAACGATGGAGTTGCGGATAACGCAGCCTTTGCCGATTTTGCAGCGAATACCGATGATCGAGTTTTCGATAACCGCGCCTTCGCCGATCGAGCAACCGTCGGCGATGTAACTGCAACGAACCGTCGCGTTGTCAAAACGACTGGCCGGGAGGTAACGAAGTTGCGTGTACGTCGGCGCTTGCGGAGTCGAAATTTCGAAAACCGGCGGGTTTTGCGCCAACGCGAGGTTCGCTTCGTAGAAGGAGCGAATCGTCCCGATGTCTTCCCAATAACCGTCGAAGAGGTGGACGCAAACGCGTTTCGTGCGAATCGACGCGGGGAAAACTTCTTTCCCGAAGTCTTTGTAGTCGGTCTTTTCGAGCGCTTCGACGAGCGTGTCGCGGTTGAAAAGGTAAACGCCCATATTGGCAAGGTAGTCGCGCCCTTGCGGGTCGAGACCGCGTTCGCGAATGAAGTCTTCGCCGGTGAAGACGTGCGAAAGTTCTTCGTCCGACTGCGGTTTTTCAAGGAAGCCGAGGACGCGGCCCTCTTCGTCGATGCGCATAATGCCGAGTTCGCCGGCGCGCTCTTTTTGAACCGGAACGGACGCGATCGTAACGTCGGCGTTCGAGCGTTCGTGCGTCTCGATCATCTTTTGGAAGTCCATCCGGTAGAGTTGGTCGCCGGAGAGGATCAAGACGTAATCGACGTCGCGCTGTTGGATGAAGTTGAAGTTTTGGCGAACCGCGTCCGCCGTCCCTTGGTACCAAGAGTCGCTGTCGTTCGTTTGTTGCGCCGCCAACATTTCGACGAACCCGCCGCCAAACGTGTCGAAGCGGTAGGTTTGCAGGTGTTGGTGGAGACTGACCGAGTTGAACTGCGTGATGACGTAAATCTTGTTAAGACCGCTGTTAATACAGTTCGAAACCGGAATGTCGATCAAGCGATATTTACCGGCGACCGGAACGGCTGGTTTCGCGCGCATTTTGGTCAACGGGTACAGGCGCGTGCCGCGTCCGCCGCCGAGAATCAGAACGATAACGTTTTTCTTCATTGGTAACGAGTCCTCAATAGTTCGACGTCGAGAGCGGGAACGACGCGAAACGGGCGCGCGGCGCATGTCGCGAACGCTCGTCGGTCGGAACGTAAATTTTACGTCCGCCCGCTTTTCTCTCCTTATTAATATATAGTATAAGCTATTTTTCTTCGTTTGGGAATAACGTTCTTCCGGTTTTGCGAAAATTTCGCCCGATTTTTCCTTTTTTTACCGCGCTCTCGCTCGCGCCGTCGTCAAGGAACGCGTTCTCGACGACGGACGGGGGAAGGGGGCGAATTTGGCGAATTTAGCGAAATCGCGACGTTTGCGAAAGTCGCGCCGCCGATCAGTCGAGCGTCGGGAGTTCGAAGCCCTTGCGCTGTTCGCGGGAAATGAAGGAGGCCGCGACGTCGTCCCCTTCGATCGTTTCCGTTTCCGGATTCCAGCGGATAACGCGTCCCAAGCGGGCGGCGATCGCGCAAAGGTGGCAAGAGTTCATCGAATACGTGTGGCTGAACGCGTCCGACGACGGAAGCCCGCCTTCGCGAATGCAACGGAAGAAGTTTTGCTTCGTCCACTCGACCGGCTTGTCGTGATTCAGCGCGACGAAATCGTCTTCCGTCAGTTTTTCGTGCAGTTTTTCTTCGATCGGTTTGCCGGTAACGCGTCCGCGGTTGACGTAAATTCGACCTTCGGTTCCTTCGAAGAGAATTCCGTTCGAGTTCGGTTCGCTCTTGACGATCATTTCGACGCCGTCGGCGAATTTCGTTTTGATTTCGAATTTTGTCGCGGTATTGTAGCGGTCGTTGAATTTCGGACGCCCGAGTTCGTCGAGTTCCGACGCGTGTTCGACGTCGCGACCGTCGAATTCGACCGGCCCGGCGCCGTGTTTGTCGCGGTCGAGGGCCCAAAGAGCGCAGTCGATGTGATGGGCGCCCCAATCGGTAAACTGACCGCCGGAGTATTCGTACCAATATCGGA
>JAFSDX010000114.1 GCA_017436025.1 Thermoguttaceae bacterium
CCGTAAAGAAGAACCGTCGACGGCGCCAAGCGCTCCATCGCCGCGTCGAAACCTTCAAGAAAAACCTTGCGCGACAATGGGTTGCGCATTACGCCGACCGTCGAAATCGAAACGACCGAGCCGACCGGCAGACCGTCGAAACAGTAATCGAACGACGCGCGCTCCGCCCACTGCAACGTCGGAACGACCGTCGCGCCCGCCGACTGCAAGAGCGCGCCAATCATTCGCGAACGCCAAACGTTAAAAACTTTCGCCCCAAACGGCATATCGAGATAGAGCGAAAAATCGGGCGTCAACACGCAGGCGAACCGCGCCAATCGCTCGACGTAACGCTCGCAACGGAGCCAGATTTTATCGTCGAAACGATAATCGTCGAGATAAAAATGAACGCCGCGTTCGTAAGTCTCGCTTTTAACGGCCTTTTCGAAGTCGGTCAAGTCCGGCGGCGGCGCAAAATCCTCGACCGGCGCCAACGCGGGCATATCGTATCCACCGACCGTCAAGAAGGCCGCGCCGCCTATTTTATAACGCCGCGCCAAAAAATTCGCAGTTTCGCTATTAGAACAAACCATAAGTCCTCCGTACAATAGGAGTCCGTCCCCTCGGAAAATATTGCAAAAATCCCCCAAGGAGTCTTGATTTACTCGCGAAACGGCGGTATACTAGGACGTCAACCTGTGCATAGCCGCCGGCTTCGCACAATTAAGGCGCGCGGTTCGTTGTTAGCGCAACGTTCCGCGCGTTTTTTTTTCAAAGTTTTTGTCGTTACGTCATTCTTCAAAATCCTCTATAAAATTTAAGCCGCGCGACGCCTAAACCTTTAAATTCAAGCGATTTACAACCATTTCCTCTTTGTTCTCCAGTATTGTGTCAGAGTTTCTAAAATTTGTCAAATCGCGAAACTTGACTTTGCAAGAAATTTTTTCAAATTTTTTGCGCCGTCGAAAATTTCGTTCCGCTCTTGCGAAAATCGGCGATTCGCGTTAAAATAAGGGCGTCGGCGACGAGCGTTTCCCGCTTCTTCGCCGCGTTCGCCCGTCCTCCGCCCCAACGACAGGAGCTTCCCGTGTCCCTTAAATTCATACACGCCGCCGACTTACATCTCGACTCGCCGATGCGCGGTCTCGGAACGACCGACCCGGAAATCGCCGAAACGATTCGCGACGCGTCGCGCAAGGCGTTCGAACGGTTAATCGACGTCGCGCTCGAAGAAAACGTCGCGTTCGTCGTCGTCGCGGGCGACCTTTTCGACGGCGATTGGGACGACCTCGCGACCGGGCTTTGGACGATTCGCCAACTCCGCCGCCTCGAAGCGCGCCGCGTTCCCGTCTTTATCTCGTTGGGCAATCACGACTTACAAAACAAGACGCTTCCGAAGTTGACTTGGCCGAAAAACGTCAAAATTTTCAACGCGAAAAAACCGGAAACGTTCCTTTACCCCGACGACCTGCCGCAACTTCTCGACGGCGCTCCGAAACGCGCTCGCAAAACCGTCGCCGCTCCCACCGTAAATCGCGAAAACACGTTATTTGGCGATTTATCGGAAAGCGCGCCGACTTCGCTTTTCGACGACGCTCCGGAACGCGTCGCGCTGACCGGTCAAAGTTTCCGCGCTCAATTTTGTCCGGAGAATTTAGCGGAAAACTTCCCGTCGGCAACGCCTAACGCGTTCAATATCGGCGTTTTACACACCGACGCAAGCGGAGACGGCGCCGCGTCGCGTTACGCTCCGACGAGTCTTGAAACGCTAAACGCTAAGGGTTACGATTATTGGGCGCTCGGGCACGTTCACCGCCGCCAAACGCTCCAAACGGCCCCGGCTTGGGTCGGCTATCCCGGTGTTTTGCAAGGTCGGCACATTCGCGAACCGGAGCCGAAGGGGTTTTACCTCGTCGAGATCGAAAACGGCGCGCTTTTGGGCGAACCGCGTTTCGTCGCCGCCGACTCGTTGCGTTGGTTTTCGCTCGAACTCGATTTAACGCAAGTCGCGTCGGAAGAAGAGTTGCGCCGACGTTTCCAAGACGCCGCGCAAACGATCGTCGAGGAAGCGGAGGAACGGTTCGCGGCGGTTCGGCTTACGCTCGGCGGTCGAACGGAATTGCACCGCGAGTTGACGCAACGTCGCGCCCGGCAAACGCTCGGCGAAACGTTCCGACCTTGGGCGCTCGAACTCGGCGACGCGTTTTGGCTCGAAGAAATCGAATTGAAAACAACGTCGCCGCGCCCCGGAACGCTCGGCGACACCGGGATTCTCGGCGATCTCGCCGCCGACTTCGAACGAAAAATCGCCGAACTTTCCGCTCGTCTCGCCGCGCCCGAAACGACGCAAACCGACGAATCGCAAGCGTTAGACGAATCGGAGCGTCCGTTCGCCGACTTGGAAAAACGCGTCGGAGCTTATTGGCAAGCGCTCGGCGTCGACTTAAACGACCCGGCGACGCTCCGTCGTTGGCGCGAAGAGGCCCGCGAAATTTTGATCGACGCGTTTAACGACGCCGAGTAACGCCGCTTCCGCTTTCTTGCCGACTTAAAGTAAAAAACGCGACCGAGCCTTCCCCGGTCGCGTTTCGTTTTAGCGCAAGCCGCGTTTACCGCAACCTGTTATTTCGCAGTCGTTTGCCAAATAAACTCAAACGCGAGCGGCGCCGATTCGCGCCAATACTTCCAGTTGTGCGCGCCGTCGCGAACGCGGTATTCGCAAGAGACGCCCGCCGCTTTCGCTTCGTTGTGGAAGTCGTGCGCGCCCGGCGTCAAATAGTCGTCGTCGCCGCAATCGAGACAGAAGCGAATCGACTTTTTCGCGTCGTCCGACAACTTCGCGACAAGCGTGTGCGGGTCGTTCGCAAAGAAATAATCGTCGAGGCGCTCGGCGTTTTCGTCAACGGAAGCCGCTTTACGATAACGACTTACAAAACCGTCGAACGGCATCGACGCGACTTCTTCGTTCGTCCGAATCGCCGGACTCATCGCGAAACAAGCGCTAAACATCTCCGGACGGCGCAACGCGTAAAGAAGCGAGCCGTACCCGCCCATCGAAAGCCCGGCGATCGAACGGTTTTCTTTGCCGGTTTTGCAGCGATAAGTCTTTTCGACGGTTGGAATTAGCTCGTCAAAGAAAAACGTCTCGTACTTGCAAGAATCGTCGGCGCTGTCGCGGTACCAGCAACTTTGCGCGTCCGGCATAACGATGATCGCCTTTTTCGTCGGATTTTTCGCAAACCATTCGTCCGCAATCTTTTGGATATTCCCTTGTTTCGGGTCGCTCCAATTTTTCTCGTTCCCGCCCATCCCGTGCAAGAGGTAAAGAACCGGGTACGAAAACGACGTCGTGTTGTATTCGTTCGGGAGGTAAACCTTGTACTTCACGTCGCGTTTAAGCGCTTCGCTGTAAACGGTTTGCGACGCGACTTGACTTCCGGACGCGCCTTCTTTCGGTTGGAGCGATTTCTCGGTTTCGCGCAACTTCGCCAACGCGTCGGCGTTCTCCGGAAGCGCTTCATTTCGCAGCGCCGGGAACAAAATATCGTAAAGCGTATTCAGTTGGCCTTGGTAGTCGTTCCCGTCGGAAGTCATTGCGACGACGACGTTTTGGTCGGGGCAAACGACGCAAAATTGGACGTACATCCCGTCGCCGCGATAGACGTTTTTGCGACAACGCCAAAATTGGAAGCAGTAGCCTTGCGCCCAGTCGCTATCCGGATTCGAACCGTTCGACACCTTGTAGCTGGTCGCCAAATCGACCCAATCGGCGCTCAAAATTTGCTTGTCGTTCCAGCGTCCGCGTTGGAGGTAAAGTTGGCCGAACTTCGCAATATCCTCGGTGCGTAAATACAAGCCGGTTCCGCCTTTAGAAACGCCTTCCGGCGACTCTTCCCAAAACGGCGTTTCAATATGTAACGGCTCGAAAAGGCGCGGGACGAGGTAATCGCGGGTCGTTTCGCCGACCGTTTTTTGGAGCGCGGCCGAGAGCATATACGTCCCCGGCGTGTTGTAACGGAAGTGCGTTCCGGGTTCGCGCGGAACCGGATGCGCCAAAAACGCTTGCACCCAAGTCGGATCGCCCGGTCGCGTCGGCGGCGTTTCGAGCCCGTAAGTCGCTCTAATCATATGCGGCAGCGCGACTTCCGTCTCGTGCCCGCAACTCATCGACAGGAGGTCGCCGAGCGTCATTTTGTTCAAATTTTCGGAACGCTCCGCCGGCAGGTCGTCCGGGAAAATATCGACGACTTTTTGGTCGACGCTGAGTTTGCCTTCTTGCACCGCGAACCCGATCGCCGTCGAGGTGAAGCTCTTGCTCAGCGAATACATCGCGTGCGGCGCTTCGGGCGAGTTCGGCGCGCGCCAACATTCGGCGATCACCTTGCCGTCGCGCAACACCATTAAACTATCCAAACGATTGAACTTAGCGTCGAGCGTTTGAATCAGTTCGACGAGCGTTTGCGACGGAACGCCGACCGATTCCGGAGTCGCTCGCGGCAGAGCGCCGTTTTCGTCGAGGTTTTGCGTCGGATTGCAAGTCGCGGAGCCGACGGTCTTTACGTCTTGCGCGCCGACGAACGCCGGGGTTAAAACGAGCGTTCCGAGCAGGAGCGCCGTCGAAAAAAGATTAAAAAAACGTTTCATCGTTAAAACGCAACTCCTTGCGCGGTCGACTGTTACAAATCGTCGAAACGCGCCGTTAAAGGGTCGTTTCAATTTAAAAATCGCCGCCGTTATTAATAAAGACGGCGTTTGAAAAGAAGACGCGGCGTCGCCCGACGCGTTCCGCTTCCGAACGCGTCGAGAAACTCCGACGTTAAATCCCGTCGTTACTTGCTTTCCTTAAAGAAGAACGAACCGGACGGGACTTCGAAAACGCCAAAACCGTCGACGTCGCCGACGAACTTCGCGCCGCGCGGCGCTTCGATCTTGCCGTTTTCCAACGACTTAGGAACGTAAATCGTCGCCGACGTGTTCGGCGGAACGACGACCGAAAGTTCGAAACCGGTCGGCTTCTTTTCCCAACTCGACTTGATTTCGCCGACGATGGAGCGGTACGCGCCCTTAGCGAAGGTCAGATCGGTCGCGTCGACTTTCGGCGGACGAACCGTAAACCTTTTGAATGCAACGACTTCCGCGTCGCGTTGAATCCCGAGAACGTTCGAGACGTACCAAGCGACCGGATACAAGTAGGAGCTGTGCAGGAGCGAGTGTCCCGGGCGGTCGAGTTCCCAGGCTTCCCAATACGTCGTGGCGTCGTGCTTGCGCATAAAGCCCCAACTCGGGTACTCCGTTTGCTTTAGCGTCGAGTAAATCAGGTCGTCGCGGTTGTTGTAACGCAGGTAACGGTACAGGAGCCCGCCGCCGGTGATGCCCGCGCCGATATGTCCCTTGGAATCGACGTAAATTGCTTTTTCAAGGCGTTTAACGACGCGTTCGGCGTCCGCGTCGGTCGGCGCGATTTCGGTCAGGAGCGCGAGCCCCAAAATCGCCTGCGCGTCGTCGAAGTAGGAACCTTCGTCCGCTTTGAAGTATTTGGCGTTAATCGCTTTACGAGCGGCTTCCGCTTTCGCTTCCCACTCGGCGGCGCGCTCTTCTTTCCCGATAACGCGAGCGATTTGCGCGGCGGTTTTCAGATTGAAAACGCGATAGATGTTGTTTAAACACAACGCTTGCGGCGTGTCGGAGTTCGGCCCGTCCGGCGCGCCCGGCCAGAGCCAGTCGCCGAGGAAGCGCCACTCGTCGCCGTATTGTTTCAACAAGTCGTTTTCGACGTGCAAGTCGAGGAACGCCAACCACTTCTCGATCGTTTCAAAGTTTTCTTCGAGGATGCGCGTATCGCCGTATTGCAGGTAGAACGTCCAAGGAAGCGTAATAACGATACCGCCCCACGACGGCCCGCCGCCGCCCCAATACGTCGGCGCGGTGCAAGGCAGGCAACCGTCGGCGTAGTCTTTTTGGCAGTCGCGCCAGTCTTCTAACCACTTATAATAGAAGGCTTCGAGCGCATAGTTGTACATACCGGACTCCGACGTTGCGTGCGCGTCGCCGCCGTACCCCATCCGCTCGCGTTGCGGGCAGTCGACGACGTAACCGCCGACCGACAGGTTCTCGAACGTCCAGGTTCCGACGTTGTAAATCCAGTTTTGAAGGTCGTTAGACGTTTCGAAGTCGGCCGCGTCGGCGTAACCGGTGCGAATGTGCCAACCTTTAACGTCTTCCAATTTCGGCGCTTCGGTCAAACCGTAAACGGTAATCCAGCGTCCGGAGCTGTAATTGAAGCGGTTTTTGAAGACGCCTTCGCCGCTCGGGCCGATAACGTAAACGCTGTTGAGACCGAAGGTTCGCGCGTCTTGGTTGCGCTCTGAATATTCGAAACGAATTTCCGTTCCGGGTTTCCCCTTCACTTTAAACTCCGTCCAACCGGCGAAGTTGACGCCCATATCGACGCGCCACACGTTGTCGCCCTTCGCTTCAATCTTGACCGGTTTAATTTCGGCGCCGAGAATATTACATTCAGTCGCTTGCGCGCTAAGTTCAAGTTTCGGCGCGAATTCCGTCGCGTTCTTCCAAGCGGAATCGTCGAAATCGGCCTTATTCCAATCGGCGTTTTCGAGGTTCGCGTCGTAACGTTCGCCGCCGAAGCGATGGAAGTTCCACTCGCCGATGAGCGAGTTCGGGCTCTTGGCCCACTTCCAAGTTTTGTCGGTAACAAGGCGCGTCGACGTCCCGTCGCCAAAACGCAAGTCGGCTTGCGCGATAACGATAGGAGTCTTCGGTTTATCCGGCGTCGCATATTCGGAGTAAACCGACCAAGAGTTCCCAAGCCAAAGCGCGACAACGTTTTTCCCCTTGCGCAACAACGGTTTAAGGTCGTAAGCAAGATAACGGGCGCGGTACTTGTGATTCGAGACGTTCGGCGCCAACACCGACTCTTTGTCGACTTGTTCGCCGTTAACGTAAACCTCGTGATAGCCGACGCTTGCAACGAACATAACGGCGCGTTCCGGAACTGCGTTAAGTTCGAACGTTTTGCGCAGCCAAGGGTCGTTGCGCGTTCCGGTTTGCGGGTCGAGCGTCGTCGTTTCGCCAACGCCCTTTTTGTCGGCCGGAATTTCGCCCGCGCCAATCCACTTCGCCGACCACTCGGACGCGTCGAGAAGCCCGGTCGTCCAAGTCGCGACCGCCGACGGCTCCGACGCAACCCCGTCTTGATCCTTGACTTGCACCGTCCAATAGTACGTCGAATCGGATTTCAGCGCGGCGCCGTCAAAGTCGATCGGCGTCGAACGGTCGGACTCGACCCAACCGCTGTCCCAAACCTTCCCGGCGCAAGCCTTCGCGTCCGCTTCCGTCGCGTCGACTCGCAGGCGGTAAGCCGTTTGCGCAAGGCCGATTAGGTCGGCGTCTTTCGTTTCGAGAATCCAACCGAAACGCGGTTTTTCGGCGTCAAGGCCGGTCGGATTCGTCAAATATTCGCAACGCAAATTCGTCGGAACGAGCGGCGAAACGTCGGCCGCGCGGCTCGTCGACGAGAAAAACATCGCGCCGACAAGCGCCGTTAAAAACGCGGCGCTCCAAAGCGTTTTCTTCATTGCAATTCCTTTATTTTCCAAGCGTTATAAAAACGCGCCGTCTCGTCTTTGCGACAAGTCGACGCGATACATTCGTTATCGTCTTACAACGCGTCGCCATTTAAGGCCAACAACGACACGTCGTAACTCGTTTTTCGTCAAGCGTTAGCGCGCCGTCGTCGAAACCGTTACCGGGCCGATCAAACCGGAGCGTTTCAGCGGCGATTTCGCATTGTAACTATTGACCGGGCACCAAGTTTTGCGTTCCGCTTCCGGCAAGCCCGCGTCGCCGATCAGGCGGTTGACCCAGCAGTTGACGACTTCGACTTCAACGTCGTTCTTGCCTTCGCGCGCAAACTTCGTAATGTCAAGGCGATACGGAGCCGTCCAAACGCCGCCGACGTATTCGCCGTTGATCTTAACCTTGGCCATTTCAGAGACGGCGCCAAGCGACAGATAGACGCGCTCGCCCTCCGCGACCTTGGGCAATTCGCAAGTCGTTTTATAAACGGCGGTTCCGGAGTAATATTTGATCGCCGCGTCGTCCGATTGCGTCCAGTCGATCAGCTTGTCGAAAACGACCGGGGCTTTCGGGCCGCGCGCGATTTCGCCGGAATCGAAAGAAACCGTCCACGAACCGTTAAGCGCCGCGATTTCCTTCAATTCAATCGCTTTATTTTCAACGGCTTGCGTCTTGTTTTCTCTAAAAACAACGAAGACGCTTTCTTGCGGCGCGAAGTTAAGCGTCGCGATCGCGCGCCCGTCCTTTTCGCGAGCGACGACGCCCGCCGTTTCGCCGGTCGCCGGGAACCAAATTTCGGGCGTTTTTCCGGCGACGCGGAAAGCGATTTCGACGTTTTTCAACTCCTTATCCGATTGATTCGCAAGGAAATAGATATCGCCGTCGACCGCCGTGCGACGGTTGTAAACGAGCGGCGTCCCGGCGGGAATTTCGCAGTCCGGCGCGCATTTGAGTTCGGCGAAGACTTCTTCAAGCGTCAGCCCCCAAGCGATCGTTCCTTTACCGAACTTACGCGATTTCAACGACTTACCGTCGACGTCGCCCCAAAGTTCGTCCGCCATTTTCTTCACGTCGGCGTCGGCTTGCGGTTGATTTTGCAAACTCGGCGAGCGCAACGGTTTAGGCCCAAGAACGTAAGCGCCGTCCGCAACGAGTTGTTTGATCTTCGCCAGCAATTCCGGACGCATCGTTTCGAGTTTCGGCAAGACGAGAACCTTGTAAGTCGTTCCGTGCGGCAGGGTTAACTCGCCGTTTTCGTTGACGCTGGTCGTTTCGCGCAACACTTCGGCGTTAATGAAGTCGAACTGACGCCCCGCCGGGAGCGCCGGGTCGACCGCGCCCATCATTTTCGGCGCGTCTTCGCCGATGAAGTAAGCGACGTCCGCGACGTTTAACCCCTGTTGCAGCATAAAGTTGCAACGTTTCAGGTAGTCGACGTACAGGTCGAGTTGCTTAAACCATGTGTTATGGCGATTGAACTCGTTGCCAAACCAAGCGTTAAAGCCCGGAACGCGTTCGTCCGGCTGCATCACGTAAAGGTGCAGAAGCGTGTTGTTGATCCCCTGCGAGAAGAAGAGGTCGGTGCGCTTCTTCATATCGACCGGGCTACGACCGTAAGGATTGCCCGCGCACGTGTTAGACTCGGCCCAAATCTTCGTTTTGCCGTAAATGTGCCCGCACGACGACGCGAGCCGGTTCTCGACGTCGCCGAGCGTCCCTTCGCTCCAATACTCGCCCGCGATTTCGTTCGACTGACCGCCGTATTGCAGGAACTCGCCCGGGAAGCCCCAGTGCCCGTAACATTCGAGCCAGGTTCGTTTTCCCTTCGCCATACTCGCGTCGCGCAACCCGCCGACATACGAATAGGCGACCTCGTCCGCGACGAAACGTCGCACGTCCCAAAGGAAGCGGTCGGACGTTTCTTGATCTTTCACAACCGTCCCAAAATAAACGGGTAAG
>JAFSDX010000115.1 GCA_017436025.1 Thermoguttaceae bacterium
GTATTGACGTTGACGTTGTTCGTAAACCGGCTTGCAAACGGTGTACGGGACTTGCTTTTGACGCGTTTCCCAAACCGGCTTGCAGACGGTGTATTGACGTTGACGTTGTTCGTAAACCGGCTTGCAGACGGTGTACGGAACTTGCTTTTGGCAGTTTTGCCAAACCGTGCGGTTCACCGTGCGGGCGACCGTCTTTTGACGGTTTTCCCAAACCGGGCGACAAACGGTGTATTGAACTTCGCGAACGCGGGTTTCCGGAACGTATTTCGTGCAAAGAACGCGTTTCGTAACCGGAACCTTTTGGAAAGACGTCCGATAGCAAACGACTTGTTCTTGCTCGTACACGACTTTACGGCAGGTCTTCATCACCGTGCAGCTTTGCGTCGTGAACTCGCACGCGCGCGGCCGGCACCAACGATAAGACGCCGCGCCGCACCAAGCGCCTTGCGCCTGTTCAAGCGGCGCGGTCAGCAGAGCCGCCGCGAACAACAGCGCCGCCCCAACAACTCTTTTCATTTTAACCTCCATCGATTTCTAACGGACGAACCGTCTCCATGCGTGTAAAACGCGTTGTATTCCATTCAGTTTTCGACGCCGCGCGCCGTCGCGTGGAAATTTGTTCGAAACTTGCCGCTTTTCGCTAAATTTCGCGAATTGTCTATTTTGCGCGCTTTGACAATATAACCTTCGACGTTCGACGCGTCGAACCGCCGACTTTTTTTCATCGGCGACGACGGATTACGTCGAAAACGGCGCGCTCGAACGGGGATAATCGGGCGCCGCGTTCGAGCGAAACGTCAAAAATTGCGTCGTTGATTTTGATTTTAACGGTTGTCGAGGTTCGGCGCCGAATACGGCGGCGCGTCTACGCGACGCGAAACTAGAACCCCCTTGTCGATTATTATCGGCGCGGCGGCTTGCCTAGCTTCACTCATTTTAGCCGTATCTTGCGATTACGGCGAAAATTTTCTAGCCGAAAATCTTTTAAACGCCGCGCGCGAAGAAAATGGTTCGTTCCGCAATCGAACGTTATTATAACAAATTCTCGTTAATACGATACGACGTTAAAATAAGAAAGATGGAAAATATAGGCAAAATAAACGAACGCCCGTCGGCTTTTTTGTTTCAATCGTTAGAATCGGCGCGGTCGGCGCTTCCGCGTTCGACGGCGCGCAAAGCGGCGGGAGTTGAAAAAATTTTACGCGTTCGTCTTGCGGTTTGGCGGCGTTTCGATTATACTGTCGACGTCGAGTCTTCGAAACGCGGCGCGTTTTCGGGGCTCGCGTCGAGCGGAGGACGCCCGACGAAACGGATTTTGACGGTTGCGGCGCGGAGCGAAAGGAGCGAAAAATGCGAACGATCGCGGTGATGAATCAAAAGGGCGGCGTCGGGAAAACGACGACGGCGGTGAACGTGAGCGCGGCTTTGGCCGCTTCTGGAGCGAAGGTCGCGCTGATCGACCTCGACCCGCAGGCGCACGCGACGTTGCATTTCGGCGTTACGTTCGAGGCGGAGTTTCCGTCGGTGTACGACGTCTTGGTCAACGACGAGCCGCTTTCCGCCGTTCGTCGACAGGTCGCGGAGAATCTTTGGCTGATTCCGGCGCACCTCGACTTGGCCGCCGCCGACTTCGAATTGTCGAGCGTTTTTGGACGCGAAATGATTTTGCGAGACAAAATAGCCGCCGACGATATGCAATTCGACTATCTTATCGTCGACTGTCCGCCGTCGTTGGGCGTGTTGACGTTGAACGCGCTCTCCGCCGTCGAGGAGGTCTTTATTCCGCTTCAACCGCACTTCCTCGCGCTGCACGGCTTGAGCAAACTTTTGCAAACGATCGAGTTGGTGTCGAAGCGTTTGAACTCGAAACTCCGCGTTTCCGGCGTCGTCTTGTGTATGTTCGAGGGGCGCACCTCGTTGGCGAAGGAGGTCGCCGGCGACGTGCGAGCGTTTATGACGAGCGAGCGCGGCGCGGAGTCGCCTTGGAGCGACGCGGTCGTCTTCGAAACGAAAATCCGCCGCAACGTTCGCTTGGCCGAGGCGCCGAGTTTCGGACAGTCGATTTTCGACTACGACCCGCGTTCGAACGGAGCGGAGGATTACGGCGCGCTCGTCGAGGAAATCGTCGCGATGCGTCCGCGCGGCGGCGTTTGACGGCGCGTTTTTAAAGAACGCTATTAATAATTAATGGGAAAATGAGAAAACGGAAGCGTCGGCGACGCTTTCTTGAAACATATCGCGAAAAAAGGAACCGAAATATGTCGTTTGTGCAAACGTCGAATCCGTCCCCGGAAATGCTGGAATTTTTCGACAACCCGTACCCGAACCGCGACTACAAAATCACGCACGTCGCGCCGGAGTTCACGTCGCTTTGCCCGAAAACCGGCCAGCCGGACTACGGAACGTTGACGTTCGAGATTATTCCGGACAAAATTTGCGTCGAACTGAAAAGTTTGAAGCTCTACCTGCAAGCGTTCCGCCAAGAAGGAATCTTCTACGAACGCGTTACGAACCGCATTCTTGACGACTTGGCCGGAGCGATGAAGCCGCGTTATATGAAGTTGACCGCCGAATTTACTCCGCGCGGCGGCTTGCATTCGATCGTCGAAGTCGAGTACGTCTCCCCCGACTGGAAAAAATAAGCGTCGCGAACCGACGGACGCCTTGGCGCGAACGGGAAACGCCGCGAAATGTTAGACGCGGCGAATTCCCGCTCGAAAAAAAGTCGGTTTTTTTGAGCGATTAAGGGCGTTTTTGCGGCGTCGAACGCGGCGGCCTCCTTGCGACTTTCGTCGACGCGAGTATAATAAGTAAGATTTACTCGGCGTTTCGACGCTCCGGGCGTTGGGAAAACGTCGACGAGGAAAAATACGCAAAAAAGGCAACTTTGAGGAGTTGAGAAAAATGGCGATCGCTCTTTCTAAAATCGTTCAAGGAATGGAACCGTCCGCGACGCTCGCGATGTCCGCTAAGGCGAAAGAGTTGAAAGCGAAGGGCGAAACGGTCGTCGACTTGAGCGTCGGCGAACCGGACTTCAACACGCCGAAACACATTTGCGACGCCGCGGTCGCCGCGATGAACGCCGGTTACACGCGCTACACCGTCGCCAGCGGTATCCCGGCGCTGAAGGAAGCGATCTGCGCCGACTACCTCGCGCGGTTCGGGCTCGAATACAAGCCGTCGCAAATCGTCGTTTCGAACGGCGCGAAACACTCGCTCCACAACGCGTTTTTCTGCACGTTGAACCCGGGCGACGAAGCGATTTTGCCGGCGCCGTATTGGGTCAGTTACGCCGAACTGATCAAGCTGTCCGGCGCCGTTCCGGTGATCGTTTCGACCCGCGAAGAAGACGACTTCAAACTGACGCCGGAAGCGCTCCGCGCCGCGATCACGCCGAAAACGCGAATGCTGCTCCTCTGCAGTCCGTCGAACCCGACCGGCTCCTGTTACACGCGCGCCGAGTTGGAAGCGTTGGCCGATATCGCGATTGAAAACGACCTTTTCGTCGTTTCGGACGAAATTTACGAACGCTTGGTGTACGACGGCGCGCCGTTCGCCAGTTTCCCGACGCTGCGCGAAGGCTTGGCCGACCGAACGATCGTTATTAACGGCGTCAGCAAGACTTACGCGATGACCGGTTGGCGCGTCGGGTGGACGCTCGCGCCGGAAAACGTCTCGAAGAAGATGGCGAGCCTGCAAAGTCAAGAAACGTCGAACCCGTGCAGCGTCAGCCAATACGCCGCGTTGGCCGCCGTTACCGGCGATCAAGGTTGCGTCGACGCGATGCGCGCCGAGTTCGAAAAACGTCGCGACTACGTCGCCGGTCGCATCGCCGCGATTCCGGGAATGACCTGCGGCAAAATGGGCGGCGCTTTTTACGCGTTCTTCAACGTGCAAAACTTCCTTGGTCGCGAATACAACGGCGTTAAGGTGGAGACGAGCCAAGATTGGTGTATGGCGCTTCTCGAACAAAAGAAGGTCGCGACGGTGATGGGGAGCGCGTTCGGCGCCGAGGGGTACGTTCGCGCTTCGTTCGCCGCGAGTATGGACGACCTGAAAGAAGCGTTCGACCGTATCGCCGACTTTGTTTCCTGACGCGAATTTAGCGTTTTGCGTCGTTTTTTGAGAACGCTCGACCGTTTTTGCGCGGTCGGGCGTTTTTTTACGTCGGGACGGCGTGGGAGCGGGACGGCGTTCCGTTGTCGGCGTCGTCGAGCGTCGGGAACGTCGCCCGAACGTCGGGAACGTCGTCCGAGCGTCGTCCGAACGTCGGCGCGCGTCGCCGACCGTCGCCCGAGCGTCGGCGTTGGAGGCGGGACGGCGTTCCGGCGGCGGGGCGCGAATCGGGGCGCAAGGCGACCGATCGAGCGCGCGGCGAAATTTTTTCGCGTTTTTTTTGAAAAATTTTCTTTTTTTTAGCGAATTTACCCGGAGCGGCGGCGTTTCGCGTCGTCCTTTATACTAGAGAGCGGAGCCGAACGAGCGGCGCCGCGAAGGAGACGTTTGAAATGAACGAGCGAAAACGAACAAACGAAACGACCGAAGACGCGTTGCGCGACCGTTGGGAGACGGTCGTTCGGCGGAGCGCGGCGGCGACCGTTCGGCGCGCCGAGCGGCAAGCGGCGGTCGAGCGTTTTTGCGGCGTCGCGAACCGTTGCGCGTTGGCGGTCGGGCTCCTGTTGGTCGTCGAATTTCCGTTTGTTTGCGCGGCGCTGGAGACGACGCGCGCCTCGACGGCGGCGTATTGCGAAATGTTGGCGGCCGCCGAGGTGGACGCGGAACCGTCGAACGCGTTCGCGACGAACGTCGAAACGGCGCTTTAATCGGAAGGAAAAAGAGAAAATAGGGGAAAAAGGAAAAATGGTGAAGAGTATTTTAGCGACGTTGGGGATTTTGGCGGTCGTCGTCGGGATCGCGGTTTGGCAGTTCGGCTTTTTGTCGGATCAAGCGGCGCAAATGTCGAAGAAGGTCGACCGAGCGACCGCCGCGGCGCGGGCGAACAAGGCGATCGCCGAAACGAAGGCGAAAATCGGACGGCTCGACGAACAAGCGCGCAAGTATCGAGTCGACGCTCGAACGCTCGAACTCGCTTGGGAGCGCGAACAAGAGGCGATCGCGAAGTTGGAAGCGGCGATGCAAGCGTTGGCGACCGCCGCGAAGGAAGCGGGGCTTCCGAGTCCGAGCGAGCGCGACGCGTTGACCGACGAACAAAAGAAAGTCGGCTTAAAGTTCGGCGACAAAACGGTTTCCGCCGACGAGGTTTACTCGACGCTCGACCGTTGGAACGTCGACTTGAAACAAAAACGCTCGATCGCCGAGCAAAAGAAAACGACGTTCGACCGAACGCGCGCCGTCGCCGAACAGTTGGCGAAGAAAAAGGGCGAAATGGAGCTGACCGTCGCGAAGTTGGAAGGGCGGCTGAAAGAGTTGGAAACCGCGAAGGATTTGGCGGCGGTCAACGCGGAGCTTGCGTCGATGGAGGCGAACGTCGAAGGCGTCGACGTCGGCGAACTCGGCGCCGCGCTCGACGTCCTGCAAGAGGAAATCGACGAGCTGAACGCGCAAACGAACGTTTATCAAGACGAAACGAACGAACGGACTGCGGCGCTCCAACCGACCGACGTTCTCGAACCGGTTTCCGACGAGGCCGAACTCGACGCGCTTTGGAAGTAAAACGTTGAACGAGCGAGAAAAAACGAGCGTCGACGCGACGGCCGGCGAAACGTCGGTTGGCGACGCGTTGACGCGAATCGTCGAGGCGAAGCGAACCGGCGACGCCGACGCGCTGAACGGCGCGTTGGCCGATCTTGGCCGCGTCGCCGAAACGCTTTTCCGGGCGCGCGTCGCTCGAACGCTCGGCGAATTTTCGGACGGCGGCGGGTATTTGACGCTCGTCGAGGACGCGTCGGACGCGTTGAGCGAACTCCTTTGGGTCGTTTATCGAAAGGCGGAAACGTTTCGCGGAACGACCGACGCGGAGGCGGCGAGCTGGCTTCGAACGATTCTCGACCGGCGCTTGCTCGACAAACGGCGAACGTTCGTCCGTCGAGCGGCGAAATGGCGCGACGCGTTGCGAGCGATTCCGAAGCGGTTGCGCGGTCTCCTCGAAACGGAAACGCGGGACGATTAAACAACGACGAAACAACAAGATAAGAACGACGGCGAAACGACGATGAACGACGAATATGCGAACGCGGCGAGCGACGGGCAAGACGCGAAAAAAAGGAAAAAGCGGTTACTTTGGGCGCTTGTCGGAGCGGTCGCGCTCTTGGGCGTCGCGTTGGTCGTTGGGCGCGTCGCGAGTTTTTCGGACGGCGGAGCGGCGGCGCCGAGTTCGACTCGGGCTCGACTGACGGCGTTGGAAGAGGCGCTCGAATCGGCGCGAACCGAGCGGGAACGAATCGACGCGTTGGCGACGAAACGGGAGAGCGAAGCGCGGCGCCTGCGGAGCGAGTTCCGCCGCGTCTTTTTCCGATTCGACGCCGACGAGCGCGCCGCGTTGGTCGACGAGATGAAGAAGGGCGAACTTTCGCCGGAGTCGAACGGGCGACCGGAAGCGGCGACGGCGTTCGCGAAACAGCGCGAATGGCTCGAAGTCGAGCGCGAACGGGCGGCGCTTCGGAGGTTGAGCGAGCGTTTTGACGCCGAAATCGCGCGAGCCGAGAGCGAACGGGCCCGTTGGGCGCGGCGGTTGGAGAGCGAAGAGACGCTCGGCGCCGCCGTCGCGGAGTTGGACGCGGAAAACGGTTCCGTCGAGGCGGTCGCCGTCGCCGACCGGTTGCGCGCGTTGACCGAAGACGCCGCGTCCGACGCCGACCGTCCGCTCGACGCGATTTCGCCGGAAGAGATTTTGGCGTTCGAAGAGACGAAAGAAACCGCGTTGGAAACGCTCGTCGGCGAAACGGAAAAAACGGAAAACAGCGAAACCGGCGAAAAAAACGCGGTCGCGGAAAACGTTGAAAATGGGAAAAATGGAGAAAATAAACGGAACGGCGAAAAGAAAGCGACGCGGGAAACGGCGGGGATTCCGGCGCTTCCGACGTTCGAACCCGACGCGCTTTCCGACGACGCGCCGGTCGCGAAACGCCTTTTCGAGTCGCAAGGGAAGAAAATCGTCGACGCGGCGAACCGAGAGATTCAAAACGCGCTCGACGCCGGAGTGGTCGACGTCGCGTTCGCGGCGACGAACGACGCGGCGGCGGAACTCGTCGAGTTGGCCGAAACGCTCGGAAAAGACCGCGTCAAAGAGTTTAAGAAGTTTCAAGAAGCGGCGCGCAAAGCGAGTTGGCGACCGACGCTCGACGCGTTGCGCCAGTCGACGAACGGGCTCGCCGAGTCGAACGCCGGTTGGCCGGAGACGTTCGCGCTCTTGGAGGAGACCGCCGAGCTTGCGCCGCTTGTCCAAATTGCCGAGATTGACAAGGCGTTCGCGCAAAATTTGACCGATTTGCAAGATTTGGCGCGTTATTACGAGTCGACCGACTCGGACGCGGGCGGAGCGGTTCGGCGGCGGTTGGACGCGCTCCTCGGGAAGGCGGAGGAAGCGGCGCAAAAAGCGAAAACGGCGGAAGAGGAGACGCGGGGAACGTTCGACAATTTGTTCGACGGCGCGCCTGTTGAAGTCGTCGTCGGCCCGATTTTCGGGATGTTGGGCGCGTTGGTTTTGGGAACGCCGCTCGGCGTCGGGCTTTTGCTCTTTTATCTCTTGACGCGAAACGGGCGTCGCGGCGGAAAACGTTGGAGTCGCGGCGATTACGAACGGCGTTTTCCCGTCGGCGACGACGGGCGTTTTCCGACGTCGGAGGCGCGTTCGCTTCCGAACGGCGGCGCGTTGAGCGGGCGAAATTGGCAAATAATTGGACTTGTTTTCGTCGTCGGCCTGATAACGGCGGGGCCCTTTGCCGCGGCGATCGCGGCGTTTGTCGCGGCGCTCGTTTGCGCCGGACGCTTCGGAACGGCGTTGGGCGCGCTTGGGATTTTCGCGTTTTTAATTTTCGCCTTCGTTTTGATTGCGTTGGCGACGACGCTGGCGATCGTCGTTTCGATTTTTGCGTTTTGACGCGGAAAAAAGTCGAGCGGCGTTTCGCGGAGTCCGTTAAGATGGGAAAAATGCGTCGACTGGGCGGAAAAACCGACGGTCGGCGCGTTTTTTTTACCGTTCGCGCCTCTCGCGGCGGGTTGACGGCGCCGGTTTAATCGTTAAAATTGGTTAAGATAGGGCGGGCCGCGACGGCGCGCGCCGAGTCGAAAAAGCGACGCTTAACGAAAGCGGTTCGGTCGAAAAACGAAAGGCTGTCGGGCCGAAAAGCGAATTTAGATAAAACGGAGAAAATGGAGCGATGAAAATTGGCGTTTTATGCAGCGGCGGCGACGCGCCGGGAATGAATCCGTGTTTGCGCGCCATCGTGCGAGCCGGCGACCAGTACGGCGATAAAATCGTCGGGATTTGCCGCGGATACCAAGGAATTTTGAACGGCGAGTTTTGGGGCGGAACCGACCGCGCCGTCGACGTCCGCGAAGTTTCCGGCTGGACGAGCAAAGGAGGCGCCAGTTTTAACAGCAGCCGTTGCGACGAAATGCGAACCGAAGAGGGGCTTCGGCAGGTCGTCGAGAACTTGCGTCGTTACCGTTTCGGCGCCCTCGTCGCTATCGGCGGAAACGGAACGCTGACCGGCGCGATGGAAATCGCCAAGCGTTGGGAAGAAGGGCAAGTGATCGGGATACCCGGCACCATCGACAACGACGTTCTCGGCTCCGATTACACGATCGGCTTCGCGACCGCCGTCAAAACCGGCGTCGACGCGGTCGACAAGTTGCGCGACACCGCCGGGAGTCACGACATGATGTTTCTCGTCGAGGTGATGGGACGCGACTGCGGCGACTTGGCGACGGCGATCGCGATCGCGGGCGGCTGCGAGTTGGCGACGATTCCGGAAACGCATACGTCGATTGAAACGCTCGTCGAGAAGTTGAAGCGTTTCAAAGCGTTAGGGAAAAAGTCGACGATTATGATCGTCGCCGAAGGGGACGAATACGGCGGCGCTTATAAGACGATGGAAGCGTTGAAGCAAGCGGGCGCGCCTTACGAGATGCGAGCGGTCGTTCTCGGACACGTGATGCGCGGCGGGTCGCCGGTTCCGTTGGACCGTATTTTGGCGACGCGGCTTGGGCGTTTCGCCGTCGACGCGCTCCACCAAGGCGAAAGCGGCAAGATGGTCGGCGAAATCGCCGGGAAGTTGTCGCTGACGCCGCTCGAAGAGGCGGTCGCTTCCCATAAGACGGTCGCTCGCGAGTTGATCGAACTGCTCGAACGCGTTTCCGTTTGACGCTTTTTTAAAGAAACGCGGGAGAACGGCGGCTAAATCGGCGCTTCGCGAATTGATCGAACCGCTCGAACGCGTTTCCGTTTGACGCTTTAGAGAAAGAACGGAAACGATTGGAAAAGCGACGGCGGCGACCGCGTTTCGTCGTCGTCGAAATTGCGTTAAAAAAAGAAAAAGCCCGGCGTTGGACGCGTCGGGCTTTCGGCGTTTCTTGCGGAGAGAACGTTATTTCTCCGTTTCCGCTTCCGCTTCGTCGACGGCGAACTCTTCGTTTTTGAGCGCGGCGTCGGCGTTTTCGGTTTCCGCGTCGAATTTTTGGTCGGACGGCGCGCCTTCTTCGCCGTTGGCCGCGTCGAACTCGTCGAAGTCGAAGTCGTCGTTGGAAGCCGCTTTTTCTTCGTCGTTTCCGAACCAAGAGGCCGGATTCATTCGCGACCAAACCGATTTCTTTTCGGACTTCGCGGCGCGGTCGGCGGCTTCGCGGGCTTCTTCGCGTCGGGCGATTTCCTCGACGTCGCGAACGCGTTTGAAGCGAGTGTTTTTAGCGCCCGGGAGCGAATCGATACCGAACGCGCAGGCGGTCGCGGTTCCGTCGGAGCCGATCGACTTCAAATGACCGGCGCTCTTCGCTTGCGTCAGGAACGAAACGACGTCGGAGTAGGAGCCGCCGATTTCGACGATGGCGCGGATCGTTTCGTCGACTTTAAAGCCGACGCGGCGCTGTTCGTTGACGCCGTCGGTCGTTTCGTATTTCTTGACGACGATTTCGTCGCCGTCGGTTCGAATCGTCAGGCGCGGATTCGCTTCGATGTAAATTTCGCCCTGCAGGAAAATTTGGTCGGCGTTGAAGAGGACGATTTCCGGACGTTCGCTCATCGCGACGTGCGCGAACGGCGTTCCTCCGCAGTTGAGCGAGTGATAAGCGAATTGGTTTCCTAAATTTTCGCCCTGAATCATATAGTCGGCCGGGTTCCGCGTCCAAAGAGCGCGAAACGCTCCGTACCGCGTTTCGTTTTCCGGCGCGGCGAGGAGTTTGCGCAACTCCGCGTCGACGTCGAACGACGTTTTCATACAGACGCCGAGGGTCGCGAGCGCGGCCGGGCGCCGTTCCGCGTCGGTCGCGGCGAACTCGGCTAAAATGCGCGCCGTTTTTTGGCGGTCGGGACGCTCGTTGAAATAAGCGGACGCGATCGCCGAGTTGAAACGAACCGCCGGGTCGGGGCTCTCCATCCCTTTGCGAATCGCGTCGAGAACCTTTTCGTTGCGCGGGCCGATCGCTTCGAGTTGAATCGACGCGAACTCCGACGTTTCCGGATTCAACAATTGTACGGCGAGGCGGTCGATCCGTTCGTTCAGTTCGTCGGCGGTTTCAAAGAAGGAAATCGCGCAAACGACGTTGACGTAACGGACGATGTTGTCGCGGTATTCCTCCGGAACTTCGAGGTTGATTCGCGTCGCGCCCGCTTTCGCCTCGGCGACCTTCTTCTTTCCGGCGTAACCGGATTTTGTGTAACTAAAGCGTTTGTTGACAACGTCTTCGACTTGTTTGGCAATCCCCGGCGAACGCTCGTTTTCTTTCAGTTCGAGCCAAATTGGACGCGACCGCGAAACGACCGCGCCGCCGACGATCTTGCCTTGTTTGTAAGCGACCGGGCTCTTCTTCGCGACCAAGTCCGGGTCGAGCGTAACGTAACCGTCGACGACGCCAAGTTTGTACCCGCGCCGAATGACGTCCGCCGCCATATACTGATAGAGTTCGGCGTCGCGAACGTACCCGCCTTGGACGCTCGACGCTTCGGAACCCGGCTGGAGTTTGAGGGTAACGTCGAGGCGGTCGCCGACGCGGGCGCCCGGCGGAACGACCGTTTCGAGAAGAACGATCGCGGTGTCGAGCGACGCGATTTGGCTCTTCGCGGTGCGCTTTTCGTCGACGTCGCGTTGCAAGTCTTGCAAAACGAGCTGTTGATACGTCGACGGCGGTTCGTCCGCGCCGGTTCCGTTGAGGCCGCGAACGAGCGTCGCGCCTTCGATTTTCGCGGCGTGCATATTTTCCGGGCGCGCCAAGTCGATAACGAGGCGACCGCGGTTGTTCAAAATGCGCTGTTGCTCGACCTTGAACGGGTCTTCCGGGACTTTTCGCGAGCAACCGGGCGCGGCGAGCGTCGCTAAAATCAGCGTTGTCGTTAAAAAACGTTTCATTTTGGAGGCTTTCAAACGTCGCGACGGTTCGAAGCGGCGCGGCGAGAACAAAATATCGGCGGCGGACGAAAAACGACGCCGAAGTTAAGTCGGTTTAACTTTCGCGCGCTCGCTGAAACGAGCGTCGAAAAGATGAAATCGCCGAACGATAACCGATTTTCGACGTCGCGTCAAGAGCGATTTTCGACTTTTGGGCGCGCCGCCGGTAATGTTAAAGCGGATAGAATAAGAAGATTGGAGAATAAAAGCGTAAAAAAACGCCGGAAAAAGCGATTAAACGAAACGACGCAAGAAATAAACGAACGCAAGCGACCGCGTTGGCGACGCGACGCTTTCAACGTCGGCAAAGAAAAACGCTCGAACCGCCGAACGTCCTCCGTCGAACGCTCGACGGAGACGCTTCAAGAACGGTCGACCGGTAAAGAGCGACAATACGATTAACGTTCGCGGTAAATGATGCGCCCGCGATCCATATCGTAAGGACTGATTTCGACGGCGACGCGGTCTCCCGGAACGACGCGAATACGGAACTTGCGCATCTTGCCGGCCAAACGGCAAAGAACGTAATGCTCCATATCGTCGATTTTAACGCGGAACGCGCCGCGCACTTCTTCGGTAACGACGCCGCGCAGTTCGATCGCTTCTTCTTTAGTCTTTTGTTCTCGATTTTCGCCCATACAATATCCCTTAAACAGTTGTTTTAGCGGTCGCGACCGAGACGAAACCCGTTCCGAACGCTCGCGTCGTCGCCGAAGCCGAAACGAAAGGCGACGCCGCGCGATTTTTAGCGAACGTTGCGACGCTCGACGCGCCGCGTCGACTCGGTTTCAAGCCGCGAGTCGAGGAGAAGTCGAGAAGCGGGAAGAGCGCGCCCGCGACTTCGCGACATAGCCAATTTTAACAGTTTTTCCGGCTTCGGCAAGGGGCCGAAACGATTTACTTTGCGCTTGCCTCTTCTTTTTTTACCCTAAAAGCGTCGGACGCGACGGTTATTGCGATTGGGTAAACGGGGGAAGATGAGAGAAGCGGCGAAAGCGGCGGGGATAGAGAGGGCGCAAGGCGACGGCGGCTCGGAAGAATCGCGCGCCGCCCCCTTTTGGAATCGAGGAAAAGGCGTATAATATAGGGATAAATTGCAACCGCAGGTCGGGACGCAACGTCGGGCGCGTCGCCAAGCCGAACGTTGCGCCCAACGTCGGGTTAAACGGCGAAAAATAGATAAAAACGAACGCGGCGAAGACAAAGCGTTGCGTCAAAGGTCGAGGAATGGATCGAACGCCTTACCAAGAAAATATCGTCAAACGGTATTACGAGAACAAACCGGACATTATGCGGCAAAAGCTGAGCGAACTGACGACCGAGCTTTATTTGGCTGAAACGCCGAAAAAACGCGCGCAACTTTGGAAACGCGTCGCGCTGGCGATGAAGAATCTCAACCTGCCGGAAGCGCAAATCGAAGCGTTGATCGCGAAGGACGACCCGACCGCGCTCGCGCACTTCGTCGAACGGCGTTTGCCGAAGTTTTGACGAGAACGGTAAAAAAAACAGAGGTTAGGTAAAATGGGTAAGTCGCGTAAAGAAGGCGCGACGGCGACGGAGAACGCGAAATGAACGGCGAAGCGAACGAACGTTTTGAAATCGACAAGCCGCGCATCGAACGAGCGGTGCGCGAAATTTTATGCGCGATCGGCGAAGACCCGGATCGCGAAGGGCTGATCGAGACGCCGCAGCGCGTCGCGCGGATGTACGCCGAGTTGTTCCAAGGTTTGCATCAAGACCCGGCGGAGCATCTGCAAAAATTCTTCACCGAAGAATACGACTCGATGGTGATCGTGAAGGACGTCGATTTTCACTCGATGTGCGAACACCACTTGCTGCCGTTCGTCGGGAAGGCGCATATCGGATACCTGCCGCAAGGGCGCGTCGTCGGTTTGAGCAAAATCGCGCGGGTTGTCGAGACGGTCGCGAAACGTCCGCAGCTGCAAGAGCGGATGACGGAGACGATCGCGAACCTCCTGATGGAAAAACTGAACGCGCGCGGCGTCGGCGTCGTGATCGAGGCGACGCACTCGTGCATGACGCTTCGCGGAATCAAAAAACCGGGTTCGCTTTGCGTTACGTCGGCGATGAAGGGTTCGTTCCGCGATTACGCCAAGACGCGCGCCGAGTTTTTGAAGTTGGCGTTGCGTCGCAAGTAACGGCGGCGGACGCGGCGGGAGCGGCGGCGTCGGGCGTTTGAGATTTTGAGCGTTTAAGAATATTCGGCGCTTAAAACGCGTTGAAACGTCGGCTTGTTCGCCGGTCGAAATTTTAGGTTGGTTTGGGTAATTTGCGAGTTTTAGGGGACGGCCGTTCGGCGCCGTCGCGAGAACAAAGGAAGAACTTCGATGAGTGAAACAACGCCGCGCGCCGCCGGGCTCGACTTTCTTTACCGACCGATCGCGTCCGAGATGGAGGCGACGACCGCGCTTTTGAAGGAGCGTTTATTCGGGCTCGACCCGGCGTTTTCCGAGTATCTCGACCATTCGTTTCGACTCGGCGGAAAGCGTTTGCGTCCGGCGCTGACGTTGCTCTGCGGGAAGGCGGCGGGAGCGGTCGACCGACGGCATTACCTTTGCGCGGCGGCGCTCGAAATGATTCACACCGGGTCGCTCGTTCACGACGACATTCTCGACGGCGCGCGTTTCCGTCGTCGGCTCGAGACGGTGAACGCTCGTTGGGATTCGCAACGGGCGGTGTTGGTCGGCGACTTGCTGATCACCCGCGCTTTCGACCTGATTTGCGAATGCGAAGACTTGGCGTTGTTCCGCAAAACGTCGGCGTGTTGCCGCGCGACGGTCGAGGGCGAGCTGTTGCAAGTCGACTCGATCGGGAATTTCGTGCTGACGACGGACGATTACCGCAAGATCGTCGGCGGAAAGACGGCGGCGCTTCTCGAGTGCGCGACGCATATGGGCGCGTACTTGGGCGGCGCTCGCGGCGAGGCGTTGGCGGCGTTCGAGCGGTTTGGGGCGGCGCTCGGAATCGCGTTCCAAATCGTCGACGACATTCTCGACTTGGTCGGCGACGAAGCGAAGACCGGCAAAACGCTCGGGACGGACTTGGTCAACAAGAAGGAAACGCTTCCGCTGATTCTTTACCTGCAAAACGCGTCGGAGGCGGAACGGGAGGAAGCGTTAAAGCGTTTGGAAGCGGGCGTTTCGCTCGACGAACGGGCGGAGTTCGCGGCGATGCTGACGGCGTCCGGCGCGGTCGACGCGGCGCGAGCGGAGGCGGACGCGTTGGTCGACGAAGCGCTGGAAATTATCGCGACGCTCCGCGCAACCGGCGAAGGTTCGGCGCGTTCGGAAGAGCAAGCGCAAGCGTTCGACGCGCTGGAGGCGTTGGCGCGTTTCGTCGTGAAGCGGGATAAATGACGGCGACGACGCTCGTTGGAGCGTAAGCGAGGGCGCGGATGGCGAACGAACGATTTTATTTTCATCTTCTCGACGGTCGTCGAGTCGGACCGCTTGCGCTTGAGATTTTGCAGAGGATGGCGGATAGCGGTGAGATCGGGCCGAAAGCGCGACTCAAAAGAGAAAGCGACGGTCGCCGATTTCGCGCGAGCCAAAAACTGCGGTTCGACGCGCAAGACGAGAAAAAAGAAGAAAAACGTTCGGCGACGGCAAGCGACAAGTCGGACGGGCGCCGAGCGCTTTCGAAGGAGAACGTCGGAACGGCGCCGTTCGGAGACGCGGCGTTGAGAAAAAACGGGAGCGAGCGTTCGAGCGCCGTCGAGGTCGCGCCGGCGGACGTTCTTAACCCGTTTGGGGAATTAACGCGAAGTTCCGGCGTTGTCGACCAATCGGTCGCCGTCTTGGGAACGCGATTAAATAAACGTTCCGATAAAAAGTTTTACGTTTACGACGTGCTGGGCCGACGTTGCGGCCCTTATTCCGTCGTCGACTTGAAGCGGTTGGCGGTCGAAGGGCGAATCGAACAAAATACGACGCTCGAAACCCTCTTCGGGAAGCGGGGACGCGCGGTCGAGATTTGCGAATTAGCGTTTTTTTTTCAAGCGAACGAGACGAACGACCCGGAAAAGTTTGACGGCTCGCAAATTTTTCTTATTGTTTTCCTGTGCGTTTTGGGAGCGTTCCTTGCGGTGGGAGTAATTGTTTGGGCGTTGTCCCATCCGCTACTTTTAGGGCGTTTCTTGGTATACGGCGCATTCGGCGTTCTGGCTTTGGGCGCCGCTTGGTATATTGGAAAAGGAGCGTATGAATATATTAGCGAACACAGCGACGCGTTTTTAAAAACGTTGAAGATACTCTTAGCGGTTGGCGCGGCGATCGGGGGGATTGTCGTGTTGTGGACGCTTTTCGGCGTTTGGTTGTTGTTGGCGCCGTTGGGGATATTGGCGTTACTTGTTGCGGCGGGTAGTTGCAACTAAATCGGTGTAGAGCGCGTAGGAAAACGACGGCGATGAAGTGGTTTTATTACAACGATAAATGGAAGCGCGTCGGGCCGTTTTCGGACGACGAGTTTAAACAATTGGCGCAAACCGGCGTTATTTTGCCGTCGACGCCGGTCGAGAACGAGGACGGGCGGCGAGCGGCGGCGGAGCGCGTCGCGGGGCTTTTCGCGTCGAAGGCGGCGCCGACGCAAAGTTGGGAAACGCGGTTTCAAAAGTTGACCGAAACGGTCGTCGAAGGCGGAAACGTCGTCGACGGCAAAATGAACGACTTCTCGAAGCGCTTGGACGGCCTCGCGTTAACGACCGGCGAGCTGACGCGGCGGCTGACCGCGTTGGAAACGTCGAGCCAAGAGGCGCGCGACGCTTTGAGCGAGCGGGCGAACGCCGCCGAAAAACGACTGGACGCGAAAGACGCCGAATGGGCGAAGCGGGCGGATTCCGTCGAAAAGCGGGTCGGCGATAAGACCGGCGAGCTGACCCGACGGATCGACGAATTTGAACGACGATGGAGCGCCGGGCGCGCCGAAACGACGAAGCGCGTCGGCGACTTGGACGCTCGTATCGTCGGCGTCGTCAATTTGTCGCGTCGCGTCGACGTTCTCGAGAATAAAAGCGGCGATTTGGCGAAGCGGTTCGAGTCGTTGGAAACGTCGGTCGGCGGGGCGCGTTTGGGCGTTTCGCGACGGCTCGACGCGGTCGAAAAAACGGTCGACGGAACGCGTGCCGGGTTGACGAAGCGCGTCGGAGAACTGGAAAATCGCGCCGACGCGAGCGGCGTTTGGACGAAGCGGCTCGACGCGCTCGCTCGGCGGCTCGAAACGAACGGCGCCGAGATCGCGAAGAGGCTGACGACGCTCGAAGAACGCGGCGACGCGACCTCGAACGCCTCCGAGTCGACGCGGCGGTTAAACGGACTCGAACGACGGCTCGACGAGAACGTCGCCGATTGGGGCGAACGGTTGCGGGTCGTCGAGAAAAAAGTCGGGGAACGGTCGCCGGAACTCGAAACGTCGCGAGCGTTCGAAGGCCTCGTCGAAAAATTGAACGGGTTGGGCGAAGCGCTCGCCGCGTTCGACGCTCGATTCGAGCGGTTGGCGGAACGCCTCGACGCTTTGGAGCGGCGTTTCGACGAAGAAGCGAAAAGAAACGGCGGGCAAAGCGACGAGTCGAGGCGAAGCGAACCGGAAAATCGCGACGATAAAACGACCCGACCCGCGTTCCGACCGTTCGGCGCGCCCGAGCGAGAGTCGGCGCTTGGCGACGTCGAGAACGACAAAGACGACGTCGATCTCGAAGAGGAGTCGCTGAAGCTCGATTTTTGGAGCGACGACGACGGGGAAAGGAACGAGGAAAACGCCGTCGGCGACGAGTCCGCGACGACGGCGCGCCGTTGGGAGCCCGGAAAATATCGCGTCGGGGACGATTGGCCGCCGGGACGATACCAAGCGGAGATTCGGCGAGGTTGGGCGTCGATCGAGTTGGAGTTGGCCGACGATTACCGCTGTTACGTCTTGGAGACCGACCCGAACGTCGACGGGTACGCGCCGCGTTGCGTCCTCGAAGCGCCGGAAGGGGCGATCGCGACGCTCGACAATCCGGTCGAGTTGACCTATCTCGGCGCGTTGCGTTGAGGCGCGACGAGAACGGGCGGTCGCGAATCCGGTTCGGAGACCGATAGGAGCGGCGCGGTCTAAAAAAAGACAAAACGATAATCGATTAAGCGTTGGAAATAAGCGACGATATGTCGCGAAAAGGAGAAGAATGATGCAACAAGCGCCTGAATTTAAGACGTTACGAACGGAAATCGCCGGGGTTTCGGTCGCGCGCCTCGCTCGCGAATTCGGCGGAACGCCCCTCTTCGTTTACGACGCGGAGTCGATCGAACGCCGCGTCGCCGATTTGACGTCGCTCGGCGTTTTCGACGTCGTTCGGTACGCGCAAAAGGCTTGCTCGAACATCGCGATTTTGAAGACGATACGCGCTTGCGGCGCCGCGGTCGACGCGGTGAGCGCAAACGAAATTCGCCGCGCGTTGGCCGCCGGGTTCGCGCCGAAAGAAATCGCGTACACCGCCGACGTCTTCGACGCCGACGCGCTCGAATTGGTCGTCGGCGACGCGTTCGGCTGCGTCGTTAACTGCGGTTCGCCCGATATGATCGCGCAACTCGGCGCCGCGTTGGGCGAGCGTTCGCAAGGCTTTAAGTTGACGATTCGCGTCAATCCCGGCTTCGGACACGGGCACAGCGCGAAGACGAACACCGGCGGCGATCTCTCGAAACACGGCGTTTGGTTCGAGCAAATCGGCGAGTGCGTCGCGGCGGCGGCGCGCTTCGGAATGACGATCAACGGCTTGCACCTGCACATCGGTTCCGGGAGCGATTTCGAACACTTGGCGCAGGTCGCGGGCGCGGCGGAGCGGTTTGCGGCGGAGATTGGCGACACGGTCGAGTCGGTCAGTTGCGGCGGCGGCCTCCCGATTCCTTACCGAAGCGGCGAAGAATACGTCGACTTGAACGAATACGCCGCGCTTTGGGCGAAGACGAAAGCGGCGCTCCAAACGAAATTCGGACGCAAAATCGAGTTGGAAATCGAGCCGGGACGCTACTTGGTCGCGGAGAGCGGTTATTTGGTCGCGCAAATCCGAGCGGTCAAAAAGCAGGCGGAGAACGTTTTTTACTTGGTCGACGCCGGTTTTACGCACTTGGCCCGCCCGACCCTTTACGGAAGCTATCACCCGATTTCGGTCGCGTTCGCCGACGCTGAAAACGCTTTGAACGACGGCGCCGAGGAAGACGCGATCGTCGGCGGCCCGCTTTGCGAATCGGGCGACGTTTTCACGCAGGAAGAAGGCGGGTACGTCGTCAAGCGGCGCTTGCCGAAGGCGGCGGTCGGCGACTTCTTAATCCTCGAAATCGCGGGCGCTTACGGCGCGGCGATGAGTTCGAATTACAACTCGAAGTTCTTGGCGCCGGAAGTCTTGATCGAAAACGGCGAGCCGCGCTTGATTCGCCGCAAGCAAACGTTCGAACACCTGATTGCGAACGAAATTTTCTAAAACGCGTTTGAAAAACGGCGGTTTTTCGGGCGCCGCTTTGGGAAAAAACGTCGATTTTTGCGGAAATCGACGTTTTTTTGTCGCCGCGCTTGCGGAAATAGCGAATGTTTGCCGATTATCGCGGTCGCGGCGCGTTTTTTTACGCGACCTAGGACGTCCGGCGTCCTACCTGAAGGTCGGCGGCGCTTGACAGGCGTTTTTACCGTCGTTATAATCGGCGGCGAAAGCGGGGCGAGCCTTTTCGACGCGCTTTCGTTTCTCCTAACGACGCGTTCCGAAATTTCGTTCTTACCGCGAGTTCGGAACGACGGCGGCGCGGCGTTTTCCGGGTTGCGAGCGACTCGGAAGCGTCGACCGCCGAATATTCTTTACGTTCAAATAATCTTTACGTTTAAATAATAAAGAAAAGAAAAACGATACAATTTTATTATTTTGTCGGCGGCGAACGCAAGGGACCGATCGGAACGTCGCAACTGAAAACGCTCGCGGCGTTGGGAAAAATTGCGAAAGAAACGGAAATTGAATTAGAGAACGGGCGTCGAATTTTGGCGCGCAAAGTTAAAGGGTTGACGTTCAAGGGCGAAACGCCGAAAACGAAGACCGAAGAAGCGACCGACGCGGGCGAAATTTACGGCGTCGCGGAACCGGTCGCGCCGCCGCCGATTGTTGCGCCCGAGCCGAGCGTTCCGGAGAATATCGGGGATATAACGCCCGAAGTTTGGGGCGCGTCGAGCGAAGCGGTGTTGGCGGACGAACCGCCGGTCGCGCCGCCGAGTCTCGTTTCTGTTCCCGCGCAGGTTCCCGCGCCGCAAGCGCCGCCGTCGAAAAGAGGAGCGCGAACCGCGAGCGTCGTTTTGTTCGCGTTGAGCGGCGTTTTTTTAGCGGCCGCGCTTGTCGCCGCTTACGTCGGTTTCGCGCAGTCGAGGAAAGCGGAGAGCGCCGCGAACGCCGCGAATTACGCGTCGAGCGCGACGCCCGGCGAGGCTCCGAACGACGCGCGCCTCGACGAATTAGAGCGCAAAAGAAAGAGTCGCGCGGAGTTTTTAGAAAAATACGACCTTGAGAAGACCGAATACGGAACGGTGCGCGGCACGGAAATGGAATTGTTGGCTTACGAGGCCGCGACGAATTGGCAAAAGGCGGCGCTTGCGGACGCTCGACGGCGTCCGAGCGCGTCGGCGGAAGCGTATATGGCCGCGTTGGATCGTTTGAATTTCGATCGACACGAGTTTGTCGGCGGCGACGCGTACAACTGCGAGGTCAACGCGTCCCTCTTCACCGGGTTGGGGGTTTTGGGAGTCGGAAACGACGTCCGCGACGTCGGCGAGAAGGTTAAAACGGTTGAAACGAACCTTCGCGCGGTCGGAACGGACGTGCAAGCGGTTCGTTCGGAAGTCCGTTCCGCGTCGGCGGTTATCGCGGCGGGGGCGGGGTTCGTTTGCGCCGCGCTCTTGGCGTCGACGTCGGCGCTTCTCTTGGCTTTGGGGCTCTTGGCGCGTCGGACGTCGACGGTTTAAGCGGTTTGAACCGTTTAAGCGGGGGGAAGGCGGAGAGAAAAGCGGCGTCGTTAAATAGGGCGGCGCGGCGTTTTCGGCTTTTTTCGGTTCGATTGGGCGCGTTCGGGTTTCGCTTTGACGGCGGGGCCCGAACGCGTCGCCGTTTTCGCCTCTTTTTTGCGCTTTTGAAGCCTTTTCGACGCGGCGTTTCTTGACTTTTGCGCCTCGACGCGGTATATTAGACGCGTCGAATCTCGGCGAAGCGCGTCGGCGAACCTCTTTTCAAGGCGTCGCGGCGGTTAAACGTTAACATACGTAAAGAAGGAAGGTTGCGATGAGTCGCAAAAATAGGGAAAATACGTTGAAGCGGTTGAGTTGGGCGCTCTTCGGCGGCGCGGCGCTGACGCTGGCGGCGTTCGGCGGAAGCGTCGGAGCGCAAGACGGGCAAACGGCGCAAGATACGCAAAACGCGCAAGCGGCGACGCTCGCGGAAGCGGAAAAAGACGTCGAGCGTTGGAATCTCGGTTCGGCGGCGGTCGACGCGGACGTCGAAACGTTGCGCCGCTGGTTCGCGGAAGCGCCGTCGATTTTGCCGGGCGCGAAAATTCCGCTCAAAGGCCAGCCGCTTTGGCACACGAACGGCGAACTTTCGGACGAAATCATCCGCGAAATCTTCGAAGTCGGCAAGGAAAACGGCTTCGGCGGAATCACGTTCCTCCCGGTAACGAAAACGACGCCGAAGTATCTTACCGACGAATACTTTACGCAGTTCGGCAAGTCGCTCGATCTCGCGGAAAAACTCGATATGAAAATCGTCTTTTACGACGACCTCGACTTCCCGAGCGGCAGCGCCGGTTGGCGGCTCAAGGACGCGTTCCCGGATTCGACGATCAAACGCCTCGACAAAGTCGAGTGGAGCGTGAAGGGCCCGGCGGAATTTTCCGAAAAATCGCCGATTCCGCTCGGCGACAAGGTTCTTTTCGGGAAACCGGAGGGCGTTCTGCAAGCGGCGGTCGCGATGAACGTCGAAACGTTCGAGCGCGTCGACATTCGCTCCGCCGTCGCCGCCGACGGAACGGTCTCTTGGAAGGTTCCGGAAGGCGAATGGAAAATTTTCCTCTTCCTTTGCGTCGCCGACCCGAAAGGAATCGTCGACTATATGTCGCCGAAAGCGGTCGAAAACTTCTTCACGCTCACTTACGACTGTTTTTACGAAAAGTTTAAGGACGACTTCGGCTCGACGATCACGTCGATTTTCTTCGACGACATTACGAACACGCAAACGCAAGGTTCGCGCAACTGGGCGCTTGAGTTCAACGCCAAACACCGCGAGCTTTGGGGCGTCGACCCGTCGCTCGACTATCCGGCGCTCTTTTACCCGATCGGGCCCGACACGCCGTCGGCGCGCTACCGACTTTGGACGACGCGCAACCGTCTCTTCGCCGACGGTTACCCGGGCCTCGTCAACAAATGGCGCCGCGACCGCAACCTCGATATGATCTCGACCGGCCACCCGCAAGGGCCCTACGTTATTCAGCCGATCGATATGTGCGGCGACGCGATGGCGACGCAACGCAACTCGGACGCCGTCCTGTTCGACTCGATTCACTACTACGGGCACGGGCGCGACGGCTTCAAAATTCCGACGTCGGCGGCGTACAACTACGACTTCCCGCTTTGCTTCGTCGAGATTTACGGCAACTACCGAAACAATACGTTCGGCCCGGATATGATGATGCGCTCGGCGATGGAAATTTTCGCGCGCGGCGGGAACGTGATGCTTCCGCACGGGACTTGGACCGACCCGGCGACCGTTTACATTCCGCCGGAAATTTCTTGGCGCAACCCGAAACTGCAAGGCGGCTTTTTGCCAAAATACGGCGACTTCGTTTCGCGCAACAGCCTTTTGCTCCAAGGCGGGCGGCACGTCGCCGACTTCGGCGTCCTTTACCCGGTCGACAACTTGAAGGCGTTCTTCCACTTCCAACACGCGTTCATTAAGGGCGACTATCCTTACGGCGTCCTTCTTCCGCGCGAAACGGACTATCTCGCCGTCGGTTCGGAGTTGACGTCGAAGATTTGGCGCGACTTTACGTTCCTTCACCCGCAAATCGTCGACGAGAAATGCTCGATTGAAAAAGCGGCGACCGAAGACGCTAAGTCCGCTCCGGGCCCGGTTTTCCGTCTGAACAATACCGCCAACTGGGAAGAGTACCGCGCGGTCGTTTTGACCGGCGCCGACGTTGTTTCTTGGGCGAACCTTAAGAAGATTTTGGCGTTTTACGAAGCGGGCGGAGCGGTTCTCGCGACGACGCGACTCCCGTCGCAAGCGGCGGAGGGGCGCGAGTTCGACGACGAAGTTTGCGCCGCCGTCGAGAAGATGTTCGGCGTCGACCCGCGAACGCAGGCGCCGCGCGACGCGATTCTTACGGGACAAGAAGACATTTGCCTTCCGGAGAATTTCCGTCAAGCGCGCGAAATCAACAAAGCGGGCGAATGGGTCGCGCCGGTCGTTAATCCGGAAAAATTGGTCGTTTACGAAGAGACCGTTTTGGGCGAACGTTCGGCGTTCGTTCCGCGTCCGACGACGGAGAACCTGCAAAAGGCGGCGGACTATCTCGTTCCGGTTTCGGACGTTCGAATCGTCGCGGCGCCGGGAACGACCCTTCCGACGTTGAAAGTCGTTCCGCGCTGGGACTATCCGATCGACGGAATGCTGCAATATCTGCACAAGGTCAAGAACGGACTCGACGTTTATTACTTCGCGAACTCGTCGAACTCGTCGGCGTCGTTCGACGCGACGCTCCGCGGCGAATTTGAGACGCTCGAACGTTGGAACCCGACGACCGGCGAAACGACGCCGCTCGCCGCGTCGGAACTGAAATTCGACGAAGCGACCGGAACGACGACGTTGCGCGTCGACTTGAAGTCGATCGAGTGCATTTTCTTCGTCGGTAAAAAACGCTAAGGGCCGCTTGTAACGGAACCTTAGTAAGCCGCGTCGGACGTCCGACGCGGCTTTTTTTCTTAAGTCGGCAAAAAATTTTCTTTTTTTGTCGCTTTTCGTTGTATGTTGCGCGTTTATTATAATAAACGCGCTTTGGGCGGCAAACGTCAAGCCGCGTCGGCTTTATCGGCGGACGTTTCCGCGGCGACGGTACGACCGAAAATCGCAAAAACGACGGCGACGATCCCGAGGACTAACGCGGCGGGCCAAAAGACTTGCGACCAAGCGATCGCGCCGTCGGCGTTTGTCGCGGCGCGTTCGAGCGTTTCCGCGACGACGCCGCTTGCCGCCGACGGAGCCGCGAACGCCGCGACGGCCAGCAACGTTTGCGCGTTCTTTCGTTCGCTTTCGTCGGTGAAACAGCGGTCGACGTAAAGAGCCGGGACTACCGACTGGAGGCCGACGTACATTACGCCGTGCGCAAGCATCGCAATAAACGCGCTCGTCGGTTCCGCGAAGCCGAGGAGGAAATATCGCGCGGCGGAAACGGAGAGCGCCGCGACGATCGCTCGTTTCAGACCGCCGACCTTCGCGATCAGCCAGGTTAACGTCGCAAGGGTCGCGATTTCGGCGATTTGCAACACGACGCTGAGCGCGGTCGGGTTCGATTCCGGGAAAACGTCGCGCGAGAATTTTCCCCATTCGGAGAAGAAAAAATTGCTCGCGAAAATCGAGGAAACGAAAATCGTCAGGAAAAACGCGGGCGCTCCGAAGAAAATCGCGAGGAAATTCGAGCGTCGCGGCGCTTCGGACGCGGAGCCGACGTCCGACGGCGCGGTTTCCGAACCCGATTCGGCGCGCGGTTCGCCGGGGCCGACAAGGCTAAGAAACGCTAAAAACAACGAGAATCCAACGGTCGCAAGAAAGAACGTCGGCGTTTGCGCCGAAATTAAAAACTGTACTGAAATCCAGGTCGCGGTCGCCGTGAGAAAAATGTACGGCACGACTTTGGCGGGACGCGCTTCGCCGACGACGCGCGCTTGAACGCGACCCAACGCGGCGAACTGTCCGGTTCCAAGAAAAAACATCGCGAGAGCCAGCGTCGACGTATTTAAGGTTCCGACGCAGGACGCGTAAGCGATTCCCGCGCCGAGCGCCATAATCGCTCCGTAGAGAGCGACGGCGAAGCGACCGGAGAGACGCGCCGCCAGTTTTGCGATAAAAAGCGCCAGAATTCCGCCGAGTCCGAGGCAAGAGAAAAAGCGACCGGCGGCGACCGCGCCGCGCGCCGGGTCGGAGAGAAAGGCCGGGAGCGCTACCGTATAACACGCCATCGCGCCGAGCGCCGAAGCGAAGAGCGCCGCTAAATAAACGTTCTTTTTCATATCGCGCATATTTTGCTCCTTTAATTAAAACGGAGGTTGAGATTGGAATCGTCGCGTCGCGTCGTTGCGCGGCGCGTCGAACGCTTTACTAAAGAAAACGCGCGGCGAGGGCGTTTAAGAAAAATTTTTTCGGTAAAAACGCGTTTTTTTTAGAACGCGCAAAAAAAATCGCCGTCTCTTCAAAAAAAGACGGCGACGACGAGCGCGCGGCGTTAGGCTTCTCTTAAACGACGAATCGTTTGAAGTTCAAGCCGGCGTAAGAAGTAGGGCGAAAGACCGATTTTTTGCGCGAACTCGCCGAATCGCCGATTGAGTTTCGCTTCGACAAGTTCGCGAACGGAGACGCCCGTTTGACCAAGCGGCGCGTCCAGCGCTTGCTTGAGGCGGAGACGCCGTTCCGCTTGGATTAGGGCCGCTTCCGGCGTTTCCGCGGCGCGGTTCGCGTCCGTGTAACACTTTTCCTCTCGATAAGCGCGCTCGCTGGCTGCGCGGCGGTACGCGTCGACGTATAAATTATGTACGATGACGAGCAATAGGGCTATTGGCGCCGAGTTAAAACTTGCCGCGCTGTAACGTTGTAAGTAGCGCGCGAACACTTCTTGCGAAATATCTTCGAGATCTCGATTTGGAAGTTTTTCGTTGCGAATTGCGATAATGCGTTGAATCTCGAGGAATACTTGATAATGGAGGTCGTGATTCATATTTTCAGCTCCCTAATAAAACGTTGGTCGAATTTAGCCAAATTCGACGTTTTATTAATAATAACGTTTAGAAAACGCAATCGGAAAAAATTTTTGTCGATTTTTTGCAAATTTTATTGAGAATGCAGCCCGGCGGCGAGAAACAAAAAAAGCCGCGCGTTTTGCGCGGCTTTTTTGCGGATTTGCGTTGCGCGGCGGGTTAGGTTGCGTCTTTTGCGGCGTCGACGGCGAGGGGCGACGCAACCGGCGCGCCGCGTCGGAGCCAAAAGATCGCGAGGAACGCTAAGATCGACGTCGGAAGCGCCGTTAATTCCCAAATGGGCGGCGCGTTCGTTTCGAGCGCCGTTCGGGCGACGACGTTCAAAATCGCCGACGTCGCGAAAGCTGGCAAAACGAGCGTCGCGACCGTTAAGAGCGTCTGCGCCGAGCGGCGCGCTTCCGCCGGGTAAAAACGCTCGACGTAAAGCGCCGGAACGACCGCGACGACGCCGACGTAAGCGAGTTTCTGAAGGAATAAACCGCCGAGCGACGCGAGAACGCTTCCGTTCAGCGCCGCGTAACTTAGAACCGACGCAAAAATCGCGACGCCGAGCGAACGCTTCAAACCGCCGCAAAGTCGAATCGCCGACGGCGCGGCTAAAAGCGCGACAAGTTCCGAAACCGCGCTCAATACGGGAAATAACGGAGACGAATAGGAGCCCGAATCCTCAAAAATGGACGGAAAAAACGGAAGAACGCGCGAGAACATCGGCGTCCAAACCGACGCGCCGAAACAACTCGCGACGAAAACGGTCGCCCAAAAAAGCGGATTGCGGCGAACGAGCGAAAGATAACTCGGCGACGGCGCGGCGCGCTCCGCTTCGTCGTCCGAACGCGGTCCGACGAGCGCGAGGACGGCGAGTAACGCCGTAAAAGTCGCCGAAATCGCGAAACAATTTTCCGAACGATAACGGAGGAAAACTTGCGACGCGATCCAACCGAGCGAAGCAAAAACGAAAATCGCCGGGAAACGACTCGGACGCGAAAGGTCGCGCAGCGTTCGAGCGTAAAGGCGCGCGACGAGCGAGAAAAAGCCGACGCCGACCAAACCGACTCCGACTAACGCCGGAACGCGCCGAAACGCGTCAGCGTCGAGCGAAGAATGCGCGACGAGCGAACCTAACGTCGCGACGGTCGCTAAAATCGCGATCGCGGCGTTCGAGGAAAAGCGCGAAAGGAGCCGATTCGCGACGAGCGACAAAACGCCGCCGACTAAAAACGCGACGGAAAGGGACTCCGCGACGGCGCGTCGTTCGAAAGCGCCGTCGAGAGGCGCGAAGACGTTCCAAATCGAAACATTCCAAACGGCCCAACTAGCGAAGGTTAGCGCGAAAGCGGTCGCGTTAAAAACGGCGCGGCCCAACGACGGTGGAAACATAACTTGACCTTTGCGGGAGAAACGGAGGAAATCGACGGAAAATAAACGAAACGCGGCGCGGTCAGGCGACTCCTCGACGGCAACGGCGCTCGCAATACTCGAAGGTCGCGTTCGCCGCGCGGCGAACCGCGTCCACGCCGACGTTCAACTCGGCGGCGAGATCGTAAAAGCTCTCCGCTCCGAACATTGCCAGGGCCAGACGGTACCGGCTCGCGCCGCGGTAAGGGCCCAACTCGTCCGCCGCCTTTTGGATCGCCGCCAACGCGTCCTTCTTTTCCGCGAGAAGCGCGGGCGAACTTTTTTCCGGCGTCGCGAAGAAACGGTCGTTTGCCGGAAGCGAGAAGTCGACCGTTTGAACACGGTTCTCTCGGCGTTTTTTCGCTTGATAATAGGCGTGTTTCGCTTTTTTGGTCGGCAACTTCGAGAAATTAACGACAAGAGCCGCTAGACTGGAGCCCGTCATTACGGTCCAGAAAATTTCAGGGTTGCGGGCGAAAAATTCCGCCGTCGCTTCGGCGGCAATTTCCTCCCTTTCCGCGCCGCAAATCCCTTGGCGGCGGAGACGCGCTTCGATTAGTAGGTAAATCGCTAAAGTGAGTTGCTCGTTCAAGGCGACCTCCTCGACGGAAAACAAATGAAAAAACGAAAGCGAAGAAAAAAACGTCGCTTTATTAATATAAGCCCCCGTTTCGCGAGAAAGCGACGCGAAAAAACAAAAATTTTTCCAAATTTTTACTTTTTTTTTCGGCGACGTTGCCGGCGCGATTACGACTTAACGCGGCGCGATTGGCAAGCGGGCGACGCGAACCGTCGCAAGAAACGAAAAAAGCCGCGTCTCGGTCGAGCCGCGGCTCTTAGGCGGATTCGGCTTGGAGCGCCGATTCTAGTTAACGGCGAGCGATCAGATGCCGCTCAGCGCGAACGCGGTCGTCGTTTCGCCGCCGTTTTCGCTCTTTTGTTCGGCGTTTTCGGCCAACGCGATTTGCGCTTGAGCGATCTCCGCCGCGAGGCGAACGTTTTCGGCGAGCGTCGCGTCGACCGCCGCTTGGCAGTCCGCGACGCGCGTTTTCGCTTCGTTCAGTTTTTCTTTCGCCAATTCGCAATAACCCTTCATCTTCGCAAGCGCGGCGTCGAGCGTCGCTTTCTTTTCGGCGTAAGACGCGACGCGTTTGGCTTGAACCGCGGCGTCGTAATCTTCGGCGGCGTAAAGCGCTTGCATCGCTTCGTCGCCTTTGTCGCCGATTGCGACGCGTTGGTTGACGACGACTTTAGACAAGTCGGCGAGAGCGATTTCGTTGCGAACTTTGCGGAAATTTTCCGCGTCGCGGGCCGCGAATTGACGAGCCAAGAGATATTGGTAGTCGACGGCGGTCGTCGGATCGGCCGCTTGCGCGAGTTCGGGGAAAACTTGAGCCGCCAGGTTCGCGGTTTCAAAGATCGATTTGACCGCTTCGTTCTGAGCCAACTGCGTCAACGCTTCGTCGCCCGCGTCCGAATTTTCCGCGTCTTTCGCCTTGTCGGCGTTGGCTTGAATCAGCCCCAAAACGTCCGCCGGAGCGTCCATCGGAAGACGGTCGACGCAAACGATCCAAGAATGACCGCTGTTTTTCGATTCTTGAATCGCCGTCAGTTCTTGCTCGGTCAAATTGTCGAGCGACACGAGGGTCGCTTGCGTCGCCGAGGCGCCGACAAATTGGAACGCGCCGAGATAACGTCCCGGTTGCGCGTCTTCCTCCGCCGTTTGTTCGTCGTCGACGTCGACGTCGTCGGAGTCGGCGTAATATTCTTTGCCGGAGTCGAAGACGTAAGCGATCGCGTTCGCGCGGAACGACGAAAGCGCGTTGCCTTCGTTGTCGAAAGCGGCCAAGGTGTGCGAAGCCGGAATCGCAAATTCAAGTTCGACGCCCAAAATCGGCGCTTGAGTGAACGGGTCTTTGCGGATTTCAATTTCCTTCGCTTCGAGCGGTTGGCAGTTGACGAACGCGTCGCCGCGGAGAAGAGAACGAACGCGGTCGAGTTGGGCGCGGAGGCCGAGATCGGCCCAGGTTTCCGCTTTTTTCTCGTCGTTTTTCGCTTTTCTCAACGGGTCGCCGTCGATCGCGATTTTAGAGTCGTCGATTTCCGCTTGCAGCGTCTTGAGCGTTTCGACTTGCGCTTTGAGTTTCGCGTCCCATTTTTTCGACAGCGAGTACTTATTCGCCGCTAAAACGGTGAAACCGACGCATAAAACTGCGATCAGGACATATAAAACTTTGTTCCAAACGTTCATGACGCGCCTCTTCCGCCTAAATTTATCGAGGTTGGGGTCGTGTGTTAAGCGACTTGCCGAAAGGGGAACGTTCCGACCGTTCGGCGTCGCCGTATGCTTATAATGAACCGTCGCCGAAGTCGCGAGCGCCGAAACGTCAAAAAGGACGTGGGCGACGCGGTAAAGACTTCGCGGTTTATCTATCTTATCGTCCGAGAGCGGCGTTTTTTTAACGCGTTTTACCAAAATAACGCATTTTCCCTAAATTAACGCGTCGGCGCGCAAAAAAAAACGGACTCCCGTAAATTTTTCTAATATTGATAGTATCGTCAAATTGGGATTTTGTCAAGTTTTTTTTCTCTCTTATCGAGAAAAACTTTTTTCTCTTGTTTTCCTAGATTGTTTTATCGTTAAAAAAGGAATATATTCCCTTGTTTCGCGGGCGCGCAAGTCCCTTTTTCGGGGGTTGCGATAGTCGGCGGGAGGGATAATTCGAAAAACTTGCAAAAATCCGGTAAATGTTATAACCGGAAAAGTCGATACGAAAGTATACGGTGAAAAAACGCGACGAAAGGAGTCGTCGCGTTTTCGTCCGACGCGTTGCGCGCTCGCCTGTTTTCGTCGTCTTTTTGGTTCGGATTCTGCCGAACGCCGCGACGAAAAAACCCGTTCCGGCGAGGCGGCGGTCGTCGGGCGCCGTTGGTTCGCGTCGTCGCGTCGGCGTTTGTTTTTTTGCGAAAGGAGTCGCTTGAAACGAACTCGACGCGGCGAAACGGTCGGCGTTTTCGCAGGAGGCGAACGCGTCGGTCGTTCGAAGCGCCGTCGATTTAGCGCGTCGTTTGGCGACGCGATCGCGGTCGTTTTGCGGCGAACGTCGACGAAACGTTTTAACGGTTTGGCGGAGTTGCCTTATGAACAGGTTGAAAAAGAAGGAGCGAAGCGTCGCGTCGCGAGTCGCGGAAACGCTTGAGCGGAGAGAGGCGCAAGGAAGCGCGATCTTTTCGCGTTCTCGGTCGAAAGGGTTGGCGCTTATTTTAACGGGTCTCGCGCTGACGTCGTTCGCGGCGCCGGGGTGTTCGCGCGGAAAATATCGGGCCGACGCCGACAAGGAAGTTTACGGGCTTCTGAACACGGTCGGGAAAAGTTCCGAAGAAAAGTATTGGGATATGGAGAACTTCACGCTCGCGGAGTCGTCGAAGTCGCGTTACGCGAACCGGTATAATCCGGACGCGCAACCGTCGCCGGTCGACGACTGCACCGCGGCGCGTTTGCTCAACGACGTCGAAGGGCGCAAAGGGCAAGAAAAGTGGAGCGCGAACGGTTTTACGCAAACGGTCGAGAACGAAAGTTGGCGCGACACGCTCCCGGCTCCGAACGAAAACGGAGAAATCGTCGTCGACCAAAAAGTCGCGTTCGACTTGGCGCTAATGCACTCGCCGGACTACCGCAACGCGTTGGAAAACATTTATTTAGCGGCGCTTAACGTTACCGCCGAGCGGTACGCGTTCGACGTGAAGTTTTACGGCGGCAGTTCGCTCTTTTACCGCAACAACGGCGGGTTCAAAGACTCGAGTACGTCGTCTCTCGAAGCCGGAACGGTCGACGTCGGCGCGAACCGCAAATTGGCGACCGGCGCGGACGTCGTCGTCAACCTCGCGAACTCGATGGTTTGGACGTTCAGCCCGTCGAACGATTCGTTCACGCCGACCACGACGCTCGGTTACAGCTTGACGCAACCGTTCCTGCGCGGCGCCGGGCGCGCCATCGTCTTGGAAAACTTGACGCGCAGCGAACGTCGGCTCTTGGCGAACGTCCGTCAGTTGGCGTTTTACCAACAAGGGTTTTACGTCGGCGTCCTGACCGGTTCGTCGCCGGTTTCGGCTCCGTCGAGCGGCGGTTACCCGGGCAGCGGCGTCGGCGGCGTCGGCGCGACCGGCGGGTTTTACGGACTCCTTTCGAAGCAAATCCAAATCCGCAACCAAGAGTCGAACGTCGCGTCGTCGTTGGAAAGCTACCAACGTTACGAAGCGTACTACGAGACGAACCAGGCTGCGCGCGACGACGTCGACCGCGTGCGTCAAACTTGGCTAACGAGCCAAAGTAGTCTCGTCAACTTGAAAAACGGCTATCGAGATTCGGTCGAGAGCTATTTGATCGATCTGGGACTTCCGCCGGATATTGAAAACGTCGTCGTCTACGACCCGTTGACCGAGCAATTTAATTTGATGACGGAAACGATCGGAGATTTCCAAGAGGACGTCGACGCGCTCTTGAGCTGGTTGCGCGGGAAGGATAATAAAGTCGTCGACGATTCGCGACGTTTTGTCGAGTCGATCGAAGACTTAAAGAAAGAAACGGCGCCGTCGCAGATTTCGCTCGCCGACCTGCGCGCAATTTTCGCCGATTTCGACGAACAATTTGGGCGCGGATTGCAAGAAATCGTCGCCGACGTGGAGTATTTGGAGAACGACGTCGTTCCGCGACGCGCGGCGGCGTTGGACGCGCTCCGCGTTCGTTTCGAACGGGACAATCCGGAACTCGACAGTTCTTTCGCCGACTCGCGGCTCTTTAAAGAGCGCGTCGCGCAGATTCGCGAAGACTTGGCGCGCCCGAACGAAGAGGTTAGCGAATACGGCGTCGTCTTGAAATCGCGCGGCGTTCAGTACGAAGTCGCGAAGATTCTCGATTTGATCGAGCAAACGATTTTGACCTATTCGCCGAACAATCTCGCCGCGATGATCGTCGAAAAGCGCGCCAATCCGAGCGATTCGCCGTTCCCGTCGACGGTCGAAAACCTGGTCGACGAGTTGCGTATGACGGCGGAGATGAACGACCCGATTCAAACGAACGTCCTTCAACTCGAACGCGAATTGGCGGCGCTCGACGCGATGGCTGCCGACGTCGACGCTCAAAACAGCGAAGAATACCGCCGTCGTCGCGCCGCGTTGAACAATTCGTTGACGACGTTGCGTTCCGGGGCTCTCGCTCGCGAAGACGTGTACCGCGTTTGGTTCAGCTCCTGTTTGTCGAAGCTGTCGTCGACGTTGATGACGTTGCACTTGATTCAAGCGCGCGCTCGACTCGAAGCGATCGAACTGTCGAACGTCGACGTTTCGGCGGAATACGCGTTCCAAGTCGCTCGCGAACGTCGCCTCGACTGGATGAATATGCGTTCGAACCTCGTCGACCAATGGCGCAACATTGAAATCGTCGCCGACAAACTTCGAAGCGACCTGAGCGTTTCGGTCGGCGGTTCGATTTCGAACGAAGGGGAGAATCCGGTGAATTTCAGCTCGAACAAAGCGCAGTTCACCGCCGGGTTCCAATTCGACGCGCCGCTCGACCGGTTTATGGAGCGGAACAGTTACCGCCAAGCGTTGATTTCATACGACCAAGCGCGCCGCAATTATTACGCGTATGTCGACGGCGTTCATAAGCAAATTCGCAGCTCCGTGCGTTCCATTGAGTTGACGCAGGTGAGTTTTGAACTTGCGCGCGAGAGTTTGTTGACGGCGATTCAACGCGTTTACCAAAAACAGCTCGAACTGACGAAACCGAAGTATGGCGAGAACATCGTCGATAATTCGGCCGAAGCGCTTCTCACCGCTTTAAACGACCTGTTGTCGGCGCAGAACTCCATTATGACGCAGTGGCTGCAGTACCAAGCGGATCGTATGGGCCTGATGCTGATGCTCGGCGTCTTCCAGCTCGACGAAACCGGACGCTGGGTCGACCCGGGAACCATCGACGAGACGCTCTTGCGCGACATTATGTCGGACGTCGGAACGTCGCAAGACGCGCTGGCCGGGCTCGACCGTCTCCCGACGTTCGAGCAACTTTCCGGCGGACGGTCTCCCGAAGCGGTGCGACAAATGACCGGCGACGGCGACTGGGGAACCGCCGGAAGCGGAGACCCGAACCGGAGCGTCAATCCGGGCGCGGCGCCTCAAAGCGTCGGAACCGCGACCGCGCCCCCGGCGGTTCCGGTCGCCGCGACGAACGGCGGTTACCGTTATCGTTGACGCGGAAGCGTTAAGCGTTAAGAATTGAGCGTTGAAAGGAAAAAGCGGCGGAGCTTGCGGGCTTCGTCGCTTTTTCGCGTTCGCGACGGGGCGGCGGTTTCGCGAATTTGTCATTAATACTATAGGGCGCGTTTTTTCTCGGGGCGCGTTTTTTCACCGCTTTTTTTCTTATATTCGCCGAAAACGCTTGCAATCGGCGGCGCGGTTTTTTATAATCGACGCAAAGAAACGTCGCGACGGGCGCGACGGGCGACGTGCGAACGGAGGAAAAACGGGAGAAAACGGAATGAAGAAAAGAGAAAAAACGACGCGGCGCTTCGCTTGGTCGGCGGCGCTCGGGTTGACGGCGGCTCTTGGCGGCGCTTGCGGAGCGTCGGCGTTCGCGCAGTCGGACGGCGTCCCTTGGGGCGGGTACGACGCGCTCGGGCGAAATATCGTCGGACAAAAAGCGGACGATCCGGAACGCGTCGCGCTTCGCGACGACAAAACGATCGGGATGTTCTACTTCCTTTGGCTCGACCCGACGTCGCTCATTCCGGTCGACCCGAACGCTCCGAAAGACGCGCCGCGCCCCTACGACCTAACGAAAATTCTCGCGAAAGACCCGAACGCCGTTCGCGAAGAAAATCACGCCGTCCTCGGTTCGAACGGCCAAATGCACTTTTGGGGCGAGCCGCTTTACGGCTATTACGACTCCCGCGACCCTTGGGTCGTGCGCCGTCATATGATTCTGTTGGCCGACGCCGGGGTCGACGTCTTGATTTTCGACACGACGAACGCCGTTACGTACCCGCACGTCTATTTGCCGCTCTGCGATCTCTTGCTCGAAATGAAAGCCGACGGCGAGACCGTCCCGCAAATCGCGTTCATGACGAACACCAAGGTCGGCCCGACGACGCAAAAAATTTGGGACGAATGTTACACGCAGGAAAAATACGCGCCGCTCTTCTTCCATTGGGAGGGGAAACCGCTGATTTTGTCGAATCCGGCGGAGGTTCCGGAAAATTTGCGCGATAAATTCACCTGCCGAACCGCGTACTGGCCGACGTTCGGAATGAAGAACACGAAGGACGCTTGGCACTGGGTCGCCGCGTATCCGCAGCCGTATTCTTGGACGAAAGACGAGAAGACGCCGGAGCAGGTCAACGTTTCGACGTCGCAAAACCTCGCTCGCGACGCCGCCGGTCTGCCGGTTTGGATGAGTCGCGAAACGGCCCGCAGCCGCTCCTTTTACGTTCCGGAACCGGACGAAAACGGCGTCGTGAATTACGAGAAATGGGCCGAGAACCCCGACCCCGCCGTCGGGAAAAATTACGCGCAGCAGTGGGAGCGCGCTTTCGAACTCGACCCGCCGTTCGTCTTCATTACCGGCTGGAACGAATGGGTCGCCGGACGTTGGAAGATCGGCGACAATCAATACGCGTTCGTCGACCAATTCAACCAAGAATACAGCCGCGACGTCGAGCCGTGCCGCGGGATGCACTTCGACAATTACTATTGGCAAACGGTCGACGGTATTCGCAAATACAAGGGAACGCCCGACTTGCCGAAACCGATTAAAAAGCCGACGACGATTTCCTTCGCGCCGGACGCCGATTTCGCGCAGTGGGACGCCGTCGAGCCGACGTTCCGCGATCACGTCAAAGAAACGATTCCGCGCGACTTCCCGGGCGTCGGCGGAACGCATTACCGCGACGCGTCCGGGCGCAACGACATTACCTTCGCGAAGGTCGCTCGCGACGCTAAGAACGTCTATTTTTACGTCGAAACGCGGGAAGCGATTCGACCGGAAACGCCGAACGGGCTCTGTTTGGGGCTCGACCTCGACGGCGACAAGACCGGTTGGCGCGGCGTCGATTTGCTGATCGGGCGCTCGTACTCCGCCGACGGAACCGCGAGCGCCGAACGCTTCGACGCGGAAAAAGCCGAACCGGAAGCCGCTTGGAAGACGAGCGCGACCGTCGACGGCGTCCGTTGGAAGCTCGACGGGAACAAGTTGCAGATTTCCGTTCCGCGTTCGATTTTGAACGCCGATTTCGTTTCGTTCAAGTGGTTCGACAATATCCCGTTCGAGTCGCCGGAAGACCTCTATTTGAAGGGGGACGTCGCGCCGGAAAGCTCGTTCTTTTATCGCGCCGACTTTGATTTTTAGTCGGCGTTAAACGTCGGTTTAACAAGCGTTAAAACGCGGTTTCGGGGGCGGCGCGTCGTCCGGAGCCGCGTTTTTTTTATCGACGGCAAAGGGGCGCCGGAAAACGCTCTTGCGTCGACGGCGAGAAAACGTTAAACTAACGCCGACGCCCCGGAACGGATTGGGGGGCGCGTTTTCCGAAAGACGGTCGCTCGTCAAGCGGCGGTCGACGGTTCGACGAACAAGCGACGAAGGAGCGCGAAATATGTTGCGACGACAAACGAAACGACGAACTTGGGCCCGCGTCGGCGGCGTTCTTTTGAGCGCGGCGACCTTGACCGGCGCCGTTGGAACAACTTCGACGGCGGACGAGGCGCCCGGCGCTCCCGAGCGCTCTTCCGCGACGCTCGCCCCGACGACGAACGGCGCGAATCCGTTCGCGGCGCGGCTCGTCGTTTTGGAGTTCGCGTCGAAAACGGACGCCGACGCCGACCGAACGAACGCGCTCCTGAACGCGATGCGGAGCAAAAATTACCCGATTCAACGCGTCGAGCGGGAAAACGGCGGCCTCGAACTCTTCGACCGTTTCGCCGTCTCCGCGACGCCGACGTTCGTCTTGCTCGTCGACGGCAAGGAAGTCGACCGCGTCGCGACGCCCGGAACGCCGAGCGCGGCGATTTTGCGCAACCAATTGCTCCGCCTTTTCGACCGAGGGCGCGAAGAACTCGCCGCGCGAACGGCGAACGCGGCGAAAAAGAACGGAAAAGCGACCGTCCGAGTAACTCGCGGTCAAGCCGACGCCGACTCGACCGGTTTCGCCGTTTCGGGAGCTTCCGCCTCTTCCGCGCCGGCTCCGCTCGCGCCGAGCGTTTCCGACGTTCCGGCGGCTCCGGTCGCGCCGATTTCCGCGCCGGTTTTCGCCGACCCGACCGGCCCGAACCCGATTTCGCTCGCCGCCGCGACGCTTCCGGCGTCCGCGCCCGCGCCGATCGCGCAAGTTTCGACGACCGCGCCCGCGCCGATCGCGCAAGTTTCGACGCCCGCCGCCCAACCCGCCGCGTCCGCGTCGCGTCCCTTGAATCCGACGAATCCGACGAATCCGACGTTCCCGAATAATTCGAGCGCCGCCGAACGAGCGATTCTCGACGCCGCCGTTTGGGAACGGCTCGACGAAGCGACCGTCCGAATCGATCTCGTCGTCGGAACCGGCGCCGACGGGCGGAGCGACTCCGCGACCGGCGTCGTCGCGCACTCCGACCCGCGACACGGCGAAGCGTTGGTCGCGACTTGCGGGCACCTCTTCCGCGACGTCGCCGATTGGTCGACCGTTAAAATTTCGGTCGTCGTCGCCGACCCGAAATCGGGCCGCGTCGAAACGGTCGCCGGGGAATGCGTTTACTCCGACCCGGAAACGGACGTCGCGTTCGTCGCTTTCCGCGCGCCTTGGACGATTCGACCGGTCGCGTTTTTGCCGGAAACCGAAACGCTCCGCGTCGGCGAAAGCGCGTTGAGCGTCGCTCGCAACGAACGCGGCGCGCTCCCGCTCGAACACAAGGTTTTGTCGCTCGACCGTCATTACTTCGAACCGAAAGCGGGCGACGCGGCTCGGAAACCGTTTAATTACGTCCAAGTTTCAAACGCTCCGGAAGCGGGACGCAGCGGCGGCGGACTCTTCGTCGAACGCGCCGGAAAGTATTATTGGGCCGGACTTTGCGTCGCCGGCGACCCGAAGGAAGGGGACGGCTTTTTCGTTCCGGCGGCGATCGCGGCGTCCGCGCTCCTTGCGAACAAAAATTTAGCGGTCGCGCTGACCGACCAACGCGCCGGAAAGTTCGAGCCGCCGACTCTCGCCGCCGCTAATCCGACCGTTTCCGCGTCGTCGAACCCGGCGGTCGCGACGAATCCGCTTCCGCAATCCCCGACGAACGCCGTCGCCGCCGAACCGCTTGAAGCGTTCGAGTCGTTCGCCGCCGCGCCGTCGAAAAACGTTCGTTCCGGTCGCGCCGCGCCGACTTCGACCGAAATCGCCGCCGTCGCTAAAACGGGGGAAGGCGTTCGTCCGACGAGTTTTGAGGAGCCCGGAGCTTCGGCGGTTTCCGCGCCCGTCGACGCCGAGTTGCTCGACGCCGCGCTCGAAGCGTTGCGTCGTCGCGCGCTCGAAGGCGCCGAAATCGTTTGCATCGTCAATTGGGGCGCCGCCGACGGAAACGACGACCGAGAAACGGAAGTCGTTCGGTTGCCGCGTCAAAACGCCGCCGCGCAAGCGCCGCTCGGAACGCCGAACGTCGCGACCGATTCTTTTGTCGTTCCGCAGGCGCCGGAGGTGCGCGCGTCGTCGACTTTCCCCGACGCGAGCGTGTTGCGTTAAACGATAAAATAACGGAGTGAAAAATGAAAAACGACGCGAAAAAAGGACGAACGTCTTCGATTCGCGTCGTTTTTTGTTGACGCCGTTTGAAAAACTGAAAAACGTTTGAAATGGAGGCGGCGGAAAAATTTGGCCCCGCGACGGTCGAGAAGGGGAACTTAGCGCGTAAAATCGTTTTTAAGTCGTTTGACGGCGCGAGATAAGGTCGGCGTTGCGGCGCGAGAAAACGCCCTCTTTCCGAAATTGAAAAAATCGTTATAATGTGAAAGTTAAGAAAGCGCTCCGCCGGGAATGTTAGACGGGGTAAAATGGGAAAACGACGCAAAAGAGGAGGAAAGCGCCGATGAACGACGCGCAAAGCGACCCGCGCCAAGAAACGACCGTCGCGCCCGCCGCCGAAACGCCGAAACGCTCGAAGGACGACGAACGCGTTTTGGTCGTTCCGACGCGGCTTTTTCGCGACGGCGGCGTTTTTCAGGGGTTTTCGACGGAGGCGGTTTCCCGTTGCGACGCGCTCTTCGCGCCGGAGTCGACCCGCTTTGCGCGCCGCGGCGACGCGGAGCGCGATCCCGAGTTTAAGCAGTTAATTCCTTATATTCTCTTCGTTTGCGAAGACGCGACAACCGGACGGCCGAGCGTTTTCGCGTACCGGCGCGGCGACGGGCAAGGGGAAACGCGGCTCCGCTCGAAATGGAGCGTCGGCGTCGGCGGGCATATTAACGACGTCGACGCGGGCGCCGAAAGCGCGTCGGCGTCGCCGCTAACGCAAACGCTGGAAACGGCGCAAACGTCGGAAAACGCCCCTTCGTCGCCGTTCGGAAGCGACCTTTTTTCGGCGGGCGCGGCGCGGGAAATCGCCGAGGAAGTCGTTTTGGGCGCGCCGATTTTGCGCTTCGAACGGGTCGGGCTCGTCAACGACGACGAAACGGAGGTCGGGCGCGTTCACCTCGGCGTCGTTTGCGTCGCGACGCTAGCGGCGCCGGAGTTGAAGTCAAACGAGCCGGATTTAGCGGAGTCGGGGTTCCGTCCCGTCGACGAACTCCTCGCCGAAATCGACGCGGAGCCGGAGCGGTTCGAGAGTTGGACGACGCTCGCGCTGCGCGGACTTTACGCGAAAAAATGAACGACGACGGGAAAAACGACGCGGCAAAGCGCTAAAATTTCGCGTCGGGCTGGAAACGAACCCTTGTCGGCGGTATAATAGGTAAGAACGGTAAAGTTCGCGGACGGCGAAAAAGGCGCGTTCCCTTCGCCGTCGAGCAAGCGGCGATAAAGTAAATTCGAACTGGAAAAAAAGTCAAAATAGACAAAGCGGAGGAAACGGCGAAAATGAGCGAAACGAAAACGCCGCGCGTCGACCGAGCGTTCGACGAAACGCGACCGATCAAAATTCAACGCGGGTTCACCAACGCCGCCGGAAGCGTTCTCATTTCGGCGGGAGACACCGTCGTCCTTTGCGCCGCGTCGATCGTCGACGACGTCCCGAGCTGGATGAAGCGCGAAGGCGCGACCGAGCGCGGTTGGTTGACGGCGGAATACCGAATGCTCCCGAGCGCCGGACGTCCCCGCAAACCGCGCGGCGACCGTCCGGACGGGCGGGCGACCGAAATTCAACGGTTGATCGGGCGTTCCCTTCGCGCCGTCTTCGACGCCGAAGCGTTGGGCCCGCGAACCGTTTACCTCGACTGCGACGTTCTGCAAGCGGACGGCGGAACGCGAACGCTCAGCGTTACCGGCGCCTTCGTCGCGCTCGTCGACGCGCTGAACTCGATTCGCGACCAACTCCCGAACCCGGACGTTTTCCCGTTGCGCGATTCGGTCGCGGCGGTCAGCGTCGGAATCGTCGACGGAACCCCGTTGCTCGACTTGCGTTACGTCGAAGACTCCGCGGCGGAAGTCGATATGAACGTCGTCGCGACCGGGAAAGGCCGCTTCGTCGAAATTCAAGGAACCGGCGAAGAGGCGACGTTCGACGACGCGCAGCTCGCGTCGCTCCTCGCGCTTGCGAAAAAGGGAATCGGCGAACTGACCGCGCTCCAAAAAGACGCGCTCGGCGACGCTTGGCCGTTCGGCGACTGACGGCGGAACGCGGAAACGCCGAAAAGCCGCGAGGGGTTAAAAGACTCCGGAGGCGGCAAAAACGGAAAAAACGAGAAAGTTGACCGGCGGAAAGTCGATTTTGATATATTATTGTCGACGTTTATTAATAAAGGAAACGAACGATGATTGAATTGGGCGTTAATATCGATCATATCGCGACGGTGCGTCAAGCGCGGCAAACGACGGAACCCGATCCGGTTTGGGCGGCGGCCGCGGCGGAACTCGGCGGCGCGGACGGGATCACCGTTCACCTGCGCGAAGACCGTCGGCACATCCAAGAGCGCGACGTCCGCATTTTGCGCGAAACCTGCCGCGTTAAGCTCAATCTCGAAATGGCTTGCGACGCCGACGTTACCCGAATCGCTTGCGAAATCGTCCCGGATCAAGCGACGCTCGTTCCGGAAAAACGCCAAGAGGTAACGACCGAAGGCGGGCTCGACGTTCTCGCCGACGTCGACCGCGTTCGCCGTTGCGTCGAAGCGCTCCGCGAAAAGGGCGTCGCCGTCAGTTTGTTCCTCGACCCGGAAGCGCGACAAATTGAAGCGGCGAAAGAACTTGGCGTCGAAGCGGTCGAGTTGCACACCGGCGCTTACGCGAACGCGGTCGGCGAAGCGGCGCAAGCGGAGTTGGCCCGTTTGACCGAAGCGGGCGCGTTGATCGACCGGCTCGGGATGCGCCTGCACGCCGGGCACGGGCTGACCTATCGCAACGTTCGCCCGATCGCCGCGATTCCGAAAATGGTCGAGCTGAACATCGGACACAGTATTATCGCCCGCGCCTTAATGGTCGGGATGCGCGACGCGGTCGCCGAAATGAAGCGAATCCTCGAAACGTTCGGGAACGTCTAAAACGCTTCGAGGCGTTCGAAACGGAGCGCGGCGGGCCTTCTCGTTCCGCGTTTCGTTAGGTTGCGGACGTCGAAAGTCGAACAACGACAAGGGATTATATGGAAGAATTATCGATCGCGATCGTTAGCGGTCGCGTTCTGCAGAACGTGTTGGGCCCGAGCGACGAACACTTGCGCAAAATTCGCAAGGAGCTAGGCGTTCGCGTCGTCGTCGACGCCGAAAAAGGGAAGCTGATCGTCCGCTCCGACGACCCGGAGGCGACGAAGCGCGGCGCGTACCTGCTCGAACAGCTTCAACGTTGGAGCGACCGCGAAGGGAAACCGCTCGACGCCGACGACCTTCGCCGCGCGCTCGACGAAGTCAAGCGCGGCGAAGAAGTGTCGACCGTCCGACCGTTCGAGGTGTACGGCGGCAAAACGATCCGTCCGAAAACCGCCGGGCAAGCGAAGTATTGCGAAATGCTCCGCAAGCGCGAAATCTGTTTCTGCGCCGGGCCCGCCGGCACCGGCAAGACTTATCTCGCCGTCGCGCGGGCGGTCGAGGCGCTTCGACTCGGCGAAATCCGCAAAATCGTCTTGGTGCGACCGGCGGTCGAAGCGGGCGAAAACCTCGGCTTCCTCCCGGGCGACCTCTCCGAAAAGATCAATCCTTATCTTCGCCCGCTCTTCGATTCGCTCGCCGATATGACGCAAGCCGATATGTTGCGCCAGTTTATGGAGGACTCGAAGGTCGAGGTGATCCCGCTCGCCTATATGCGCGGACGGACGCTCAACGACGCGCACATTATCCTCGACGAAGCGCAAAACACCAGCGTTTCGCAAATGAAAATGTTCCTGACGCGGATGGGCTGGAACTCCCGCGTCGTCGTTTGCGGCGACGCGACGCAGTCCGACTTGGGCCGTCGCGTCAAAAGCGGGCTCGTCGACGCGTTCGAGCGGCTCCGCAACGTCAAGGAAATCGGTTGGTTAACGTTGGGACGCGCCGACGTCGTTCGACACGCGCTCGTCCAAAAGATCGTCGAGGCTTACGAAGGTTCGCCCGAGTCGGAAGATTATTCCGGCGTCGGTTCGCGCGATTTCTCGGTCGCTTCGAGCGCTTTGATCGCGCCGAACGCCGCGACCGCCGCCGCTTCCGGCGTCGCGCCGACCGTTTTGACGGCGGGAACGGCGTCGGGAACGCCCGCGGGCTCGATCGCTGGATCGACGAGCGTCGTCGGTTCGGAAACGACGGCCCCGACGGCGTTTGCGTCGACCGTTTGGAAGTCGAACGCCGACGACGGTCGACGCGACGACTTGTATTACGACGAGGACGACGAAACGTCCGACAGGAATTGAGGTTCTTATGGCTCCGACTCCCGAACGAGCGCGCACGAGAGCGCAACGCGTCGCGGCCCGCGTTCCTTACGACGGTTTTTTCGACCGCTTGCGCCGCGCCGTTTTTAGCGACAACGGTTCGCTTAAATTGGCGATCGTCGCGCTGACGGCGCTCGCGATCTGCGCGCTTTGTTGCGTTTGGCGGTTCCCGTTCGACTTCCGCCTCGACTCGAAGCCGGAACGCGACGTCGTTTGTTTAGCGCAATTTTCCGTTTTTAGTCCGGACAAAACGAACGAAGCGAAACGGATCGCCCGCCTCGAAGAACCGCATATTTACGTTCGCGATCCCGCGAAACTCGCCAACTATAAAGCGACGTTGGCCAACGAGTTGCAAATGCTGATCGCGACGCCCGATTTCGAGGCGATAACGCCGGAAAATCGCGCGCTTTTGCGGCGTTTTCTTCCGAGCGCCGCGACCGAAGACGACGAGCGCAAAGCGTTTCTCGCGATTCGACGCGTTCTCGAAAAAGACCTCGATTTGGCGAACTTTCGCGACTCGCTCGACCGCGCGCTTAAACCGCTCGAAACAAACGGGCTTTTGGATAAACTGCATTCGCCCGACGAAGGAAATCAAGAAAAAATTCGGGTTTACGACGTCGGCGCGGACGTCTCGACCGCTCGCGAAGTCGCGGTGAACGACGTGTTGATCGGCAACGCTTATCAAATTAAAGACTTGCTGAGCCGCGAATACACCGATCGCGAAGTTTTGGATTTGCTCTTTCAACGGATTCGAACCGCGACGCCGACGACGCTGACCGAAAACCGCGACGAAACGTTCAAAGCGTTGACCGCCGCCGAGGAGAGCGTCGGGCCGGTTTTGGTCGTTTACGAAGTCGGGCAAACGTTGGCGCGTTCGGATAAGCCGCTTGGACATAACGAGTTGCGGCTCTTGCGCGAGGAGCGGAAGGCGCGGCTCAAAGCGATGACGCGCGAAGAAAAATTGAAGCGAAGCGTCGCCGTTTTCGCGTTGATTTCGACGATGTTGTTTAGCGCTTACGCGTTGTTCCGCAAGCGTTTAACGCAAGCCGAGAGCGAGCGCGGAACGTTGTTGGCGGCCTGTTCGATCTTTTTCGGTTTGATTTTGGCGACGGTCGCGGTCGGGCGGGCGATGCAAGTCGCTTGGGACGCTCGCGGCGGAACGGCGGCGTTGATTCCGATTTTGATTTTTGTTCAAACGGTTTCGTTGGCCGCTTCTTGGGGCGTCGCGTTGACGTTTGGGTCGATCGCCGCGTTCGCGTTGGCGCTTTCCGGCGGCGGCGCGTTGGGAACGCTCGTCGTTTTTATCGGGACGGCGACGATCGTCGCGCTGACGTCGCGGGGCGTTCGGACGCGTTCGCAACTGATCGGCGTCGCGTTCGCGGCGGGCGCCGGAGCGTTCGTTCTCTCTTGGTTGGCCGAGGCCGCCGGAACGACGAACGACCGCGCGTACATCTTGGGCGAAGCCGCGTTTTGCGGACTTTGGGCGCTGTTGGCCGGGTTCCTTACGTCGGGGCTGCTCCCGATCGTCGAGCGCGTTTTCGGCGTGTTGACGCCGATGCGACTCCTCGAATACGGCAACCCGTCGCACCCTCTTTTGTTGGAGCTTAACCGCCGCGCTCCGGCGACTTACAATCACTCGATTCAAACGGCGGCGATCGCCGAAGCGGCGGCGGAAGCGATCGGCGCCCGAGCGTCGCTGATTCGCGTCGGCGCGTATTTTCACGACGTCGGCAAAATGCTCCAACCGGAGCGTTTCACCGAGAACCAGCGCGGCGGATACAACGTTCACGACGAGCTGGAGCCGCGAATGAGCGCGCTCGTCATCGTCGCGCACGTCAAAGACGGCGTCGACTTGGCGAAGCGGTATCACATTCCGCGCCAAATTATCGACTTGATCGAACAGCATCACGGAACGATGCTCGCCGGATTCTTTTACCAAAAGGCGAACGAAGCGGCGAAGGACGAACTTCCGGCCGGACAACAGCTCGACGAAGCGCCGTTCCGTTACCCGGGCCCGATTCCGCAGTCGAAGGAGGCCGCGATTTTGATGTTGGCCGACGCCGCCGAGAGCGCGAGCCGGTCGCTGGGCGACGTCGCGCCGGGACGGATTGAAAACCTTGTGCGGCAACTCGTTACGGCGCGGCTCGAAGACGGTCAGCTGAACGATTCGGGCCTAACGCTCGGCGAAATTCGGCGCGTCGAAACGAGTATGGTAACGTCGATTTTGGCGAGCCGACACAGCCGCGTCAAGTATCCGCCGAAAGCGGGGGACGAACCGAAAGAGCCGAAAGAAGAGCCGCGCGACAACTTTCGACCGCTTTCTTCGGAGGTCGCGCCGACCGACGCTTACGAGTTCGTCCGTCAGCCGGGAATCGCGCCGACGTCCCGCAAGGTCGAAGTCGTCGAAACGCCGTCCGCCGCGCCGAAGAAGACGTTTGCCGGCGGTAAAAAAAGCGGCAAGTCGAGCGAAAAAGCGACCGGCGCGTCGAAAAAAACGTCGAAATCCGGCGCGAAACCGTCGACCGGAAAAAACGGTTCGACCGGCGCTCGAACGTATCCGAAAAACGGTCGCAAAAAGCGCAAATAAACGCGGCGCCGGCAAAATAAGGAAAAAAGAAAGAACGAAAGAACAATGAGCGACGCGGAAAACAAACCGACGGAAGATTCGACGCAAGTCGAGGAAATGGAAGAGTTCGAAGAGGAGTTTGAAGAGACGCTCGAGGAAGAGGAAAACGTCGACGGCGTCGAGTTCGAGTTTCTCGACGAGCGCGAAACCGAAACGCCGATCGACTTCGAGCGAATGGAGCGGGCGGTCGCGAAAATTTTGGCCGACGCCGGCGTCGAGCGCGGACGAATGGAGATCGTCGTTCTCGATTCGGAGCCGATGCGCGAAACGAACGTTCAGTTCCTCGGACACGACTACCCGACCGACGTGCTGGCCTTCGCGCTCGAAGACGACTTGGAGAACGGCCTGCTTGAAGGGAACGTCTTGGTTTGCCCCGACGTCGCGGCGGAGCGGGCGCCGGAGTTCGGTTGGGACGCCGCCGAAGAATTGCTTTTGTACGTTATTCACGGCGCGCTCCACCTCGTCGGGTACGACGACCATTCGCCGGAAGACGCGCCGACGATGCGAGCGAAAGAGCGCGAATATTTGGCGTTCGTCGGCGTCGAGGTTCCGCAAACGCCCGACGCTTGACGCTTTCGGCGGTTCGTCGGCGAAAAATTTTCCGATTTTTGCGAGGTTGACGGCGTTCGGCGATTGACTTTCGCCCTCCGACGCGTCATAATTGAGGACGACGGCGGGCGCGACGTTCGCCGTCAAAGCGGTTTCGAACGCAACCGAAGAAACGGCGCGGAAAAATGACGACGAATAAACGAACGAAAATGGACGAGTTGGCCGACGAACTAACCGGAAACGTCGCGCGAGACCGAGCGTTTTTGGACGCCGAGGCGCGCCGCGCCGAGGAAAGCGGTTCGCTCGCGACGCGGCGCGCGGTCGGACGTTTGCGGTTGACGCTTGCTCCGAAGCGAACGGCGCGAATTTGGCGGCGCAATTTCCGACTTCTTTCGGAGCGGTTCGACGCGCTCCTTGAGGAAGCGCGTCAAACCGCGGCGAAGCGGCGTTTGGACGACGCGCTCGAAATGTTGGCGGCGCTCGAAAGTCGCGTCGCCGGACTCTTCGACGAAGACGACGAAACGCGTTATTTTTATTTCGCCAACCCGTTGGAAGAGGCGATTTGCGACCGCGCTTATCCCTCGGAAAAGACGCGGCGGCGCGCGCCGATCGACTATCCGCTTCTCTATTTTACCCAAGGCGCCGTTCACCTGGAAGCGCGGCGGCCTCGCGAAGCTAAAGCGGCGTTGAATAAAGCGTTGGCGTTCAACCCGGTCGACGCGGAAACGCTCTGCAAAATCGCCGACGTCGCCCGACGGGAGCGCGACTTCGCCGGGTATCTAAAGGCGACGACGCAAGCGCTTAGGTTCTCTTATCGGCGCCGCGACTTAGCGCGCTGTTATCGCAATCTCGGGACGTTTTACGTCGACGTTCAGCGATACGACGTCGCGACGGCGGCGTTTCATTTCAGCTTGACGTTCGACGAGTCGGCGGAAGCGCGTCGCGAGTTGAAGTTTATCGAGTCGAAAACGCGCCGACCCGCTAAAGCGCCGCCGTTTGAAAAGTTGCGAAAAATCTTCGACGCCGAGGGGATTCCGGTCGGCCCGAACGCGGAAACGCTCGAAGCGGCTCGCGAGTTGGCCGTTCGAGCCCGCGACGCCGGGGATTTCGCGCTTGCGCTCCGCTGTTTCGACGTTGTTTGGCGACTCGCAAGCGACGCGGAAGCGAAGGCGGCGGTCGACGCGTTGAACGCTCGACTTGGCGAATGACGCGGCGTCGCCGAACGTGGCGGCGGGAGCGCTTTTTTAACGTTCATTTCAAACGACGCGGAACCGTTTCGTCGGGGCGCGCCGTTTTTTATTTCCTTTAACGACAAGGGGTTCGGAACGATGACGGTTCGGCGGTTGAAAACGTTGGGGACGGCGGCGTTGGGCGCGATAATCGCCCTGACGGCGGCAAACGACGCGGCGGCGCAGCGGTTGGAAAGCCGCCCGCAAACGCTTTGGGTCGAAGCGGAAAGTTTCGCCGAGCGCGGCGGTTGGGCGCTCGACTCGCAGGCGATGGACGTAATGGGGTCGCCGTATTTGCTCGCGCACGGGATCGGCGTTCCGGTCGCCGACGCGACGACAACGGTTCGCTTCCCGAAAGCGGGAGAATACAAGGTTTACGCGCGAACTCGCAACTGGGTCGCGCCTTGGCGACCGGAGGAAGCGCCGGGGACGTTCCAAGTCGCGGTCGACGGGAAGAAACTGGAAACGGTTTTCGGAACGAACGGCGCGGACTGGAGTTGGCAAGCGGGCGGAAGCGTTGCGATCGCGGAAGATAAGCTCGACGTTGAAATTTCCCTTTGCGACTTGACCGGGTTCGACGGTCGGGTCGACGCGTTAGTGTTTAGCGCCGACGGGTTCGTTCCGCCGGAGGAAATCGACGCGATGAAACCGTTGCGGCTCGAGTCGCGCGGTTTGTCGGCGGAATACGCAACCGTCGGCGACGGCAAGGTTTACGACTTGGTTGTTGTCGGCGGCGGAATCGCCGGGACGGCGGCGGCTCTTTCGGCGGCGCGTCTTGGGCTCGCGGTCGCGTTGGTTCAAGACCGCCCGGTTCTCGGCGGAAACGGAAGCTCGGAGGTGCGCGTCGGGTTGAATCACTTCCTTAACTTGCCGCCGTATCCGAACTTAGGAAACCTGACGTTTCTCCTCGGCCCGCATCACGGCGGAAACGCTCGGGAAGCGGAGCATTACCGCGACCGAACCCGCGCCGAATTGGTCGCGTTGGAAACGAATATCGACCTTTACTTGAACGTCCGCGTCAACGTCGTCGAGTCGGCGAAGAGCGAAAGCGGAAGCGTCCGAATCAACGCGGTTTGCGGCGAAAACGTCGCGACCGGGGAACGCTTGCGCTTCGTCGGAAAAACGTTCGCCGACTGCACCGGCGACGCGGGCGTCGGTTTCCTCGCGGGCGCCGATTTCCGAATGGGGCGCGAAGCGAAGTCCGAATACGACGAACCGTCCGCGCCGGAAGAGGCCGACGCAATGACGATGGGCGCGTCCGTGCAGTGGAACACCGTCGAGACGGGCGCCGAAACGAGCTTTCCGGAAGTTCCTTGGGCGATTCAGTTTAGCGAAAAAACGATTCGACCGTCGACGCACGGCGATTGGGACTGGGAAGCCGGGATGAATCTCGACCAAATCGCCGATATTGAGCGGATTCGCGATATTGGGCTCCGCGCGGCTTACGGACATTGGTCGTATATGAAGAACCGAACGACCGGCGACTGGGCCGCTAAAGTGAAGAATCGCAAGCTCGGCTGGGTCGCTTACGTCGCCGGGAAGCGGGAGTCGCGGCGTCTTTTGGGCGACGTCGTGTTGCGGGAACAAGATATCGTCGACGAGACGCCGTTCGAGGACGCGTCGGTAACGACGACTTGGCCGATCGACCTCCATTACCCGGCGCCGGACAACGTTAAAGCGTTTCCGGGCGAAGAGTTCCGTTCGATCTGCAAAACGACGCGCATCGAACCTTACGCGATTCCTTACCGTTGCCTTTACTCGCGCAACGTCGAAAACCTCTTGATGGCGGGGCGCAATATCAGCGTGACGCACGTCGCGCTCGGGACGGTGCGAGTGATGCGAACCGGCGGGATGATGGGCGAAGTCGTCGGAATGGCCGCGGCGATTTGCAAAGAACGTAACTGTTTGCCGCGCGACGTTTACGCTTCTTACCTCGACGACTTGAAAGCGGCGATGCGAAAAGGCGTCGCGCCGCCGACGGAGAAGGCGCGCCGAGCGGTTCGGCTCGCGGCGCAGTTCGAGCGTCCTGCTTGGCTCCCGCAAGACGCGAAAAACTGGGCGTCGGAGGCGAAAATCGCCGTTTCGAGCGATTACCAAGGCGCGGCGAAGTATTCGGCGACCGCGATAAACGACGGAAAATTCGACGTTTACCAAAACGCCGGACGCTGGGTCAGCGACAAGGCGTCGACGCATTGGGTCGACTTTGAGTTCGCGGAAGAAACGACGCTCGACGCCGTTCGCGTCGTTAGCGGACAAGCGTCGGCCAAGACGCCCCTTGCGGACTTCCGACTTCAAGTCGAACGAGACGGCGCGTTCGTCGACGTCGAGAGCGCGGCGGTTCGCTCGAACGACCTGGTTATCGTTAGTTTGCGTTTTAACCCGATTTCCGGCAAACGTTTCCGACTGCAAATCGACAAAACGCCGGACGATTTGGCGCGCCTTTGGGAAGTCGAGTTTTACCGCGTCGGGGCGCCCCGCGTCGAAAAATGACACGGCGGCTTTAACGTTATGAGGAAGAATAAGGTGAATAGATGGAATGGGTAAATGTTTCGTTGGGATTTCGCGATTAAAAAGAACGAAAAATAACGAGAAAACGGGGCTTTTTTCTTGATTGACGGCGGCGCTTCGGATAAAATAGTCGCGAGGCGCCGCCGATTTTTTCATTTTAGGACGGCGGCTTTCGTTCGTTACCGTTTTTATATCGCGGAGAAAATACGATGCAACGTTTGCGCTCTTTTCCTAAATTGTTCTCGCGACGCGGTTTTACGCTTGTCGAGCTTCTCGTCGTCATCGCTATTATCGGGATTTTGATCGGTCTTCTTTTGCCCGCCGTCCAAGCGGCTCGCGAGGCGGCGCGGCGGATGGAATGCTCGAACAAAATGAAGCAACTCGGGTTGGCGGCGATGAATTACGCCGACATTAACGGCGTTCTCCCGGCGGGCGCGGTGATGCGCAACTCGTCGAGTCCGACTTCGAGCTATTGGCGCTGGTACTCGATGTGGGGCGTCTCGCTCCTCCCGTTCCTCGAACAACAGCCCGCGTTCGAGATGTACTTTGGCGCCGCCGGGTTGGAAAACTCGACCAAAGGCGCCGTCAACGCGTCGAACCAAGGGAAAAATAAAGAGTTGTCGCAGATGCGGATGGAAATTTACGAATGCCCGAGCGATTCCGGCGCCGGTCAGTTGTTGTCTCCGTCGACCGACGACGGCCACTCGAACTATACGAAATATAATATTTACACGACTTCCTATCGAGCGGTTGGCGGCGCCAATACCGGCGGCACGTGGTGGTGGGACGACAACGGCGCGTCGAATCGTCAAGGCTTGCGCGGCGCGATTCACACCGTTCACCTCGGTCAAGTAACCGGCGCCGACGGCGGCAAATACAGCCTCCGCTTCGACTCGCTCGCGTCGATCACCGACGGAACCTCCAACACGGCGGCGTTTGTCGAAAGTCATTCGCCGGACGAAATGCCGCGTCGCGGAACGTTTTGGTCGGGCGTCGCCGCGAACCACATTTACACCTGCTCGCCGAAAGCCGCGACGCTCTATCGCCACCATTGGAAACGTTGCCTAGACACGTGCGGAAGCGGTTCGCCGACCAACACTTACTTCTGCGGACGTTCGGCGGGCGCGTACCACAGCGGCGGAATGAACGCGGCGTTTTGCGACGGCTCGGTTCGTTTCATTTCCGAGACGATCAACGTCGGAACCGGCTGGATCGGCTCCGGCAACCCGCCGTACAACATCGGCGTTTGGGGGAACATGTGCGCGATCGCCGACGGTCAAGTTCTCGAATCGCTTTAATCGCAACGTTTAACAACGAACGGAGTTTTTCGATGCTCGATAAAAAATTCGCGCTTTTCGCGGCGGCGCTTCTCGTCGCGACGTTTACGGTCGGCTGCGGGCCGCGAACGGTTCCGGTTTCCGGCAAGGTGGTCGTCGACGGCGTCGCGGCGGAAAATATCCGCGTCGTCTTCCAATCGGCGGCGACGACGGCGGAGGTTCCCCCGTTGGCGACCGGCTTGACCGACGCGCAAGGCGAGTATTCGCTTCGTTTAGCGGATACGAACAAGCGCGGCGCCGTTCCGGGGCCCTACGTCGTCTTCCTGACTTGGAGCGACCCGGACGCGACCGATAATCCGATCGAAGGCGAAACGGTCGAGGCCGAATCGCCGTACAACCTCCCGCCGCGCGCCAACAGCGGCGAACTTCGGTTCGAGGTCCCGGACGGCGGAACGCAAGACGCAAACTTCGAATTTGATTCGAGTTCGGAACCGGCGAACGTTCCGATCGGCGTTTGAACCGGCGCGACGGAAAGCTCGCCGTCGCGAACGAGCGAACGGCGGGCGTTTTCTTTTAGACGAGATTAAGCGAGCGGCGCGTCTTCCGTTTCGAAAGATTGCGTCGCTTTTATTTCCTTTAACGACAAGGAGTTCGAACGAATGTCGA
>JAFSDX010000116.1 GCA_017436025.1 Thermoguttaceae bacterium
ACGACCGTTCGCGCCGAAACGCCGTCCGCCGACGTCGCCAAATAACGCCCCAAAACGACCGTTCGCGCCGAAACGCCGACCGACGACGTCGCCAAGCAACGCCCCAAAACGACCGTTCGCGCCGAAACGCCGTCCGCCGACGTCGCCAAATAACGCCCCAAAACGACCGTTCGCGCCGAAACGCCGACCGACGACGTCGCCAAGGAACGCCCCAAAACGACCGTTCGCGCCGAAACGCCGTCCGCCGACGTCGCCAAATAACGCCCCAAAACGACCGTTCGCGCCGAAACGCCGTCCGCCGACGTCGCCAAGGAACGCCTCCAAACGACCGTTCGCGCCGAAACGCCGACCGAAATTTGAAAAAAACGAAAATTTCTCGAAAAGTTTTATTGGAATTTCGACGCGAATAGATTATACTTAAGGAAAGACGCGCTTCGGTCGAGTTCCCGCGCTCCCGCTTAACGAGCCCGGCGCCCCGCTCCGTTTCGGCGAAACGCCGTCGACCCCGCGTCCCCTTGGAACCTAACGCCTTAGCCCCTTTGGAACCGCGATATGTCCAAATTCCTTTGCATCGCTTCGATTACCCTTTCGGCGCTCGTTTTCCTTATTTTTCTCCTTGATCTCGCCGCCGGTATTCCGTTCGGCAAGGCGAACGCGTTGATGGATATTATCTTCGTCCTCTGCGCCGGAGGCGTCGCCGCGTTGAGCGTTCTTTCGTTGCGCCAACAGAAATAAGGAAGCGTCGCCGAAACGCCGTCGCGCTTTGAATCGACGGCGTTTCGAAGCGCGCTCCGTCGCCGTCCCAAGACGCGCAACCGTCGAAATCGCGTTTTTTCGCCGGTTCGCGTTCTTTATTTTCTTGCGCCGAGCCGAGTCGTTTGAACGTTCGCTTATTTCTTTTTCTCGCGCCGAGTCGAGTCGTTTGAACGTTCGCTTATTTCTTTTTCTCGCGCCGAGCCGAGTCGTTTGAACGTTCGCTTATTTCTTTTTCTCGCGCCGAGCCGACTCGTTTGAACGTTCGCTTATTTCTTTTTCTCGCGCCGAGTCGAGTCGTTTGAACGTTCGCTTATTTCGTCGTCGCTTTGCCTTTTGCGAAAGCGCGCCCTTGCGTCGAACCGCCCTGTTTCCGCGACGCGGCGTCGACCATTCGAAACGTCGACGCAATCAAACCAGAATTCTTACCAACGTTTTCCGACGGCGGCTTAAAAGTCGAGGGGGGGCTTCTCCGTTCGTCGCGGCGGTCGAGTCGAGAAAAATTCGAACGTCAAGAAAAGAAAAAAGAGTTTCTCCCGCCATTATCTGCGACCTGGAAAAAATGTCGCTGCGAGACAGGCGGAGACCTAGCGTGCACCTGCACTAGCCGTTTGCGGTCTCGGCCTACGCTAATGGTTGACCATCCGGGGCAAATATTCAGGGAGAAACTCAATACGAGTATTATAGCGCGCGCTTTCGCAACTTTCAAGAGTTCGCCGCTTTTTTTTCCTTATTTTTTCTCTTTTTTTTCGAAAAGCGGGCCCCTTTCGCCTCCTCGACTTTCCCCATTCCTCCCTTTTTTACGCAATCCGTCTATTTTTACACGTTTCGCCGGAGCGTTCCCGTTTCGACGTCGTTGCGGCGTTGCGTCGGGGCGGTTCGACGAGCGTTCCCGTTTTGTCGCCGTTGCGACGGGGCGGTTCCGCCGAGCGGCGCCGTTTCGACGTCGTTGCGTCGGGACGGTTCGCGACGCGGCGCCGTTTCGACGTCGTTGCGTCGGAACGGTTCCGTCGAGCGTTCTCGCGTTCCCGCCGTTGCGTCGGGACGGTTCGCGGCGCGGCGCCGTTTCGACGTCGTTGCGGCGGGACGCTTCGCGGCGCGTTGCCGTTTCGTCGCCGTTGCGTCGGAACGGTTCCGTCGAGCGTTCCCGCGTTCCCGGCGTTGCGACGGGACGGTTCGTCGAGCGTTCCCGCGTCGACGGGACGGTTTCGCTTTGTCGTCGTTTTGCCGGGACGCTTCGCCGGAGCCGAGCGGCGCCGCTCTAACGCCGACGCCAAGGATTCGCGTCGAAACGGTCGTCGTCTCGCTTCGACGGCGGATTCGCGAGCCGTTCCAAAACGCGGCGCGCGTGTTCGGCGACCATCTCGCGCAACTCCGGCGGTTCGAGAACTTCCGCTTCCGCGCCGTATCCGAGAATCCACCAGATAATCTCGGTCAACCCGGAAACGCGAAATTCAAGTTCCGCGCTTCCGTCCGGGAAAACGCGCGTTTGTTGCGTTTTATGCCAACGCACTTCGGCGACGTTCGTCCCGACTTTCTCCGAAAACCGAACGACGACGCGGTGCGTCCGCGGGCCGCGAATGAAGCGCCAAGCGTCGCCGAAATACGAGTCGAGCGAGAAATTCAAATTTTCGAGAAATTTTACGTCGGACGGTTCGACGCTCTCAAACCGCGCGATCTTAAAGGTTCGCGTCTCTCGATGGAGCGAGGAATAAGCGACGACGTACCAAGCGCGAGAATAAAAAACGGCGTAAGGATGCGCCGTCGTCGTTAACGTCGGCCCGGTCGGCCCTCGGTAACGCGCTTCGAAAGGACGGCGCGCCAAGCAAGCGTCGAAAATCGCGTCGAAGAAGCGGTCGCGACCATCGCCGTCCGCCGCGCTTACGTTTCCGGTCAAATAATCGTCGTTCGTTGTTTCCGTCTCCGTTTTCATTGCCGTTTTCATTGCGTCGGGACGCGTCGCGCTGTTGTCGACCGCGCCCCGTTTTACCGCGACGCGAATCCGCGTCGCTTCGACAAAATCGAGCAACCCCGGCGAAAGCGTCGAGGCCAACTTGGCCGCCGCGCCGCGCAACGACGCGAAAATATTCCCGTCGAGCGTCGCGCCGGCTTCGTGAAAAAGAACAAGGATCGCCAACGCTTCGCGCTCCGTAAACTCGATCGGCGGAACGCCGTAATCGCTGGCGAGTTCCAAGCGACCGGTCGCTCGGTCGGCGACGATCGGAAAACCGGCGTCGCGCAATTGTTGAACATAACGTCGAATCGTTCGCTCGTCGACGTCGAGCGCGTTGGCGAAGTAAGCGGGAGTTCCCGGCGTTTGCGTCATCATTTTCAATAAAGCGATCAGCCGAATAGCTTGCGAATTACTAGCGCTCAAGCGGCGCTCCTCCTCTTAGTATACCTCCGCGACGCGGTTTGTCCAGCGGCGAATCGACCGCTTTTCCGCGATATTACGTAACATTTTGCGTTCCTTATTCCGTTAGCGCGTCGAACGTTAAACTTAACGTCGGCGTCCGACGCGACGGTCTTTATGTCTCAAAAAAAAAAAAATGCGCCGAAAATAGACGCGAAAAAAAAAGTTCTCCGCTAAAATCCGCTTTTTCGGCGTTCGCGGCGCTTCGTTCCGCGTCGCAAACGCTTTTTTAACATTTTTTAACATTTGGGAACGCTCGAACGTTCGCTTTCCCCGTCGCCGACGGTTAACCGCTCTTCCGCCGCGCCGCGCCCCCTTACCGCCGCTTCGTTTCGTTCGGTCGGCGCCCCTCCTTCGCGGCGAGGTAACGCGGGTTGTCCGACTGCCCGGTCAACTCGTACAGAAATCGACTCGGAATCGTCGGGCGCGCTTTGCCCCATTTCGTTCGGGCGAGCGCTAAAGTCAACGTCAACCGACGTTGCGCGCGGGTAACGCCGACGTAACAGAGCCGTCGCTCCTCCTCGATCGCCGTTTCGGTCAGCGTTTCGATCGAACGTTGGTGCGGGAGGATTCCCTCCTCCATCCCGACCATATAGACCTCTTTGAACTCGAGCCCCTTGGCCGCGTGATACGTCGACAAGAGAACCGCGTCGCTTTTCGACTTTTTGTCTTGCTGCGAACTGAAATCGGGCCCGCCGAGCGCGGCGTCGTCGAGGAACGCGGCGAGCGAACCGCCCGGATTCTCCTTCAAAAACGCCGCGGCCGCGTCGACGACTTCGCCGACCGAGTCGGTTCGGGCCTTGCGCTCCGCTTCATCCGGATAGAGGCGGTCGATCTCCTCTTGATACTTGACCGCTTCGAGGAATTTTATTAACGTTTCCGGAGTAAAGTCGCGCTTGAGCTTGCGCCCTTCGGCGGTTATCAGCTCGCAATAGCGCCGCGTCGCTTCCCGCGACCGCGAGTCGAGCGTTTCCATAAAGGCGTCGTCTTTCGTCGCGACTTCCCAAATCGGCTTTCCTTCGGCGACGGCGCGCTCCCGAATTTTGCCGATCGTCGTCGAACCGATTCCGCGCGGCGGCGCGTTGATCGTTCGCAAGAGCGCGACGTCGTCCTGCGGTCGCAAAACCGCCTTCAAATACGAGACGACGTCCTTCACCTCTTTGCGGTCGAAGAACGACTGCCCGCCGACGACGACGTAAGGAATCTTCGCCGAACGCAACTCCATTTCGACGGCGCGCGTCTGCTCGTTCGTTCGGAAAAGAATCGCGAAGTCGCGAGGTCGGAGCCGCGCTTCCTCCATTCGCGCCTTAATCGAGATCGCGACGCGTTTCGCCTCTTCCTCCGCGTCCTTGCACTGCAGAATTCTCGGTCGCTCCCCTTGAACGGTCGAGCGGAGCCGCTTCGCGTGCCGCGTTTCGTTGAACGCGACGAGAGTGTTCGCCCAACGCAAAATTTGCGCCGTCGAGCGGTAATTTTCTTCGAGTCGAACGACTTTCGCCTCCGGCCAGTCGCGCTGGAAGTTGAGAATATGCTTCACTTCCGCGCCGCGCCAACCGTAAATCGCTTGATCGTCGTCGCCGACGACGCAAAGGTTGCGACGCGGAAGCGCGAGCCCTTTCACGACGCGGTACTGGCACATATTGGTGTCTTGGTACTCGTCGACGAGGAGATGATCGAAGCGCGCGGCCTCCTCCGCCAAGGCGTCCGGATGAAGGCGAAAGAGGTCTTCCGTCAAGAGCAAAATGTCGTCGAAGTCGACCGCGCCGAGGTTTTTGAGTCGCGCTTGATATTTCGAGTACGCGACGGCGCAAAGATAGTCTTTCGAATCGGTCGCGATTTCGAGCGCTTTTTCGGGCCGAACGCCGGCGGTTTTCCAATCGCCGACCGCCTTCAAAAAGTCGGCCGGTCGGAGCGCCGCGCTCGTTATTTTGACTTCGCGAAGGATTTGGCGCGCCAACGACTCTTGGTCGCCGCGGTCGTAAATCGAGAACTGCGTCGGGAAGCCGATCCGATGAATCTGTCGCCGCAAAATCCGAACGCAAAGGGAGTGAAACGTCGAAATTTCCGGCTTTTTCTTGTCGACGCGCTTCGGCAACAGCGCCGAAATCCGCTCCTGCATTTCGCGGGCCGCCTTGTTGGTGAACGTAACGGCGAGGATGCGATCCGGCGCGACGCCGCTCTTGATCAGCCGCGCAATGCGGTAGGTAACGACGCGAGTTTTGCCGGTTCCGGCGCCCGCGAGAACGAGAAGCGGCCCGGAAAGCGTTTCGACGGCGGCCGTTTGCGCGGCGTTGAGCGACATATTTCGCCTTTCTGCAAAAAAATTTCGACTCGATTCGAGAATTTTGTCAATATATTAATATAAGAGCAAAAACGCTCCGCTCCGCAAACGCCGAACGACCGGCGAGAACCGGGAACGTCCGTCGAAACGTCGGAGCGCCCGCTCGGCGCAGCGTCAATCGCATTCGTACTCCGCCCGAGCGTCGCGCAAAATCTTCCGAACGAGAAAATCGACGTCGACGCCGTCCGCCTGCGCCAAATAATTCAACGCGATCCGTTCGCGAAGCGCCGGAAGCGCCGCCCGCTCGACGTCGTCCGCCGAAACCGCCGTCCGCCCGGCGAACGCCGCGAACGCCTTCGCGCCCAAAATCAACGCTTGACTCGCTCGCGGCCCCGCGCCCCGTTCGACGTATTGTTGCGTCGCTTCGATCGACGTTTTCGTCTGCGGGCGCGTCTTGCGAACGATATTGACCGCGTGTTCGACGACGACGCGCGGCGCCGGGATTCGCCGAATCAACCCTTGGAACGTCAAAAACTCGTCGCGGCAAATCGTCGGCGGCTCCGGCGCGCGCGTTTCGCCGGTCGTTCGCAAAACCGTCTCGACTTCGTCGGCGGCCTTGGGATAGTCGATTTTGACGCTAAAGAGGAAACGGTCGAGCTGCGCGTCCGGAAGCGGGTACGTTCCTTCGCTTTCGAGCGGGTTTTGCGTCGCGACGACGAAGAACGGCGCGTCGAGTTCGTACCGCCGCCCGGCGACCGTTACTTGGCGTTCCTGCGTCGCTTCGAGGAGCGCGGCTTGCGTTTTCGGCGGCGTTCGGTTGATTTCGTCGGCGAGAACGACGTTCGCGAAGATCGGGCCCGGCGCGAACGAAAAAGAGCGCGTTCCGGTCGCCGGGTCTTCTTGGAGAACGTCGAAACCCAAAATATCGGCCGGCGTCAAGTCCGGAGTGAATTGGATTCGACGGAAGCGCAGGTCGAGCGCGTCGGCGATCGCCCGAGCGATTCGCGTCTTGCCGAGCCCAGGAACGCCGACGAGCAGAACGTGCCCGCCCGCGAAGATTCCCGCCAAGACTTCCTCCAAAACGGCGCGCCGGCCGACGATTTCTCGTTCGAGGCGCGCTAAAAACCGCTCCTTAAACTCGCCGAATTTCCGCAACAATTCGACGTCGTTCGGAACAAGCGCGTCGTCGGTCGTTTCGTTGATTTTCGTCGTTTCGTTCGTTGGTTCGCTCATCGCCGCCCCTGTTCCTCGCTAAAAGTTTGGTTCGTTTAACTATTATTCGCGTTTTGCCGGTCGCGCCGCTTACTCTTAATACACGTTATCGACCGAAAGGCCCCGCAACGTCGGCCAAGCGGCTCTTTTTTCCTTCGTCTCGCTCGACTCGCGCCGCTTTTTTCCGCGAAAGCCCGCAAAAACGCCCTTTTTTCTCCGATTCGCGCAAACGCCGCGAAACGCCGACGCTCCGCAAAACGCCGGATCGGCGCGACCGTCAAAAACGCAAAAAACCGAGCGAACTCGGCTTGCGTCGAATTTGCTCGGTTTTTTATTTGTCCAAATCGCGAAACGCCCAATCGTCGCGACTCGGCGGTTCGCGGTTATTCGGTCGTTCTCAACGACTATTTTTTACCGCCTTGCGCCGGTTTCGGGTTGCGCTCGCGGATGATTTCCTCTTGAACGTTCGCCGGAACGCGTTTGTATTTGAGGAATTCCATCGAGAAAACGCCTTGCCCTTGCGTCATACCGCGCAGGGTCGAAGAGTAACCGAACGTTTCGGCCAACGGAACTTCGCCGACGATGCGGCAGTTCGCGCCGGTCGTTTCGGTCGACGAGACGACGCCGCGACGGCTCGAGAGGTCGCCGACGACGCCCCCTTGGAAGTTTTCCGGGCATTCGATATCGATCTTCATAATCGGCTCGAGGAGCGCCGGTTTCGTCTTTTGGAAGTTTTCGCGCAACGACGTTTGGGCGCAGATACGGAACGCCAAGTCGCTCGAGTCGACCGCGTGGAACGAACCGTCGTTGACGACGATCTTCAGGTCGACGACCGGGTAACCGGCGATCGGGCCTTTTTCCAACGAACCTTCGTATCCCTTCTTAATCGCCGGGATGTAGTTCGACGGAATGACGCCGCCGGTGATTTGGTCTTCGAAGATAAAGGTTTCTTCGCCCGTCGCTTCTTCTTCCGGAATCGGCGACATAATACCGCAAATGTGCGCGTATTGACCGGAACCGCCGGATTGTTTCTTGTGCTTCGTGTCGAATTCGATCGCTTGCGTCGGCGCTTCGCGGTAGTTGACTTTCGGCGCGGACGTTTCGACTTCGACCTTATATTCGCGGCGAATACGTTCGATGTAAACGTCGAGGTGGAGTTCGCCCATCCCGGCGATGAGGGTTTCGCCGCTTTCCGGGTCGGTTTTGACCGTCAAGGTCGGGTCTTCCTTACGGAAGCGATAGAGGGCCTTGCCGAGTTTGTCCGTGTCGCGGGTTTCGCAAGCCTTAATCGCGACTTGGATAACCGGTTCCGGAATGAAAATCGATTCGAGCGTGCAGTAGTTCGCCGTTTCGCAGTACGTTTCGCCGGACGAACCTTCGATCCCGATGACCGCGACGATGTCGCCGGCGCCGGCCGATTCGAGTTCGACCCGTTGTTCGGCGTGCATACGGAAGATGCGGCTGACGCGTTCTTTATGGCCGGTGCGTTGGTTGACGTAGGTTTCGCCCTTCTTGAGCGTCCCTTCGTAAATGCGCATAAAGGTGAGCGTCCCGTACGGGTCTTCGACCGTTTTGAACGCCATCGCGATCAGCGGACGGTCGTTCGCCGGAGTGAGAACGAATTTTTCTTCTTCGCCGGTTTCTTTATTGACGCGGAACGCGGAGCCTTCGCGGTCGAGCGGCGACGGAAGGTAACGGGCAATCGCGTCGAGCAAGAGTTGAACGCCCTTGTTGCGGTACGCGGTCCCCATGAAGACCGGGGTGAGTTGGCGCGCTTGCGTCGCGTTTTTGACGACTTCGTAAATCAGCTCGAGCGGAACTTCGCGTTCTTCGAGGAGCGCTTCCATCATCTCGTCGCTGTACATCGAGAGCGTTTCGAGCATATTTTGGCGCGCTTCTTTGTATTCGTCGACGAGTTCCGCCGGAATATCTTCTTCGCGAACTTTTTCGCCTTGCGGGCCGTCGAAGTAGTAGGCGCGACCGGTGATCAAGTCGACGACGCCTTCGAAGTTTTGCTCGGCGCCGATCGGGATTTGCATCATCACCGCTTCGCAGTCGAGCTTTTCGTGCAGTTGTTGAACGACGCGGCGCGGGTTCGCTCCGACGCGGTCCATTTTGTTGATGAACGCCAAGCGCGGAACGCCGTAACGCTTCATTTGGCGGTCGATGGTGAGCGATTGCGCTTGAACGCCGCCGACCGAGCAGAGAACCAAAACGGCGCCGTCCAAAACGCGGAGGCAGCGTTCGACTTCGACCGTGAAGTCGACGTGGCCGGGCGTGTCGATCAAGTTGATCGTCGTGTCGCCCCATTCGACGCGGGTCGCGGCGCTGGCGATCGTAATCCCGCGTTCTTGTTCGAGATCCATACTGTCCATCGTCGCGCCGCCGTCGTGAACTTCGCCGATTTTGTGCGTGCGACCGGTGTAAAAGAGAATGCGCTCGCTAAGAGTCGTCTTTCCGGAGTCGATGTGAGCGGAAATACCAATGTTGCGCCAATTTTTTAATTCAGACATTGTTGCAGCGTCCTGTCGCGTCGACGTAAATGCTTAAAGCGGATTCAAACTTTGATCTTACCTAACCGATGAAACGCGGCGTTCGCGCCGCGCGGAGCGTTTCAAGTCGCGTCGACGCTTCAATATCGACGACTTGACGCTAAGGAACCGACGCCGCCTTTCGACGGCGTTCGTTCAAAAACATTGATTCCGAAACGTTAATCGATTCAAATCGAGACGCGGGAGTCCGGCCCGCGTCGGCGCGCTTTCGAGGGGTCCAATCTCAAAAAACGCGACGCCGTTTTTTCGTCGTCCGTCCGCGAGAGACGAGGCGACAAGATGAACGGGAACAAACCGACCGCTTTGGAGCCGTCATTATACCCGAACTTTCCGGGTCGGCAAGGGCGCGAAGTCGCTTTTTCGCCCAAAAGAGCGCGTTTTTTCAAGAAAACGCCCTTTTTTTTCGGAAAAATCGCGACTCGCGCCCGTTTTTACGCGCACAATCTCGCCGCTTTTTTAGCGTCTGTGCGCGAATTTTCCGCTAAAAATTAAACTTTTCGAACAATCGCCGCCCCAAATCGCTCTGGACGCCGCGCCCCGCAATCGTTACAATCGCCAAAACCGCGTCCGTCGACCGTCGACGACGCAACCGCCCGACGGAAAATCAACGCCGTTTCCCGCAACGTCCCTACAACAACGCGAAAGAAAAAGAGAACGCCCTATGAACGCCGCGAAAAAACGCCTCGTTTGGCTCGGACACAACGCTTTCCTCTTCGAATACAACGGCGCGCGATTCCTCGTCGACCCGTTTTTGCCGTCCGGTCTTTCGCCGCTCAAACCGGAGGAGATCGCCGCCGACTACGTTCTCGTCTCGCACGGACACGCCGACCACTGCGCCGACGCCGCGACGGTCGCTCGGAAAAACGACGCGCCGATCGTCGCCGTCGCCGAAGTCGCCGACTATTTCGCCGAACAAAA
>JAFSDX010000117.1 GCA_017436025.1 Thermoguttaceae bacterium
CCCGAACGAAACGACCGCGCCCTTGCAAACCGCGTACAACTGCGCCGTTTCCCCCTCCATTCCGCGGTCGACGCCGTCCCAACCGAACAAAACCCGCGCCGGAGAAGCGCCGCTCGCCGAACCGTTTTCCTCCGCCGCCCGCCGAAACGCCCGAGCCGCCGCGCCGAACGCCCGAGCCGTCGCGACCGTCGCCGCGACGTCGACCGCCCAAACCCGCCGAAGCCGTTCGTCGAAGGTCGCCGCCTTCATTTCCGGCGTCATCAGGTCGACGCCCGCCGCCGCGACGAAAGCGTCGAGTCGCGGAACGTCCGTTTTTTGCGCTTTTTTCAACGCGTCGAGAACGCCGTCGACGAAACCGCCGACGCCCGCTTCGGTCGCCAGGTTCGCTTCGAAAATCTCGACCGACGCGAAATCGCCGCCGTTTGCTCGCGCCCAGTCGGTCAGCGCCGCTCGATTCCGGTTCGTCTGCAGGTAAAGCGAAACGTTTTCGCCGCGATACGACTCCGCGACGGCGCGCCCAATCCCCCCGGAAGCGCCGGAAATCACGACGTATTTTCTCGTTTCGCCGTCGTTTTGCGCCGTTTGCATCATCCGTCTCGTTTCGCCGTTTTACCTAATTCGCCCGACTTCGCTTAAGCGCCGGTCGCCGCCGTCGCGCTTTCCGCTTGCGCCGCGGCTTCCTCCGCTTTTAAACGGCGATATTCGGCGATCTCCTTCTTTTTCGTTCGATATTCGACGACCAAAAAGCCCGCCGCGACCGCGAACGCCAACGCGTCGGAAACCGGGAACGAAAACCAACAACCGTTCAAACCGACGCCGCCGAACGCCTCGAAAATTCGCGGAAGGAAGTAAAGGCAAGGGAGCAAAAAGAGCAACTGCCGCAACAACGTCAGCATCAGCGCCAAAATCGGGCGACCGTGCGCTTGGAAGTAGCCGCCGGCCAAAATGTTGACGCCGACGAACGGCAAACCGCACATCACGAAGCGAATCGCGCTCGTTCCCAGCGCCAATTTCTCCTCGTACCCCGATTCGCCCGAATTCAAGAAAAGCCAAACGAAGGGTTTCGGCCAAAGCATCAAGACGAACCAAGCCGCGAATCCGGCGACGACGACGACCTTCAGCGCCAACGTCAACGCCGGCAACACGCGATCCGGGCGTTTGGCGCCGACGTTGTACCCGACGATCGGCTGCAAACCTTGCCCAAGCCCTAAAAACGGCATCAAGACGGCGTTGGCGATAGCGATCGCAATCCCCATCACCGCGACCGCGACGTCGCCGCCGTCGAACGCGTACCCCATCGTTTCGCCGTATTTTCGCCCGAATTGGCCGAGCAGATTGTTCTGCGCCGCCGCCAAAAGCATCGCGCAGGCCTGCGTCGCGAACGGAACGCCGCCGAGAACCGCGATTTCTTTCGTCAATTTCCAATTAAAACGACTGCAATATTTCCAGCGCCAACGGAGCGTCGTTCGCCCGGAAAAATAGAGCCAACAAATCCAAGCGGCGCTGACGCAACACGCCAAGACGTTCGCGAGCCCGGCGCCCCAAATCCCGGTTTTGAGATAAAAGAGGAAGAACCAGTCGAGCGCCGCGTTGACGATCGCCGCGATAAACATCGAGACCATCGCGATTTTCGGTTTTCCCTCGGCGCGAATGAAATTGTTGACGCCGTAAGCAATGTGTTGCGGAAAAACGCCCCAAATTAATACCGCCAAATACGACTTCGCCATCGGCAAAACCGTTTCCGTCGCGCCGAACATCTTGAGGAGCGGCTCCATAAACGCGATTCCGAAAACGACGAAAAGAATCGAGGTCGCGACGGAGAGGAAAAGCGCCTGCCCGAGCGCCTCTTCGGCTTTGTCGTTGTTCCGCTCGCCGAGTTTGATCGAAATAATGATCGTCGCGCCGGTGCCGATCGTCATCGCGATCGCAAGAAAGATGAGAATGACCGGAAAAGCGACGGTAACGGCGGCGAGCCCGTCGGTTCCGAAACACTGTCCGACGAAAACGCGAGCGACGAGATTATAGGTCGCCATTACAAACGCGGCGGTGATCGCCGGAAGCGAAAACTCGAAAAGAAGCCGTCCGACGGAACGCGTTTCAAGAAATTCCGGATTTTGCGTTTGCGCCATAATTCGTTTTCCTCCAAGAGTTTGCCGCGTTTTCGCCGCGACGTTGAAGAGGCGGGCGTTTTAAAACGACCGCTAAACGATTATACCGCGTTCGCGCCGGACGCCAAGGGGGAGCGCTCGCGTCTTTTGCCGACGACGCGCCAAGAAACGCCGCGAGCCGCGAAACGCTCCCGGCGGAACGCGTCGCGGTTTCGACGACAAAGAACGTCCTCGAAACGGTCGAATGCCTCGACCGCCTCAAACGTTGTTTTGATTAACGGCGTCGAGCGGAAACGGAACGCGCTTCCGCTCTCAAACGCCGAACTTGCTCAAACTCAACGCAATTAGAAGAGTTTGACGTATTTCGGGAGTTCGCCGCCCGCTAACGGAGGTATTCGACGCAAGCGTCGGTAACGTAGAGGTTTTCCGCGTCGACGTATTCCGTCGGCGTCGGCTTCGCTTCGACGGCGCGGCGGCGAGCGGAAACGGAACGCGCTTCCGCTCGGGCGCGTCTTTTGCGTCCAACTTTCGGCAAACCGCCGCTAAACTCAACTCAATTAGAAGAGTTTAACGTATTTCGGGAGTTCGCCGCCCGCTAACGGAGGTATTCGACGCAAGCGTCGGTAACGTAGAGGTTTTCCGCGCCGACGTATTCCGTCGGCGTCGGTTGCGCTTCGACGGCGACGGCGTCGAGCGGAACGAGGCGCGAAACTTCCTTTCGACGTTCGTTAAAGGTCGCCGTCGCGACGGACCAAGAAACGCCGCGAGCCGCGCGACGCTACTTGACGGAACGCGGCGCGGCTTGCGCAGGCCAAACGGCGACGGCGTCGAACGGAAACGGAACGCGCTTCCGCTCGGTCGCGTCTTTTGCGTCCAACTTTCGGCAAACCGCCGCTAAACTCAACTCAATTAGAAGAGTTTGACGTATTTCGGGAGTTCGCCGCCCGCTAACGCAGGTATTCGACGCAAGCGTTGCAACGTAAAGGTTTTCCGCGTCGACGTATTCCGGCGGCGTCGGTTGCGCTTCGACGACGCGGCGGCGAGCGGAAACGCGGAACGCTCCCGCTTCAAGCGCCGGTTTGACGGTCAAACAGTCTTCAACCGTCGCTAAACTCAACTTAATTAGAAGAGTTTGACGTATTTCGGCAGTTCGCCGATCAGCGGACGCAGGTATTCAATGCAAGCGTCGGTAACGTAAAGGTTTTCCGCGTCGACGTATTCCAGCGGCATCGGTTTCGCTTCGACGGCGACCGCGTCGAGCGGAGCGGTCGAGTATTCGATTTTGTACGGGTCGTTCGAAACGCGATCCATCGTCACCATCACGCCGCTCTTTCCTTCGAGCGCGAGTTCGACGGCGCGACGGCCGCAGTTCCACGCTTCTTGAATATCGGTCGCGACCGCGCGGTCGGCGCCGCACATCGGGAGCGATTCGGTGATTTGGAATTCGCCGCGGCACGGAAGACCGTTTTCGCGTTTGAGGTGCTTGCCAAGCATCTTGTGGAGCGCGATCGCAACGCTCGTCCCGGCCATCGCGCCGAGTTCTTGGTTGCCGAACTTGTCGACCGTCTTTTCAGTTTGGACTTCTTTGCCGTCCGCGTCGAGCGAGCTGACGACGACGCCGTTCGCGTCGCGAATGCCTTCGCCGCAGACGACGCTGACGAAACCGTATTTGTCGAGCGTTTCTTGCGCTTTCGCGATGAAACGGTCGAAGTTGAACGCGATTTCCGGAACCAAAATGATGTGCGGAGCGTCTTCGCAGTCTTCCTTAGCGCAAGCGGCGGCGGCGGCCAACCAACCGGCGTCGCGACCGATCGTTTGGAAGATAACGAATTGGTCGACCTTCTTCATATCGCGCGCCAAAACGCCCGCTTGTTTGACCGACGTCGCGACGTAACGAGCCGCCGACGCGAAACCCGGGGTGTGGTCGGTCGCGAAGAGGTCGTTGTCGACCGTCTTCGGAACGCCGAGACCGCGGAGATCGTAACCTTGTTCGCGGCAGTATTTTTCGACGCGGCAGATGGTGTCCATCGTGTCGTTGCCGCCCGCGAGGAAGTAATAACGAATATTGTACTTTTTCAGTTGTTCGAGAATGCGCGGGAAGTCGGCTTCTTGAACCTTGTGACGGCAGCTTCCGAGGGCGCTCCCCGGGGTCGTTTTGAGACCTTCGACGACGGCGGGGTCGATCGTCGCGAAGTCGATCAGCTTGTCTTGCATAAAGCCTTCGACGCCGTATTGCATCCCGTAAACTTTGTCGATTTTCGAATCGGCGCACTTTTGACCGAGTTCGAAGCAACCTTGAACGACGCCGCAAAGGCTCGAGTTGATGACGCTGGTGGGGCCGCCGCTTTGACCGACGATCGCGTTCCCTTGAAACATAATTCTCTCTCCTAAAATCTTAAATATTATTTGCGACGGAAACGCGCCGTTCGACGCGATTTCGTCCTCTTTCGTTATTTTCTTGTCGCTTTTCTTGCGCCCGACGCCGACTCGCTCGCCGCGAACCGTCCGACGCTTCGTCGCGCCGACGTTCGCCCGACGTTAAAACTTGCCGACCCAAGAGACGAGTTGCGCGAAAAATTTCGCGTACTCGGCGCCGATTTCGACGAAAAGCCCTTCGCCCAAGGACGCCGGAAGTTCTTGGAAGACGCGCTCTTGGCCCCAGTCGACCATTCCGCCGATCCAGTGCGGGGCGACGTCGGACGCGAACGCCGCGACGCGCCCGGCGCCCAAGTCGTCGACAACCAAGAACGGGTATTTTTCGACGAACTCGATTTGAATATCGTCGGCGTTCAAGTCGTCGGCGACCGTCTTTTTCCAAGTCGTTTTCGTTCGGATTCCTTCGAGAAGAACGGTCGCGCCCGCTTTCGCGTCGAAGCGGTTGAAGCCGCCGACGCCCGGCGCCGTCTCCCAAGGCAGGTCGGCCAAAATCGGGTGGTCGAGCGTCGTCGGACGGAGCAACACCGGCGACCAATAGTTGCGACGGTCGTCCGAATCGCTCATTTCGACCGGCAAAATTTCGGCCAACGGCGAATTATGGTACTCGCCGAGCCGCCCGAAATAGCTTTCCCAACCGCCGAGCATCAGCAAACCGGCGCCGTCTTCGCGAACGCGCTCGACGATATGTTCCATATCGCCCGCCCCGAAGCAGGAACGCGGGTAGTCGCTGACGACGTAAAGCGAATACGCCCGATTTTGGAAGTCGGCGCTCGGCGAGGTTCCGGAGTCGACGCGGTCGAACGCGATTCCGCGATTCGTCAAGACGCCGCAAAGATACGCCGCCGCTCGCGTCGCGTCGTCGTCGCCCAAGTAACAAACGCGTTTTTCAAGTTGCATAATCTGCCCGTTTTCTCTGTTTTAACGTTTTCGTCGCCTTAAACGACCGTTTTCGAACGACCGCGACCGCTCGTCGCGACAGCGTGTTAACGCCGCTTCGACGGTCAAGACGTTTCGGACGGAGCGGACGGTTTCGCCGCGTTCCGTCGTTAAAGTCGCCGCGTTTTGACTATTTCGACAGTTTTTCCGCTTCCGCAAAGAGGTCTTTGCAACGTTGCGGAACGAAAATGTCGAATTCGGCTTCGCGGATGAACTCGTCGCAACCGTTTTCACGTTGCATTTGAATCGTGATGTCGATTTGCTTTTGGCTGACGTAACTCAACAGACCGTTGATCTTGCGTTCGAAGAGGTCTTCGGAAACGCGAATGCGGAGCGTCGGCGGCGTAACGAAGTTGCTGTACGTCGCGTATTCGTAAATCGCCGGGATTTGCGGAATCGGTTCGCCGAGTTCCGGCCAAATCGTCCCTTGCGCGTGGAAGATGCTGATCATCGCCTCGGAGTTGACGAACTTGTGATCCGGGTGCAGGTCGGTAATCGTCGGGACGAAAAGACGCGTCGGACGGGTTTGGCGCATCAGCCAAACGAGCGAGTTTTGAACGCCCGCGCCGCCGGCGATTTCCGGCCCTTCGCCCGGAGCGCCGGTCGCGAAACGACGGCCCGCTTGACGGTTGAGCGAACCGTCGTCGTGTCCGAGGAAGTAAAGGTTTTCCGCCGGGAGACCGAGCGCGGCGAACGAATCGGCGCATTCTTTGCGGCGAACGTCGGCGATCGTGTCGCGTTCTTCCGGCGTGCAGTACCCCATTTTGCCGTTCGTAACGACGCCCGCGTAAGTCTTGATCCCGCTAAAGAGCGACGCGATGAAGGTCAAACCGCAACCGGCGATAATGTCGTCGTCGTGCGGCGCCAAGAAGAGCCAACGCTCTTCGTCGCCCTTCCAGTTCGGGAAAATATCGCCCGGATTCGCCGACGAGAAAACGCCCGTTTCAGAACGTCGATCAAAAGAAACGAAGGAACCGCTCATTTTTCACCCTCAAAAAACCGTTCAAAACGCCTTAAAAATAAAAACCTAACCCAAGCGTTCGCCGCCGTTTCGCAATCGCCGATAAGCTAAAAGCGAAACGCGGAACCGCTTCGGTCAAAACTCGCCGACGCCCGTCTCCAAGCGCCGACAAGGCGACAAAACGCCTCTATCCGCCCGACGCGACCGAACGAAACGGCTCGAAAAGCGCGCTTCGTCGACCGTCGGGCGGCGACGTTTCGTCTTGAAAAATCGCTCGACCGCGCAAGGGACGCCGCTTCGCAACGCTCCTCAAAGAGCGTTAAAGCGGCGACTTTACGCGGCAAGCGTCGTCAAATTCGACTCAACCGACGAATTCGTTCCCGATTTTGCGGGCGCGTTCCGGTTTGTCGAGGTCGACGCCGAGCGCGACGCCCGTTTGAACGAGCAAGTTCCAACCGGCGACGAGTTGGAGGAACGTGTCGAAACCGCAGATCGACGGGATTTTGATCGTCGGGAAGATCGTGTCTTCGGACGAAATCGCGACGACGGTAACGCCCGCGCGACCTTCGATGAGTTCCTTAATCTTTTCGCATTCGGACGGGAACGGATCGACGAGAATGCA
>JAFSDX010000011.1 GCA_017436025.1 Thermoguttaceae bacterium
AACCGCTGAAACCGCTGAAACCGCTGAAACCGCTGAAACCGCTGAAACCGCTGAAACCGCTGAAACCGCTGAAACCGCCCAAACCAATCAAACTCGCCAACCGTCCCCAACGGCGCAAACTTCGCCGCCCCCCCAAACAACCAAGCCCTCCTCCCCGCGCGCCGTCGTTTTTCGCGAGTTTCCGCAAGGCGGTTGGCAAAGTCGACGCGAAACTTGCGGCGCCGCGGAAACGCTCCTTATTTTTAAGGCCGGGCCCTTCGGGTATCCGACGACCGCCGCGCACGCGCACGCCGACGCGCTCGAACTCCTGCTGCACGTCGACGGCGTCCCGACGTTGATCGACCCCGGAACTTTTTCTTACCAAAACCTCCCGGAACGCCTATTTTACCGTTCGTCGGCGCAACACAACACGTTAAACTTCGCAAAATCGGAACAATCCCAGTATATAAATCGCTTTCTTTGGGGAAAAAAGTCAACTCCGGAACTTCTTTCGGCCGATAGGTATCCTAACGGCGTCGTCTTCGCAGGAACCGTTCGTTGGTATTCCGGCGAAACGCACGAACGGCGCGTCGAACAAACCGGCGACGGCGTTTGGCGAATCGTCGACCGTTGGCGCGGAAACGAGCCGCCGACGATTCGGTTCCATTTTGCGCCGGAAGTCGCCGCGACCGCCGAAACGACGCTCGACGGAACCGGCGCCGTCGTTCGGGTCGAGCGTCGCCGCGTCGAAATCGTCAACTCCGAACTCGCCGCGCGCCTCGAACCGTTCCAAGCGTCCCCGACGTTTTACCGGCTCGCCGACGCCGTTCGGCTGATTTTCGCCGCGACCGCTTCGGTCGGAGAAACCGCGACGACGTTGCGCGTTTTCGACGCCGAGTAAAGCCGAGTAAAAAACGCTCGCCCGCCGACGTCGCCCCGTTTAATCGTTAAAATCCAATCGTTCGTCGTTATTCCCCCTGTTCCCCGCCCCGCAAAATCGTTTTAAGCGTTAAAATCGATGCAATCTGTTCCCGCCGTCCTTGTTTCCGCCCTTTTCGCCGTCGTCGCGGCGCGTTTCGGCGGCGAAATTTTCCGCCGAATCGCGCTGAAAATTCGGCTCGTCGACAAACCGGACGCCGTTCGCAAATTGCAAAGCGACGCGATCCCGGTCGGCGGCGGCGCGGTCGTTTTCCTCGCGTTCCTTGGCGCGAGCGTTTTAACCGCGCTGTTGAACGCGAGTCTCGGCGAACAAATGTTAACGCTTCTCGTTTCGTTCGCAACGGTCGGCGCGTTCGTCGTCGGATTCGGACTGATCGACGATAAAAAGGGAATGAACGGCCTCGTTAAGCTCTTTCTGCAGATCGTCGCCGCGTCGGTCGTCGTCGTTTTCGCGAAAGACTATTCGAAAATCGAACTTTTTGGACGCGAGTTTGAACTCGGGCACCTTTTTTATCCGTTGGCGATCCTTTGGCTCGTCGGGATAATGAACGCCTTCAACTTTCTCGACGGCGCGGACGGCGTCGTCGCGACGATCGGTTTTTTCTCGTTCGTCGCGATCGGAGCGCTCGGCGTCGTCAACGAATATTGGGGCGCGGCGACGTTGGCGTTTTTGTTGGCGGCGTCGCTTCTCGGTTTTTTCGGTTGCAATCGTCCGCCGGCGCGACTTTACCTCGGCGACGCGGGCAGCCTCTTCGTCGGTTTTTCGATCGGCGTTCTGCTGTTGCGCGTCTGTTCGATTCGCAGCACGGCGTCGCTTCAAGTCGTCCCGGCGCTTTGCGTCGCGTTGGTTCCGTTGGCGGACGCTTTTTTCGCGATCGTTCGCCGTTTGAACTCCGGACGCAGTATTTTTTCCCCGGATCGCGGGCACGTTCATCATCGCTTGCAACGTCGGTTCGGCAAAGGTTACCCTCTTTTGGGCGCGTTGACAATGATTCAAGTTCCGTTTTGTTTGACGAGCGTCGCCGGCGTCTATTGGCGCGACGATTACGTCGCCGCGTTGATCGCGTCGTCGCTCCTTTTGCTCTTCGTTACGTCCGGCGTTTTGGGGCGCGCGGAGACGCGAATTTTGTTTTACCGAACGAAATACCTTGTTATCAAACGTTTTCGTCGAGCGAAATACGACGCTCGCGGCGAGTTTTTCCATCCGTTGGGAACGATTCGTTGGGTCGACCTTTGGCGCGAAACGCTCGAAGCCGCGCGTTCGTCGTCTTGCGTTTCGGTTTATTTGGACGTCGATATGCCGTTCGCGAACGAAGATTTTTACAGCGAATGGAACAATCTCGACTGGACGCGCAAAGCTCGTTCGACGCGGAACAAGCTCAAATTCAACATTCCGTTGACGGTCGAAGGGCGGTTCGTCGGACGGCTCAGTTTGAAATTTGACGCCGAACGCGTTTCCTTCGCCGACGCGGCGGCGGTCGTCGACCAAACTCGCAACCGTTGTTTAACGTTCATTGAAACGGCGCTGAAAGAGTCGGTCGCCCAAACCCGCGAAACGGCGTTCTCCAACGTTTGAACCGCTCGCGTTTTAACAATTTTAACGTTTTTAACGACTAACGCGTCGATTTTTCGGCGCGTTTTTTTACGTCTCTTCGCTCCGACGCGGCGACTCCGCCCGCTTTTTCTCCGCTCGAAAACGCTCTTCTCCCCTTCCTTCCGTTTGAAGAGCCGACGTCGCCGCGCGACAAAGCGGGAGCGAAAAAGAATCTTCTCGACCTTCCGTTCGAAGAGCCGACGTCGCCGCGCGACAAAGCGGGAGCGAAAAAGAACCTTCTCGACCTTCCGTTCGAAGAGCCGACGTCGCCGCGCGACAAAGCGGGAGCGAAAAAGAATCTTCTCG
>JAFSDX010000118.1 GCA_017436025.1 Thermoguttaceae bacterium
CCCGACGTCGCTCCGCCCGGCCCGCTCGACGAGACGAGGAAGCTCGGCGAAAACGCTCGGCGTGTACCCGCGCGACGTCGGCGGCTCTCCGGCGGCGAGCCCGATTTCTCGGCGCGCCATCGCAAACCGCGTCAGCGAGTCCATTAAGAAAAGGACGTTTTTCCCGCGATCCCGGAAATACTCCGCGATAGAAATCGCCGCCAACGCCGCCCGAACCCGCGTCAACGGCGGCTCGTTCGACGTCGAAACAACAACGACGCTCTTTTTGCGCCCCTCTTCGCCAAGTTCGCGCTCGATGAAGTCGTTGACCTCCCGCCCGCGTTCGCCGATCAATCCGACGACGACGACGTCCGCGTCGGTGTACCGCGTCATCATCCCGAGCGTAACGCTTTTGCCGACCCCGGAACCGGCGAAAATCCCGAGTCGCTGCCCTTGTCCGCAAGTGAAAAGCGCGTCGATCGCCCGCACTCCGGTCGACAACGCCTTTTCGATGCGCGGTCGCGAACACGGTTCCGGCGGCTTGCGGTCGAAACGCGCTCGCGACGTTAAAATCGGCGTCGGCCCGGCGTCGATCGTCCGCCCGAACGCGTCGACGACCCGCCCGAGCAACTCGTCGCCGACCGGAAGCCAAGGCGTCGTCTTCGCCAACTCGATTTTCGCGCCGCGCCGAACGCCGGTCAGCTCCGAATACGAGTACAAAAGCGTTAAATCGTCCCGAAAACCGATTACTTCGGCAAGAATATCGCCCTCTTCGTCGCGCCGCTCAACTTTCGCGATCGCTCCGATCGGCGCCGGAAACCCGACCGCGGAAATCGTCGTTCCCTCGGTGCGGACGACGCTCCCGACGAGCCGAACCGGCGCGACGCTCTGAATCTGCTCGAGAATATTGTTAATTTCCATCGCCTTTGCGCCGCTCCCCCGCCTCGCTTATTTTTCCCGTTTTACCCGCTCTACTTATTTTCCCCGTTTTTCCCGTTTCGTTCGTTTCGCCCGCTCGTCCCAAACCGCTTTTTCGCCGCGACGCGCCCAAACGCTCCCGTTTTACTCCGAAAGTTCCGCGACAATCCGTTCGAGCCGCGACTCGAGCCGCTCGTCGATAACGCCGAGCGACGACTCGACGACGCATCCGCCGACGGCGATTTTCGGGTCGGCGACGACCTCCGCGGTCGCGAGGTTCCCCGTCTCTTCAAGAATCGCGCGAATCGGTTCTTTCAACGCCCCGACGTCGCGCGGATTCATCCGGATTTTCAACGCGGCGCAGTTCATCGCCAACTCGAGCGCCTCCCGCAAGAGGTCGAGCGGCACTTCGCGCTTGATCGCCGGGTCGCGCATAATCGTTTGATAAGCGATCGCGGCGGCGATTTGCATCGCGTTTTCCTCCCAATGTTTCAAGAGCGAAGACCGAACGCCCGCCATTTCGCCGGTTAAACGTCGCAACGGTTCGAGCGCGGCGTCGCAAAACGCCTTCGTTTTCGCCTCGACGCCCCGTTCGATTTCGGCGGCGAGCGTCGCGGCGGCTTCCTCTTTTCCGGCGGCGACGCCTTCGGCGAACCCGGCCTCGAACCCGGCTTTTCGCGCTTCCTCGAACGCCTCTTGTTCGAGCGTTCGCCGCCGTTCGTCGAGCGCCGCCGTCTCCGCGTCGAGTCGACGCCGCGCCTCGGCGATTTCCGCCGCGCTCCGTTCGAGTTCCGCCCGTTCGACGTTCGCCGCTCGTTGGAAGTCGGCCCGCAACGCGTCGAGTTCGAGTCGCGTTTCGTCGGCGACGCGCCGCGCCTCCGCCCGCACTTTGTCGAGAAAATCGGAGGTTTTTCGTTCCAACTCGACGAACGCGAACGGCTCGACGCTCGACGGCGCCGCGTTCGAGCGTCCGTTCCCGACGCCGCGTTCGCCCTCGTTTCCGCAACCGCCGCCCCAACCGCTTTCGTTCGAAAAATCCGCGAAATTATTCATCGTCCAACGCTCCGTTAAACAGCGCCTCTTCCAAACGTCGCGCCGCGTCCGTCGTTCGAACGAGCGCCGACGACGCCCGCTCCGCTCCTCGCGCCTTCTCCGTCGGCAACAACGCGACGACCGCCGAGCGCCGACGTTCCGAAAGTCGCGCCAAAGCGACCGCGATCGTCGTTCGCGACGCGCCGCTCAACAACCGCGCCAACCGCTTCGGTTCGATCGCGTCGAGCGGTTGCAGCTCTCCGCCGTCGTCGCCCGTTCGCCCGTCGAAGAACGCGTTCCGCTCCTCCGTTCGCGCTCGGTCTTTCCGCCCGTTCGCCGCCTCCGCGCCGTCCGCTTCCTCCGACTTTCCCGGTTTTCCCCAGCTTTCCAGCCCCCCCAAACCTTCCGACTTTACCCAACCTTCCGGTTTTTCCCAACTTTCCGGTTCCCCTAAACTTTCCGGTTTTTCCGGGTCTTTCGGCTCGCGCGGCGTTTCCTCCGGTTCGCTCAACGCCAAAAACTCGGCGACAATCGCGTCGACGTCCTCCGGCGCGACGCTTCCGACTCGCCGCGCTTCCGCTTCGACCGCTCGAGCGACGTTCGGTTCGAACCGCGCCAACAGCGCCTCCGCCGCCTCCGCGTCGAGAATCGACAAAAAGAGAGCCGCTTTGCGAATCCCGTCTTTTTCGGCGCCGTTCGCCGCTCTTTCGTTCCGTTCGCGCTCCATTTTCCGCTCTTTCTCCGTCGACGCGCGCCGTTAAACGCCGCTCTCGCCGCCCCATTTTCGCCAAACCGCCCAAACGCTCCAAACGAAGCCGTCCCCTTAACCTTGCGACTTCGCCCAACCTTCGCCGTCAAGCGCCCGGTCGCAGCCAACGTTGCAACGACGCCGCCGCCCGCTCCGGATTTCGCGCGACCAAATCGAGCGCCGCCCGTCGCCGCGTCGCGTCGCCGTCCCTTTTCTCGCTCTTCGCCGTTTCGCTCGACTCGCCCGCCGCCGTCGTTTCGTCTCCGACGCGCGCCCGTTCGCGTTCGATCAACGACCGAATTTCGAGCAAATCGTCGTCCAACTCGTCCCAGTCGTCAAAATCATCAAAATCACCAAACCCCTTGCGATCGTCGCAATCTCCGAGGTTTTCCCCGATCTTTTCAAATTTCGCCAACTTTCCGCGTTCGCTCCGCCCGTCGACTCCGACGCTCGTTTGCGCCGCCGAAACAAAACGCCGAATTTGCGCGTCTTGCCCGTTTCGCTCGTTCCGCGCGTTCGCCGCCGACGCTTCGGTTCGCGTTTCTTCGCCGTTTTCCGCAATTCCCGCAATTCCCGCGTTTTGCGCAAACGTCTTTTTCTCTTCGAACCGCGCGACGCTTAAATCTCGCCCAAATCTTCGAACCTCTTGTTCTTGCCGACTTTCTTTTTCCCGCGACTTTTGCGAATTCGTTCTTTTTTCCGCGACAGGCAAAATCTTCCCGTTTTTTACGTCTCGCCCGTCTTTCTCGTCTTTTCCGTCTTTTCCGTCTTTCCCGCCTCTCTTATTCTTTGTTTGCGCCGCGTTCTTTTTTTTCGATTCGTTCCGCGCGACCGTTCGAATCGCGTCGTTCTCCCTTGTTTCGTTCTCTTCTTCGCGCTCGCTTTCCTCTTCTTCCTCGAACCGACGGCCCGTTTTTTTTCGCCGCCGCGTCGCCGTCGCGCCCGCCGCCAGCGTCAAAATCGTTAAAATTCCAACGCCCGTTGCGCCGACGACCTTTGTTTTCGCGTCGAGTCGGCGCGCGCGGGTCGCCCAAACCGCCCAAAAATCGGCCGCCGTTTCTTCGTCCGTCGTTTCGCTCGTCGTTTCTTTTTCTTCGTCCGCCGTCGGCTCGACGCTCGTCGTTTCCTCCGCGATCAACTCCGCGGTATTGGCGAAATTCGCGACCACCTCGAACGGGCCGTTCGGGCGATTTTCGACGTCGGTTTCGGCGTCGTTTTTGCTCTCGTCGTTGCGAAGAAGCGTCGACGCGCTCGCGCCGCGGAACCGCTCGTCAAAATCGTTAGGATCGGCAAAAACGTCGACGGCGACCGAACGCGCCAACTCGTTTTCGCTCCAACCGTTCCTTTCGGCGAGCGGACGCAAAAGCAAAAGCGCGACGTTTTTCGTTTCCGCAATTATTTTTTGCTCCGTCGTTCGATAAAGCGCGTTCCAATTTCCCGCCGTTTCGTCGTTCGCAAAAGTTTCGACGGCGTTTTCCGCCTTCAAATTTTGCGCGACTCGCCAAACGTATCCGCGCGGCGCTCCAACGCGAACGGCAAGCGACCGAACTCGAAATCGGACGCGTTCCTCGTTCTCGCCGCTCCTTTTTTCTCCGTTCCGTCGGTTTTTATCGTCAAACTCCTTCTTTTCGACTTTAGTTTCGCCAGTTTTGGCAGTCTCGCTTTTCTTTGCGTCTTGCGCGACCGTTCCCAAACGCCCGCTCGTTCCGTTTTCTCTTATCGTTTCATTCGCCGGAGTTCGCGCTTCCTTCTCAACGCGCCCATTTTCCGCGTCTCCTCCGTTTTCTCCATTTTCTCCGTTTCTTCTATTCCCCCCGTCTTCTTTTCCTTTTCCATTTTCTTCAACTTCGCTATTCTCGCCGTTTTCCGCGTTTTGTCGAAACGCCGCCGGAACGACGCCGCGCTTCGCCCCGTCGCGCCGTTCGATCGCGCCGACGGAAAGAACGCCGGTTCCGCTCGCTCTTCGTTCGATCTCCGCCAAATTTTGCGCCTCGACGGTCGTCGGAACGCGGGTCGCGACCGGATTTCCCAACCGAGCGAACGCGCCGCGATTGGCGACGCTCGGTTGCGCGTCGTCGTTCCAAGTCGCCAAAGGACGCGGTTTCTCTATTCTTCCCGTTTCGTCTATTTCCACTTGAGCGAGTCGTTGCGCCGCCAAGGTCGCGCGCCCGTTTCGCGCCGATTTTCGCGTCCCCGTTCCCGCAAGTCGTCCGTTCGCGTTAAATTCGGTCGATTCGGCGGCCCCGTCCCGAGCGTTCAAATCGTTTAAATCGTTAAAAACGTCTCCAATTTCCGTTGGAACGACGTCGTTGGGGCCGACGACGGCCAATTCCGCCGCGACCGAAACGCGAACGCCGCCCATATAATCAAACGTTTTCAGAAGTTTGTCGCGACAATAATTTTCAACGCGTTCTTTTTCCGCCGCCAACGACAATTCGATTCCGTTCCCGACAAGATTTTCCGAACCGAAATAAGACTTCCCGACTTTCAAATCGAGAATCGAAACGTTTTCGTTCGCGTCGACGCCGAGATGATGCTTCGCCGCAACGGTAATCGCCGAAAGCAGATTGGCGTCGAGTTCGCGCCCCTCGCGACAAGCGACGCCGATCGACGCGGTAACGACCGTTTTCGCCGTCAAGCCCGCCTGTTCGCGCCGCTCCCGAACGCCGACGGTCGCGTATTCGATTCCGTCGATTCGTTCGAGCGTTTGCTCCAACTGAAACGCGCTCGCGTCGAGTTCGCGCATTCGAATTTTTGCTTCCGACTCGAACGCGCCCATTTCTCGAATCGCGTCGCGCCGCGACTCGCTCGGCGCCTTCGGATAGGCCCCGGCTTCGGCAAGCGCCGTTTGATATTCGTTCTTTTTATTTTTTGGAACGAGAAGTCGCCCGTCGTCCCAAGACCATTCGTCGAGCCCCGCCGCGACCAGCGCCGCGCTCGCCGCCTTTTGATCTTCGCGTCCGTATCGCCAGCCGTCGAACGCGGACTCCCAACCGCGCGACGCGGAAAACCCGCCGCTACAAAACGCCCAAACGCCCCAAGTTGCCAACGCAACCAACGCGCCGCCTCCGCAGAGTCGAAGCGTTCCTAATTTTTTGAGGTCGACGTCTTTCATTCGTTCATCCTAAAAGCCCAAAGCGCCTTTCTTAAGCGTCGGCGGCGCCGATCGCCCAACCGTTAAAATCCTTTTAAACGGCGTTATCGTTGCGATGATAACGAATTCCGGGCGCGGCGACAAGTCGTTTTTTCTAAAATTTTCCTTTCTCGCCCTCCCTTTTCTTCCGCTTCTCTCTATTCTTCCCAACCCTCCCAGTCATTTTTTTGCCCTATTCCCCCCATCTCTTTTCTTTTTAGCTCCGTCCGTTTCGTTTGTTTTCTCTAAACAACGCAATCCCTACAACCCCAATGCGGCTTTAACGATTGCAACGATTTTAACCGCGACAACCCGCCCTTATCGACATTCTCGCGAAAAACTTGAGGAAAAATTCCCAAAATTGGCAAAATTCTCATTTTGTTTTCGCGTATTCGGAGTATAATGTCTAAGTCGTTGCGCCCAATTCGACGGCTTAAAGGTCGTCGTTTTCGCAAACGTTACAATCGGAGCTTGTCGCGCGCCCTTACGAGCGGCGCCGCGGTTTTGCCGCCGCCCTTATCCGTTATAACGTCGTTTGTCGGACGTCCTTCCGTTTTTCGCGCGGCGTCGAGTCGATACCGTCGACGCGTCGTCCTCGTTCCGTCGTTCCCTTTGCCAGAAAGAGTTTTTATGCAATCCTCCGCTCAATCTTTGCAAACGTCGAAGCCGTCTTGCGCCGAACTTCTCGCCGTCTTAGCGCAATTTGCCGAACTGCTCCCGAGCGACGCGCAACCCTCCTTCCGAGAAACGCTCGAAGGTTTGTCGCAACTTTGCGAAAAAGCGGAACAACGTCGCGAACGCGATAAACAAACCCTTCGATTCGTCCAGTTCGCGCTCGAAAATCTGCGCGTCGACGCCAAATACCTCGCTTTCGACGTGGAAGCGACGCGACGCGAAAACGTTCGGTTGAGCCGACTTCTGGAAACGTTTTTGAACAACGAACGTTGAAAGTTTGTAAAAAAACAAAAAAATTGGAAAAAGGGCGTTGACGAATCGCCGAGCCGTGGTATATTAAATTTGTTGTTTCGAGGGATTCGCGGTTTTCCCGCCCGTTTTCCGCTTTCCAATCGTTTTACGATTGGCGAAACGTCAAATTTTGGGGGATTAGCTCAGTTGGGAGAGCGTTTGGCTGGCAGCCAAAAGGTCATCGGTTCGAACCCGTTATCCTCCATTCGCCTTTAAGGCGGTTTTTCGAGCGAAAAGCGCGGCGGTTCTGGTCGTTCTTTTAGTTTGAGAAAACGGCGTTGAAAAGCGTCGGACATTTGTCGCGAAGACGACGTTCCCGGGGGATTAGCTCAGTTGGGAGAGCGTTTGGCTGGCAGCCAAAAGGTCATCGGTTCGAACCCGTTATCCTCCATTAAGCTCCATTATAGGAGCTTTTTTTATTTCTTGTTTCTTTCCTTGCCGCGCGTCTTACC
>JAFSDX010000119.1 GCA_017436025.1 Thermoguttaceae bacterium
GCAATATTACTTGGGCCGACTCGACGCGATTCGCCGACTCCGCGAAGAACTCGCCGCGACGCCGACGCTCGCGCTCGCCGGGAACGCGCTCGAAGGCGTCGGGCTCCCCGCTTGCGTCAAGAGCGGAAACGACGCCGCGGACAAAATCGCCGCCGACCTCGGTTTCGCCGTCGAAAAGAGCGGACGTTAAGCGCCCGTTTCGCGCAAACCTCCCAATTTAACGCAACTCGAACAACGGCGGCGCGGTTCGGCTTTTCCCATTTCGCGTCGTTTACCTAAATTAACGCCGATTTGAACAACGGCGGCGCGGTTTCGTTCCGCGTCGCCCCGCAATACTTCGCGTCGCTCGACGCTTTTTCATCCGTTTTTTTATTTAAGGAACGATAAAATGAAAATCAAACCTCGTTGTTTGTCCGCCGGGATTCTCTTCGCCGACGTCGGGTGCGCGCCGATTGCGCATTGCCCGGTTCCGGGGGAACTCGTCCAAACGGATCGCGTCGAGCTGACGCTCGGCGGCTGCGCGTCGAACGTCGCCCTTAACCTTGCGAAACTTGAAGTTCCAACCGGTCTTTGCGGCTGCGTCGGCGACGACGCGTTCAGCGATTTCGTCTTTTCGGCGCTCCAAGACCCGTTGATCGACCTCTCCGGCGTCCGCCGCGTTCCGAACGCCGGGCCCGGTTGCTCGCTGATCGTCAACGTCAAGGGGGAAGACCGTCGCTTCGTCAGCACGACCGGCGCGAACGCGCAATTTTCGCTCGACGATATTCCGACCGCTTGGACGGAAGAGTCGGAAGTCCTTTACATCGGCGGTTTTCTGATGATTCCGCCGCTCGAATCGGACGCGACGGTCGAGTATTTGAAGGCGTTCCAAGCGCGCGGCGGCAAAACGATTTTGGACGTCGTTCTGTACGGAAATCGACCGTATTGGCCGGCGATCGAGCCGCTCCTTCCTTACGTCGACTATTTCCTCCCGAACGACGACGAAGCGCGCGTCATTTGCGGCAAAACCGACCCGGTCGAGCAGGCGAAATTCTTCGTCGACGCGGGCGCAAAAACTTGCGTCGTTACCTGCGGCGGCGACGGTTCGATTTATTACTCGGCGAACGAGAAGTTCCGCGCCGATATTTTCCCGGTCGAGTTCGTCGGCGGCACCGGTTCCGGCGACGCGTTCGCGGCGGGCTTCGTCTCGGCGGTTCTCGACGGTTGCGACCCGGTCGAGACGGTTCGTCGAGCGAGCGCGCAAGGGATGAGTTGCGTCCGCGACGGCAGCGCGACCCGCAGCGTCTTCACCAAGGCGGAGTCGGAAGCGTTCTTGGCCGCCAACGAACTGAAAGTCGAGTCGCTTTAATCGGTCGAGTCGGTTTCGAGCGTCGCCGTTTACCCGATTTAACCGCCGTCCGACTTAAAAAGTCGAGTCGCGCTCGCCGGTTAAGTCGGCTTCGGTCGACCTCCCGAACGTCAAACTGGGCAAACCGCGCAAAATAAGCGCTAAAAAACGCCGCGTCCTTTTCGGGAACGCGGCGTTTTTCGTTAATTTAAGCGTTAAGTCGAAACGCTCGACCGATTCAAGCGGCGGGTTCCGCTTCCGGAGCCGGTTCGGTCGCCGGTTCTCCGACGGTCGGGGCTTCCGCCGGGGCCGGTTCCTCGACCGCCGGGGCTTCCGCCGGTTCGACCGCTTCCGCTTCGGTCGCGGTTTCTTCGCCGACGAGCGCGTCGGCGGCGGTTTCGGTCGCTTCCGCTTCCGTTTCCCCTTCGACCGTCGCGACGGCGGCGGCTTCGTCGGTCGGTTCTGCGGCGGGCGTTTCCAATTTCGCGCCGATAATCAAGCCCAAACCGACGACGAAGAAGACGAACATCGCGGCCAACATACGAACGACGTCTTTCGACGCGCCCTTAAATTCGCGCCAAATGAAGACGCCCCAAATCGCCGAAATCAGCGTCGCGCCTTGACCGAGCCCGTACGCGATCGCCGCCGACGCGACGCCCGACGCGACGACGTTGAACGTCATCCCGACGGCCCAAATCCCGCCGCCGATCCAGCCCCAGAAGTGGTTGCGGAACGAACCCTTCCAATAAGCGCCCTTTTCGACCGGTTCGCCGACGAACGGTTTCTTCATCAAGCGCGGCATATAAACGCAGTTGCAGGCCAAAATCCCGAGCGCGAAGCACATATTCGCCGCGTAAGGCCCCATTTTGCCGGATTGCAGGACGGCGCCCTCTTGCGCGAGGTTCGCGAGCGTCGGCGCGACCAAATCGCCGTTCGCCAACTGGGTTTGCGCCAGCGAGTTCGCGACGAAGTAATAGAAGAGCGACATCAAAACGCCGCAAACGACCGCCAGCGTCAGGCCCTTGCCGATCGGCTTTTTCTCGCCGTCGTCGGTCGCGTTCGCCGCGTCGCGTTTGCGGTACGAAAGCGCGCTCGTAATGATCGCCAACGTAACCAAGCCGACGCCGACGAAAAGAAGCGCCGAGTTCCCGGAGCCCGCCGGATTCGCGACGTAATTCAGCAAAACGCCGAGAACCAACGCAAGCCCGATCCCGACCGGAAACGCGACCGACATCCCCGCGATCGCGATCGCCGCGACGAGCAGAATGTTCGCGATATTAAAGACGACGCCTCCGGCGAACGCCCAACACATCGACTTGCAGTCCGCTTGCGCCAAGTCCGCGCAGAACGAACGCCCGTATTCGCCGTTCGAGCCCATCGTCAAGCCAAAAATCGCCGCCGCCGCGACGACGCCGAAGACGTAATCCCAATAAAACAGCTCGTAACGCCATTTCGAGTCGACCAACTTTTGAGCGTTCGCCCAAGACCCCCA
>JAFSDX010000120.1 GCA_017436025.1 Thermoguttaceae bacterium
AATTTAATTATACCTTAATAAAAGTTTTTGTCAATACTGTGTTATCCGGCGTCGTTTGGAAGGCGGACGCAACCGGCGTTAAACGGATTAAATCGATCGCTTGGTCGAACCTCGGACTTGTCGGAACTCTTGACTTAACGGGAATTAACGCGCTTGAACGACTCGACGTTTCCGGGAACGCGTTAACCGATTTAACGCTCGATTCGTCCGCCTTGACCGCGCTTAACGTCGCCGATAACGCGTTGACGACGCTTGATTTAACGTCCGTTCCGGCGCTTGAGTCGCTCCGTTGCGCGTCGAACGCCTTGACGGAAATCGACTTGTCGCAAACGACGGCGTTAATTTATTGCGACGTTTCGTTCAACGCTTTGACGGCTCTCGACTTGCGCGCCGCTAAAGAGCTGACGACGTTAAAGTGCGCCGGCAACGCGTTGACAACGCTCGACTTAACGAGGAATTTGACGTTGCAAACGGCGGTTCTTTGGAACGCGGCGCTTTCAAACGTCGTTTTACCAGAAGAGTTTCACGGCGTCGTCGATTTGTCGAACGCGCGAACGAACGACGCAACCGACGAAACGGCGGCGTTTGCGTCGATTCGTTGGACGGATGAGAACGGCGCGCCGCTCGACGGCGATTTCGTTCGAACGTTCGACGGAAAAAGCGCGACGGCGGCGCTAGAAACGATTGACGGCGCGACGTCGCAAAAAATCGAGTTTGAAGTCGCGACCGTTCCAACGTTAGCGACTCCAACCGATTGGAACGTCGGCGTTTACGCGAACGGTCGGCTTGAAACGAGCTGGAACGACGCGGCGGTCGGCGAGATCGGTTACAAGGTTTGGTATCGTATTGGCGGCGGCGCTTGGCGTTTGGCGGCGACGTTGGAATCGTCCGAAACGGTTTCGGCGACGTCGGGTAACGTTGTTGAGCGCGTCGCGACGAGCGTTCGTCCTGAAAACGTCTATTCCTTTAAAATTTGCGCGTTTACGTTCGACGCGACGGGGAACGAAATCTTGTCGGAACCTCTTGTCGCGACGTTCGAACCGAGCGCGGCGGCGCCGACGCTCTCGCTTAGCGGCGCGTTCGGAGTCGGCGGAGCGGTTTCCGCGTCGGTCGAGTCGGGCGGCGTCGACGCGACGCAAGTCGCCGAATATCGATGGTTCCGCGTCGATTCCTTAGGGAACGAAACGGCGATCGACGGCGCGACCGAAGCGACGTATTGGCCGACGGACGCCGACGTCGGGTTCCGTTTGAAGGTCGAAGCGCGAATCGCAAACGGCGTTGTTTCAACGATTTCGGAGGTAAGCGTCGTCGACGCGGAGACGCTTCCGGCGCAACCGAGTAATTTTCAATTTGGCGTCTTTGCCGACGGTCGGCTCGAAACGAGTTGGCGCGACGAAGCGGTAAACGAAGACGGATACAAGGTTTATTATCGCGTCGACGGCGGCGAATGGCGTTTGGCGGCGACGATTTTGTCGTCCGAAACGGTTTCGACGACGTCGGGTAATATCGTCGAGCGCGTCGCGACGAAGGTTCGTCCGGAAAGCGTTTACTCGTTTAAAGTTAGCGCGTTTGTCGTCGACGCGGCGGGGAACGAGATCGAATCGCTTCCGCTTGAAGCGACTTGGCGCGCCGATTTGGAAACGACGCAAATCTCGGCGCCGTCGGCGTTTAGCTTCGACGAGTACGACGCGGCGTCCCGAACGCTTCCGCTCGTTTGGAACGCGGTCGACGGGGCGCTCGGGTACGAAGTCGAGTACCGAGATTCGAACGACGACGGCGCGACTTGGCGTCGCGATTGGACGTTGGCGCAAAAAACGACCGCGACCGAGCGAACGGCGACGGCGGTTTACGCGAATTATCGGTACGAGTTTCGCGTTCGGGCGTTCGGGGCGGGGGGCGCGGTTTCCGAGTGGACGACGATTTCGTTCGCCGCGTCGGAGATAAACGCCGAGAAACAAGAGGATAGCGAAACGGCGACGTTGGCGGCGGCTCTTCTCGACGCGTTATTCGCTTCCGAGGAGGACGATTCGATTTTAAGCGTCGAATACTAAGTCGCGTTGTTAATTGAGTTGCGTTTAAAAGAAAAACGCGCCTCGATCGGTTTTCGATCGGCGGCGCGTTTTTGTTGTTCTAAATCTTTTGACGGGAAGCGTTAGCGCAACGAATCGCCGACTTTGAGCGGGTAACCGCGCAGGAACGTTTCGGACGCAAGTTGTTTTTTGCCCGCAGGTTGGACGCCGAGAACGGCGAGCGCGCCGTCGCCCGTTTTGACCCAAAACGCCGTTTTCGAGACCGCGACGACCGTTCCCGGCGCGGCGTCGGTCGGAACGTCGGGAGAGTCGCAAATCGTTTGCGTTTCGGAGGTTGCGAACGGGCCCAAGACGAGACGAACCGGCGGAGCGTCCGGCGCCGCGGCTTTCGCCCAATCGGAGTAAACCCGCGGCCAAGGCTGGAACGCGCGGTATTTGTCGACGAGCGTCGCCGACGGAAGCGACCAGTCGATTCGGCCTTCCTCTTTGCGCAATTTTGGCGCTTTCGTTGCTTGTAAGTCGTTTTGCGACAACGGTTTAATTTTGCCCGATTCGATGCGGTCGATCGCGTCCAAAACGAGCGGAGCGCCAATTTCCGAGAGGCGCGTTTCGATTTCGACCGCCGTTTCGTCGAGCGTCGGGAAGTAGGAGTCGACCGCGACGATCGGCCCGGCGTCGACTTTCGGTTCGATGAAGATGACGCTGACGCCGAGTTCGCGTTCGCCCGCTTCAATCGCTCGGTTGATCGGCGCGGCGCCGCGGTATTTCGGGAGGAGCGAACCGTGCAGGTTGACGCCGCCAAGTCGCGTCGCGTCAATGACTTCCGGCGACAGAATTTTGCCGTAATCGCAGATAAAAATCAAGTCCGCGTCGAAACTTTTGACGAGCGCGACGCCTTCGGGGGAGTTAACGTCTTCCGGGTCGAAGAGCGGGACGTCCGCCAAAAAATCGGCCGCGGCGGCGCGAATCGGCGGGATTCCGGCTTTTTTGTCTTGGCGTTTGGCGCGAATCGGCATTGCGATCACCGCGACGATTTCGTGTCGGGAGGCGCGGAGCGCTCGAAGCGTCGGGAGCGCGAAACCGCCGTTGGCCATCGCGACGATTTTCATAACGGCTTCCTTTCGTTGTTTCGTTAATTGAATTTTGGGGTGTTAACGACGGCGAACGTGCGCCGCTTTTGGCCATTATAACTAAAGGGGCGTTTTTTTCAACCGACGCGGCCGATTTTGGCGCGGAAAGCGGGACGCGAAACGGGAAAAGGCGGGAAAAGGGCGCGATTTTCGGAAAATTTGCGTTTTTGGGCGAAAAAATCGTTGATTTTTGGCGGCGCGTCGGGTAAAATGAGGGCGTTTCGACGGTCGCCGTCGAGTTTTCCCTTGGTCGTTTTTAAAAAGGAAAAGAAGATGTCGCTGAAATTTTGGAAAAACGCGTCCCTTTTCGCCGCTTCCCTCGCGTTGACGCTTACGTTCGCCGTCGGCGCGTCGGCGCAAGATAAAATCCGCACGGTTATCATCGACGGACAAAACAATCACAACTGGAAAGAAACGACGCCGTATTTGGTGAAGATTCTTGAAGACGCGAAGATGTTCGACGTCGACGTCGCGACCGCGCCGGGCAAAGGCGGCGATATGTCGAAGTTTAACGTCGATTTTTCGCAATACGACCTCGTCGTGATGAATTACAACGGCGACAGTTGGAACCCGGAAATGAACAAAGCGTTCGTCGAGTTCGTCAAAAACGGCGGCGGTTTCCTGAGCTATCACGCCGGGAATAACGCGTTTTCGAAGTGGCCGGCTTACAATGAAATGATCGGTCTCGGCGGTTGGGAAGGGCGCAACGAAAACAGCGGCCCGTACCTCTACCTCGATAACGACGGCAAGGTGATTATCGACGCGGTCGAACCGGGCGTCGGCGGCGACCACGGCCCGCAATGGGCGTTCCCGATCGACAATCGCGCGCCGGAACACCCGATTATGAAAGGACTTCCGAAAACGTTCCGCCACTGCGAAGACGAACTTTATCAACGCATGCGCGGCCCGGCTCACAACGTCGAAGTCCTCATGACCGCCTTCGCGCCCGCCGACAAACGCGGTTTGAACCGCCACGAACCGCTCCTCATCACCGTTCCTTACGGCAAGGGGCGTTGCGTTAACTAC
>JAFSDX010000121.1 GCA_017436025.1 Thermoguttaceae bacterium
CCAAGTCGAAGCCGTTTCGTCGGCGTTTGCCGACGCGTTCGACGAACTCGACTTCTTCGTCGACGAAGACGAACTCGACGCGTTGGCCAAGCGCCTTATCTGACGCTAAACCGCGAACCGTCGGCGCTTAACGCGTCGGCGGTTTGAGCGTTCGCGTTATAAAGCCGCGACGATTGGACTGCGTCGCGGCGCGAAACTTTTGCGACGTTCGCGCTTTTCCCCCGAAGAGCCGGACGTCGCGTTTTTATCTCTTTTCGCGTTTCTTGGAAAAAATTTCGCGCGCAACCTTGCGATTCTCGCGTCTCGACGTTAAAATAAAAAGCGACGCCCGTTGCGTTCGCGCTCGATTTTCTTTTCTTCGAACCGTCGCGACGGCGTCCTTTCCCTCGCCGTCGACGCGCCGAATCGCTTTTAGATTCGCGCTTAAAAACTCGCTTTCCTTCGCGAAAAATTTTAGGAGAAAATTCAATGCCGTCGTTTCTCAAATTCGCTCTCGCCGTCGCGTTGTGTTGCGCTTCCTCGACCGTCTTCGCGCAAGTCGCCGACCCGGTCGCCCCGGAAACCGTCGATCCGGAAGCGCGCCCCAAGTTGACCGTCTCCGCCGACGCCGCGTCGAACGACGCGCCCCTCCCGACGCTCGCCGATATGCCGCGCTTCAAACCGAACGCCGTCTCGCTCTATCTCAGTCCGTCGAACCAAATTCGCAACATCGGATTCGGCGATTACCGCAGCGAAAAAGAGCGGATGAACGAAGTCGCCGACGTTATGGAGCCGATCTTAAAAGCGCACGGCGTCGTCGTTTATCGCAACGACCCGGAAAAAGGGCTCCGCGATTACGTCGCCGAAGCGAACGCCCGCGACGTCGACCTCTATTTCGCCGTTCACTCGAACGCCGCCAACAAGCGCGCTCGCGGAACCGAAGCGTTTTGCTTCCGTTTCGGCGGCGAAGGCGAACGCTTCGCCAAGCGCGTCGTCGACGAAATTTTGACGCTTTACAACGGCCCGAACCGCGGCGTCAAAGAGTCGCACAGCCACTTCGGCCCCGGCAAACCGCTTTACGAAACGGCGAACCCGAACGCGCCCGCCGTTTTGGTCGAGATCGCGTTTCACGACGAAGAACGCGACGCGAAATGGATTTTGGCGAACATCGAGCCGATCGGTCAAGCGTTGGCGCGCGCCGTATTGAAACACTTGGCGGCGGAACACCCGGAAGCGGTCGCTCGCTAAGCGGCGCGATTCCAGCGTTTAACGCCGAGCAGTCGCGACGCTTTCCTCGCCGAAACGCCGTCGCAAACTAACCCGTTTTGTCGCGGCAAGTTAGCGTTCGACGTTTCCCAACTCGGCGACGTTTCCTCGCGTCGGAGCGGCGCCGACGTTCGCGGCGGTTCGACTCGTTTTCGGGTCGTCGCGTCTTTCCTCGTTTTAACGACAAAAAACAATCACCCCCAACAACGCAAACCTAAACCGAACAATGAAAAAGGCTTATTTAACGGCGGGCGTCCCGTCGCACAGCGCGACGCTCTATTGGAAAATGCGATTTTTGGCTCACGACCCGGCGGCGGTTCTCGAATTCGAAGAGCCGGCGACCTTTCCGGAAGCTAAACCGTCGACGAACGCCGAACGCGCTCCGTCGAGCAAAACGCGGCTCCTGATTTTGCGCGATATCGAAACCGACCGCGCGATCCGCTCCGCCGAGGCCGACTTCGTCGCTTGTCCCGCCGACTTCGCGCCCGAAACCGGACTCTCCGGCGACCGCGAACTCGCGACCGCGCAAAGCGTCGCGGAAGCGTTCCGCCGTCAAGGCGTCGAACTCGTCGTCTCCGACCGCACGCTCCCGCTCGTTTACGTCGACGCGCTCTCGAAAGTCGGGATTTCTTGCGAATGCGACGTCTTCCGCGGCGTTTTGGAGCGTCGTTCGAAAGACTCGCGCGAAATCGCGGCGATTCGCGAAGCGCAACGAGCGACCGAAGAAGCGATGCGCGCCGCTTGCCGCCGCATCGCGAACGCGATTCCGGACGCCGACGGCGTCCTTTGGGCGAACGGCGAAATGCTAACTTCCGAAAATATGCGGGCTTTCATCGATCGCACGCTCCTCGACGCCGGTTACGCGAACGTTCCGGCGATCGTCGCGGGTCGAAAAGACGGCGACGACTGCCACAATTACGGAACCGGCCCCTTGCGAACCGGCGAGCCGATCATCATCGACGTTTTCCCGACGAACAAGGCGACGCTCTACAACGGCGACTGCACGCGCACGGTTATAAACGGAACGATCAAACCGATTTACGCCAAGATGCTCGAAGCGGTGCGCGCGGCGAAAGCGGCGGCGACGGCGACGATCAAAGCCGGGGTCTCCGCCGAAACGGTTCACCGCGCGGCGATCGCGGCTCTCGAAAAATACGGCTTCGGTTACGCCGCGCCGGGCACGCCGGAAGCGGAAACGGAAATCCGGATGACGCACGGAACCGGGCACGGGCTCGGACTTTCGCTCCACGAACCGCCGCTTCTCGACTTCAAGGGCCCGGAACTTGTCGTCGGCGACGTCGTTTCGGTCGAACCGGGCCTTTACGGCGCGGGCGTCGGCGGGTTGCGCGTCGAAGATATCGTCGTCGTTACGGAGGACGGTTGCGTCAACCTCGGCTCGCCCCTTCCGGAAACGTTGTCTTGGAACGACTAAGCGTTTCAACGCGCCCTTTTCTTTTCTCCCTTCCCGCCGTTTTTTAAGGAAACGGCGGGAAGACGAGCGTCTTAGTCTCTTTTAACTTTCAACGCTTAAACGCCGTCTTTTCCCTTAAAAACCGCCTATTCTCTCGCTTGTTTTTCATTTTAGCGCGTTTGTTTGGCCTTTTATAGGTTTGCGCGTCCTTCCTATTCGCCGCGTCTTACCAAACGTTCCCAAACAAATCGCCCCAAATTAACCCCCTCTAACAAAATTACGCAAAACCACCCAAAAATTAGACAAAACTAATTGACGTCGCCTCCAAAATCGGTTACAATAGACACAAAAAGAAAAAACTCCGTTGTTTACCGCCGTTTTGTTAGCCTTCGCAAACCGGCTTATTTTTCACCCCGTTTATTAGCCTCAACTAACTTTATGAACGACTTCATTTGCGACGCCGACCGAAAAGAAGCCTTACGTTTTCTCCTTGTGAAGACCGCCGCGGTGCGAAGCGGCGTCAAACCGGGCGAACTTTTGCGCGTTCGGCATTGTTATAAGTCGCAAACGCAGGCCGATTCGCCCTTTAGCTTTACTCGCGACGACGTTCTTAAAATTTTGAAGCTAGATTACGTTCGGCTTCGCGTCGAAGACAACAGCTCGCTCGTTCTGTTTTTTCACCGCGACGCTCTTCGTCGCGCCGTTTCTCAACCGGAAAATTTCGCGACGCTCCAACGTTGCGGCTACCCGGAGTCCCGCGACTTAAAGACGTTTCTCCGAACGCTTTATCAACGATTTTCAATCGAAAAATTTCCGCACGAAGTCGGCGTTTTTATCGGTTATCCGGCGAAAGACGTCGTCGGGTTCATCGAAAAAAACCGCCCGCGTATTCCTTGCCGCTGTCCTTGGACGGTCTTTGGCGACGCGACCGAATCCCTTTTCCTTTCGAACCTTTATCGCCAAACGGAACTTTTCGCGCAGAGCGTTTTGGACGCTTGCGAGAGTTTGCAAGCGTTTTTCGAAACCGTCGCTAATTATCGACTTAACAACTCCGAAACGGTCGCGGCTTAGACCTTCGTTTCGGCTCTCCGCAACGTCGAATCGAAACCGTCGAGAGCGCCGCGTTTGCTCCGTTTTTCGCGCAACATCCGTTCTCGACGGAGTTTAACGCGGACGTTTTCGACTTTCCGCCGTTCGGCGCCGCGTTTATTTTCTCCCTTGCGCGCCGTCGACGGTCGAAATTTCGCTTCGACGCGGCGCCGTTCGTTTTCTCCGCGAGCGGCGCTTTTTTTTGCTTGCGCCGAGTTAGCCCCAACTAATCCGATTAGCGCAGGTTAACGCTGTTAGACTCGTCAAATTTCCGTTGGACGCAAAAAAACGCCCGAAAACGACCGTTTCCGCGCGCCGTTTTCGAACGTTTTCTTTTTCAACCAGTTAAATCGACGGCGTTATCCCGCTTGCGCCGACTCGACGAAATCGCTCGCCCCGGCGTCGACGAGGTCGAACGGCTTCTCGTTTTCGCGATAAGCGACTTGAATATCGCCGAACGCCGTCTCCTGTTCGACGAACGCGTATCCGCGGCGCGTCAGCTCGAGAATCGCCAAAAAAATCCCGATCAGCGTCGACTTGCGGTCGGCCTTGTCGAAAAGCGCGGTGAAGCGCACTTTCCGCTCGCGCTTCAAACGATTGTAAACCCTTTGCAGCAAAACGCTTATCGGCGTGTCTTCGCGTTTCATCGAGTGTCTAAAGACCGGCGTTTTTTCGCGCAAAATCCGTCCGAACGCGCCGACCAAGTCCCAAAGTTCGACGTCTTGAATCGGCTCTTCGGCGAAATTCCGCGTCGCTCTCGGCAAGTCGTTCGAAAGTCGCGGGTAACGTCGGGCCCAAAGTCGGCCGCGTTCCTCCAAGACGCCGGCGTTTTCGCAAAATTTCTTATACGCTAAGAGCTGAATTACCAAGTCTTTACGCGGGTCTTCGATCGTTTCGACCGCCTCTTCCTCCGTCGGAAGCGCGTGAAACGATTTGATCTCGATCAGCGAACTCGCCAGCGACAAGAAGTCGCCAACCGCGTCGAGTTCGAGCGCTTCGAGCGCCTCGACGAAGACCAGAAACTGCTCCGTTACCTCGGCGATTGGAATGTCGAGAATATCCAACTCGCGTTTTCGCACCAGATAGAGCAATAAGTCGAGCGGGCCGCAAAACGCGTCGAGTTTGACGGCAAAGACGCCGCCGCTCTCTTTCGCTCGGTTTTCCGCGTTTCCCATCTCCGCCAACTCCTTTTTTTTCAACGCTTAAAACCAATCGCCGTTCTTATCGAGCCGCTCGACCGCGCGCTTCGTCGAGTTCCCAACGCAACTCGTCTTCCAACGCAAACAGCGGTTCGAACGCGTCCGCCGCCCGACGCGAATCGACCGTCGACGACGTTAACCGCTTGGAAGTCGGACGGTTGCGACGCGGCGCTTCTCGGGACGTTCCTTTTTCCGGCGACGCTCCGAACGCGGTCGAAAAGGAGTCCAAAACGCGCCCCAACGTCGCGGCGGCTTCGGTCGCTTGCGCGGTCAGCGTTTCGAGCGTCGCGCGACGCGCTTCGAGTTCGGCGTTGGCGCGAGCGTAAAAGTCGGCGAGTTCTCGACGTCGAAGCTCCAACTCCGCGACGGCCCGCTCGGAACGTTCCCGTTCTTCGCGAACCGTTTTTTCAAGCGCGCTAACCCCCGACGTTTTCTCAACTTGCAACGCTTCGCCAAGAGACGCGGGCTCGGTCGCTAAAGAACGAGCGTCGTCGTTCGAACCGTTGAAAAAATAAAAAAGCGCCCCGAGCGCGATCGCGCCGCCGACCGAAGTCGCGGCGAGCGGAAGGAGTAAAAGAGCCGACATAAAGGAAAAAGACGAGGAAAAACGGGCAAATAGGCAAAACGGGAAAGCCGGGCAAACCGAGCGACGACGGCGTCCGTTCGGTCTCGCGACCGCCCGAACGACGCCGCCGATAATAACGATTTTTCCGGCCTTATTCAAGAGCGATTTTCCGCGATTCGCTCCGCTTTTCCTTAGCTTAACCTTCTATTTTACCTAAACTAACGTTTCCCGGCAATTCGGTAAAACGCCTCGCGCTTTTCGTCGCGCTTCGCTTGGCGAATATCGAAATCCTTCGCTTTCAGCTCGTCGATCAGGTAAAACCCGATTTTCGCCAACAAAATGAAGAAACCGATAAACGCAATCAACGACAGTCCGCTAAATTGCCCGCCGACGCCGTCGGGAATGTTTTAAAAGTCAAACGCGGCGAAGAGGACGCCGCAAGAAGTTATTTATCAACGCTTAAAACAACGCGTTGTTTTCCCAAACGCCGAACGAACGCGAAAGCGGCCCCGTCGCGAAACCGCCCCTCGCGTTCGTTTTCGATTGTTTCGGGCGTTTCGGTCATTTCCCGACGCGGTAAAACTCGACTTCCCAAAGGCGCGCCAGGTTCCCCGGCGTTTCGTCGATTTGCAGACGGAACTTCTTGCCGGAAACGGGGTTAAACTTCAACGCGACGACCGCCGCGTCGTTGTTTTCGACCGCCGCGCTTTCGACGTCGACAAACGCGCCGTCGCGCTCGACTTGCAGGCGGAACTTCGTCAGCGGCGTTTTGGCCGACGCTTGCCCGCTCGCGACGCGGAAAGCGTCGAGCGTCGTTTCCCCGGCGAACTCGAAATCGACCCAATGCGACTCGGCTTCGTCGCTGACCCAGCGGCCTTCGTTCTTGTAAACGTCGAGTTTGCCGTCGTTAATCGCCGACGCCGGGTAATGCGCCTTTTTGTACAGGCTCGAAACGGCGACTTTCGCGCCGAGCGCCAAGTTTTTCGCGTCCGACGGCAGCCATTTCGGGCGCGCGAACTGCGTCGCTTTCGCGGTCGGCGGCGCGACGCCTTCGGTCATCAGCGCTTTCAGCTCGTCGAGATAATCGCTGTAAACGTCGCGCGGCAAGCACTTATGATTCTTGCAAATCGACGCCGCCATCCCGACGACTTCGCCCATCATTCCGCCGGTGCGCATCACGCGAATCGTTCCCAGCGCGACGTGCGTCACGCTGATGTTGCGCCCCGCCATAAAGAGATTTTCGACGTTGCGCGAGTAAAGGCAACGGTACGGAATCGCGTAAGGCTTGATGTTCGTTTGAACGCAGTAAGCGCGGAACTCCTCGCCCGGGAAGTGTTTAGCGTTCTCCGGTTCCGGATAGTGCAGGTCGATCGACCAAGTCGTCGTTACCGACGCGTCCTCGAACGGAACCGCGTTCACGACGTCCTGCTCCTTCAAAACG